>DATLAR010000001.1:0-17323 GCA_035527355.1 Planctomycetota bacterium
GCAGAAGTATTGGGAGGATTACAAAACATTCAAGGCCGAGCTGCGCCCCGGCAAATCGAAGAACTATGTGCTTTGCATGTTTCCATATCCTTCCGGCGCTCTGCACATGGGCCACGTGATCAACTATACCATCGGCGACGTGATCGTGCGCTACCGAATGATGAAGGGCTTCAACGTGCTCTCGCCGATGGGTTGGGACAGCTTCGGCCTTCCGGCCGAGAATGCGGCGATCAAACGAGGAATGCACCCCGAAGACAGCACGAACAGCAACATCGAGAAGATGCGCGCCCAGATGAGCAAGGCCGGCTGGGGCTACGACTGGGGCCGCGAGCTGGCCACCAGCCATCCCGATTATTACAAATGGACGCAATGGCTGTTCCTGAAGTTCTACAAGGCCGGCCAGGCGTTCAAGAAACGAGCCGCCGTAAACTGGTGCCCGCGCGACGCCACCGTGCTGGCCAACGAGCAGGTGCAAGACGGCAAATGCGAACGCTGCGGAACGCCCGTGGAGCAGCGCGACCTCGAACAGTGGTTCTTCAAAATGTCGTCGGATGCCGAGCGCCTGCTGCGCAACCACGAGCAACTGAAGGGCTGGCCCGAGCGCGTGCTGAAGATGCAGGTTGAATGGATAGGCCGCTCGGAAGGTGCCCGCATAGATTTCACCGTCACCGAAACCGGCGACCCGCTGCCGGTGTTTACCACCAGGCCCGACACCGTCTACGGCGTAACGTTCATGTCGATCGCGCCCGAGCATCCGCTGGTGGAGAAGCTGGTGAAGGGCACGCCGCGCGAGGAAGAGGTGATGCGCCAAGTGCGCGAAATGCGCCGCGGCGGCACGTCCGAGCGCGAGCGGGTGGACATGGAGAAGGTGGGCCTTTTCACGGGCTTGCACGTAACCAACCCGCTGAACGGCGACGAGGTGCCGCTTTACGTTGCAAACTTCGCGCTGATGACCTACGGCACCGGCGCCGTTATGTCCGTGCCCGCGCATGACCAGCGCGATTTCGAGTTTGCACGGAAATACGGCCTGCCGATCAAGGTGGTGATCCAGCCGCCCGACGGCACGCTCGACGGCAAACTGGCCCAGGCGTTCGAGGGCGACGGCCTGCAGGTGCGTAGCGGGCCGTTCGACGGCATGCCCAACCGCGAAGCAATGGGCAAGATCATCCAGCATATCGAAAAAAACGGCTGGGGCAAGGGCACTGTGAACTACCGCCTGCGCGACTGGCTGCTGAGCCGCCAGCGCTACTGGGGCGCGCCGATCCCGATTGTCTATTGCCCTGTTTGCGGCGAGGTGCCCGTGCCCGAAAAAGACCTGCCGGTGCTGCTGCCCAGAAACGTGGAATTCAAACCCACCGGCGAAAGCCCGCTGGCCCGCTGCCCCGATTTCGTCGAGACCACGTGCCCCAAGTGCGGCTGCCCCGCAAAACGCGAAACGGACACGATGGACACCTTCGTCGATTCATCCTGGTATTTCCTTCGATACCTCAACGCCCGCGACGGCGACGGCGCGCTCGATCCCGAAGCGATGAAATACTGGATGCCCGTTGACCAATACATCGGCGGCATCGAGCACGCCACCATGCACCTGATCTACTGCCGCTATTTCACGCACGTGCTGCACGACCTCGGCTACGTGCCATTCGAAGAGCCCATTGCCAATCTCTTCTGCCAGGGAATGGTGTGCAAGGAGGCCTTTTACTGCCAGGAAGACAAATGGCTGCGGCAGGACGAGGTGCACGAGGGACGCTGCACGAAGTGCGGCCGTCCCGTTCACGCCGAAGTGGCCAAGATGAGCAAGAGCAAGCTGAACGTCGTCAGCCCCGACGAGATCATCACCAAGTTCGGTGCCGATACGCTGCGGCTGTATATACTGTCCGACACGCCTCCCGAGCGCGATCAGCTATGGAACGACGAGGGGCTGCTGGGCTCGCACCGGTTCCTCAACCGCCTCTGGAGCACGGTGTTCGACAACATCGGTATGCTGAACACGGCGGCCGGCAAGCCGCCGGCGGGCGAGCAGACGGACAAGGCATCGCGCGAGCTGCGCCGCAAGACGCACGAGACGATCAAGCGCGTGACCGACAGCATCGAAGACAACTACCATTTCAACACGGCGATCAGCGGCGTGATCGAGCTGGTATCGCAGACGCGCGAGGCGATCTCGCTGATGAACAGCGCATCGGCTTCGGCGGCGCCATCGCTGCCGGCTGCAATTCGCGAGGCGGTGCAATCGGCCGTGATGCTGCTGTCGCCCATCGTGCCGCACATCGCCGAAGAGCTGTGGCATGTGCTCGGCGGCAAGGGCACAATCCTCCAACAGCCCTGGCCCGCGTGGGACGCCGCGGCCCTGAAGGTGGAAGAGGTGGAAATGGCCGTGCAGATCAACGGCAAGGTGCGTGCGCACCTCACCCTGCCTGCCGGCCTGGGCGAGGAACAGGTGAAGGAAGCCGCCCTGGCCGACGAGCGCGTGCAGCGGAACCTCGAAGGCAAGGCCATCGTGAACATCAAAGTGGTGCCCGACAGGCTTGTGAGCATCGCGGCGAAGTGAGGGGGAGGCTTTTGGGCTTTGGCTTTGGGCCAAATACAGAAGCCCTCTGCGCATTCAACAGAATCTAAAGCCCTGAAGCCCAAGAAAGAACCTTGACGCTCGATGCTGTTTCTGTTATCCTATCCGCCGGCCGAAGGGTTTTGAAACCGTGGTCTTTTTTGAGAGGATTCGAATCATGAGAAAACTTGTGCTGCTCATTTGTGTTCTGTCGTCATGTGCGGCATTTGGCGGCGAGGCCCCCGGCAAACAGGACCGGAAGGCGGCTGACCGGCCGAATACGCTGCCCACCGAGTTCTCCACGTTGAGGGCCGCACTGGGCCTGCTGAGGCTGTCGGAGGCCGAGCAGGTCAAGGCCGGCGAGCTTGGCCTGAAGTACGAGAGACAACTGGCCGACGAGCTGGCGAGAGCGCGCACCGCCGTGAACGAGCGGCTGCTGGCCGAGCTGCGCGAGGGGGTGACGCCGGAGCACAAGACCCAACTGGACGGCGTGCTGGCGGCGATGAAAAAACGCGACGAGGCAGTAAAGCTCGCGGACGAGAAGCTCGAAGCAGTGCTCAAGGACCTCGCGCCAGGCGACATGCGGGTGAGCAGGGGACAGGTGCGAAACGAGCAGCAGTTGCTCGAGAAGCTCGTTTCGGGGCAGCCGGGCTTGCGCGAAAAGATAGCCGAGGCGAAAGCGAAGAGTGAGAAAAGCAAGGCCAATGCCGCTGTGGCACTGACTGCGCCGATCGATCCAAGCGACAGGACAGCCGTGAAGGTGCACCGCGAGGCCAAGGAGAAGATCGAGCAGGAAGCCCACACGCAGTATCTGTCGGATTTGCGCAACCTGCTCACCGAAGAGCAGCGAGCAGCCCTCGGAAAAGCGCTGGCGGCGCAGAAGCTTTGGCAGGAAGCGGCGGAAAAGGCTGACCAGGTTTACAAGGAGGAAGTGAAAGCGGCGCTCGGCCTCGACAGGAATAAACCGGCCGAACGCAAGCCGAGATAGGCAACCCAACGACAAGGATTAAGAGGATCGGCCAGGGACACTCTGTACCCTGATGGCGGGTCCACCGTGTCCGTCGTTTTCATCATGTCAACCCTGTCCATCGTGTCTATCGTATCCACCCTCGATTTACGTTGATTCCCCGCGGTGGCTGTGCTATAGTTTGGTTTGTGGCGTGCATATTGCGCGAGGGCCGTTTGGCCAAGAGGAACCCGGTGGCTCGATGATCCTGATAATCGACAACTACGATTCGTTCACGTACAACCTGGTGCAGCGCATCGGCGAGCTGGGCGGCGAGGTCGAGGTCTTCCGCAACGACAAGATCACCATAGCGGAGATCGAGCGGCGCAAGCCCTCGCATATCATAGTCTCGCCCGGCCCGTGCACTCCAAGAGAGGGCGGCATCTCGAACGACGTGATCCGCCATTTCACCGGCCGGCTGCCGATCCTCGGCGTGTGCCTCGGGCACCAGTGCATCGGATATGCGTTCGGGGCGGAGGTTGTGCGGGCGGGGCGGCTGATGCACGGCAAGACGTCGCCCATCCACCACGACGGCAAGGGCATTTACAAGGGCCTGCCAAACCCGCTCATCGCCACGCGGTATCATTCGCTGGTGGTGAAGGAAGACACGATTCCGCCTGAGCTTGTGGCCACGGCGCACAGCGACCAGGGCGAGCTGATGGGCCTGCGCCACCGCGAGCACCTGCTCGAGGGCGTGCAGTTTCATCCGGAGTCGTTTCTCACCGAGGCGGGGCCGCAACTGCTGCTGAATTTCATCCGGAGCGCCTGCTGACGGTCCAAGGTCCAAGGTCCGAGGTCAAAAGTCCAAGATCCAAGATCCAAAGTCCAAGGTCCAAGATCCAAAGTCCAAGGTTCAAGGTCCAAAGTCCAAGGTCCAAGGTCCAAGGTCCGAGGTCACAAGGTTTTGAATCATGCCGCAAGCTCGCGCACATGTCTTGATCGGGGGAATCGTGCAAGGCGTCAGTTTCCGCTACGCCTGTCAGCACGAAGCCGCCAAATACAAAACGATCACGGGCTGGGTGCGCAACACCTGGGACGGCGACGTGGAGGCCGTTTTCGAGGGCGAGAAAAAGGAGGTGGAGGCGATGGTTGCGTGGTGCCACAAGGGGCCCGTTTCGGCCGACGTGCGCAAGGTGGAGATCGACTGGCAGCAGCCTGCCGGGCAATTCAAAACGTTCAGCATCCGCCCGTGAAACCACGAAGGGCGGCACCGCGAACCAGCCCCGTTCGATGTTCGATGTTCGATGTTCAGATGTTCGATGTCCAATCCTTGCTCTTCTTCTCCGTGTCTTCTCCGTGCCCTCTGTGTCCTCCGTGGTTTGCCTTGTCTTCCATTTCCGCTATCGCATCGTGACGGGTGCGGCGAAGTGCTGGGGCGATGGCCCGCGCGATTTCACCATGTCGATGAGCTGGCCGGGGTTTCCGGTTATTATGGCGTCCACCCCCAGGCTCAGCGCTTTCCGGAATTGCTCTTCGTCTTCGCAGCACCACGTCCACACTTGCAGGCCCACTTCGTGCGCGCAACAAACCGACGATTCGGTGATTGCCTGCAGCGACGGCGCCACGATAGTCACTTCGCTCTCCGATGCGGTTTCGATCGCCGCTGCGGCTTGCGCACCCACCCAACCCTGCGTATCGAGCAACCAAACCATGTCGAAGCTCGGCATGCTGCGATACAGCTTCTGAATCAGGTCCAGCCGGAAGGCGGAAAAAAAGATGCCGTCAGCCACGCGCATCCTGTTCACAAGCTCGGCGATCTGCTCGGTGCAATCCACCTTCACCTCGGCCACGAGCCGCGCCTTGCCGCGCACTTCGAGAATCGCCTCCTCGAGGGTTGGTATGCGCTCGCCTCCCTGTTCCGAATTGACTTCGAGGCCGCGGATTTCCTCGAGTGTCAGCTCGGCCACGTTTCCGCGTCCGTTGGTTGTGCGGCCAATGGCCGGGTCGTGCATGAGCACCGGGATCATGTCTTTCGTGCAGCGAACGTCAACCTCGATGCAGTCGCTGCCGATCTCAATCGCCTCTCGAATGGCTTCGAGCGTGTTTTCCGGTGCAGACGCCACATTGCCTCGATGGGCAATGATGAGCGGAGTATTCATATGGCCGACATCCTTTCCAGCGGTTGGCTCGCGCTGATCATGCAATAATCCCGTCATTGCGGCTTCACCAGTGTAAACAACAGGAATGCCGGAATAAGTTTCACAACGCCGGATGCCGGGCGTGCGCCTGTAATGATACTATTTGGGAATGCAAGAGGAAACGGGGCGCCCGGCAAATCGCTCTGCCCCAACTACAGCCGCATTGCGCTATGGCAGCCAATCTCCATCGCCGGCGTGAACTTCGGGGCCGATGTGGCGAGAGCAATAAGATAAGCCGCTGAAACCATTTAGATGTGTGCTCGTGCAGGCCGGCAATTTTTTTTCAATAAGAATATTCTCTCGCCGCTTGACAAGACGCGCGTATATGAGTATACTTTGCCATGTGCAGTTGCTGGGCATGATGATGCAGCGTGCAAAGCTCCAGTGCAATAGGCTCAACGGCTTGCAGAAAGGTGCGGCCAGCGACGCAGCATAAGGGAATATTACATGACAGAGAGCAATTTTGATCGGTTGCCTGACGGCACATCTTTCAAGTTTTGGGAATGCACAACGGACTTCACCAGAACCTACCACGTGAGCCAGGCGCACCCCAAGGCGTGCGACGGCAACCCGGGCACGGAAGACCTGCCCTTCCTCACGATCGGGCGGGCAGCGCAGATTCTCCAGCCGGGCGAGCGCGTGCTGATCGGCAACGGCACGTATCGCGAGTGCGTGCGGCCGGCACGCGGCGGGCTGGGGCCGGAGAGAATGATCAGCTATGAGGCGGCGCCGGGCGCGCATCCGATAATCAGCGGCGCCGACGTCTGGCGCGGGCCGTGGGCCGCATCGGAGGGCTGGCGGCTGTTTCACTGGGAAGACCGCCTGCTGCCGGACCGGCCCCCGGTGTGGCAGGGCGAGCTGCCCCCGCAGAGCATGCCCGGCTACAATCCATTCGGCATGGCCAACGTGCCAAACACTCCGTGGGGCGACAAGCATTTCTACGACAGCATACCTGTGTACATGCCGCGGGGCGACTACATGATGCGGCGCGGAATGCTGTTTGCCGACGGCAAGCCGCTTGTGCAGGTGTTTTTCCCATACGGCAAGGGGCTGAAGCCGGGCGAGTTCTGGACGGAAGACAGCGGCCTGATGCTGCACTTCCGCCTCGAAAACGACGGCGACCCGTCGGGCCGCGTGATAGAGTTTACCGCCCGCGAGCAATGCTTCACGCCGGCGGTGCCATACCAGGGATACATCCGCGTGAAGGGGCTTGCCTTCGAGAAAACGGGCAACGGTTTTCCGCCGCCGCAGCGCGGGGCGCTGTCGACCTTCTGCGGGCATCATTGGATCATTGAAGACAACAGCGTGCGCTGGGCAAACAGCATCGGGATTGACATCGGCCAGCAGGCCCCTCAGCGCCAGTCGGAGCAGCAGCAGGGCCACCATATCGTCCGCCGCAACACCATCGCCGACTGCGGCGTTTGCGGCATCGCGGGCGTGGGGGCGGCCCGGCTGCCTGCGGCGGAGATCAAGGCGCCCGGCGGGCATCCGGTGCAGATCAGCGACACGTTGATCGAGCGCAACCGCTTTGAGCGCAACTGCCGGCACAACGTTGAGCACTATTGGGAATCGTCGGCCATCAAGATTCACTCGATGCAAGACTGCCTGGTGCGCCGCAACATCATACTGGATAACGGCTACGGCCCGGGCATCTGGGCCGACTGGCAAACGGTGAATACGCGCATCTGCGGAAACGTGCTCGCGGGCATCAATTGCACGATGATGGGCGCCATATTCGTGGAAGTGTCAAGGTTTCCCAACGAGGTGGACAACAACGTGGTGTGGGATGTGCGCCGAGACGCCATCATCAAGGATGAATCCAACGGCGGCGGGCACGGCATCTACGAACACGACTGCGATTACCTGATCGTGCGGAACAACTACATACACGGAACCGAGGGTGCGGCCGTTTTCCTGAACCTCGGCGGCGTTGATCGCATGGACTACGGGCGCGGCTCCACCGGCCGGCGGCATCGAGTGGTGAACAACATCATCGACGACTGCGGGCTGGCCATCGTTTTTCCCTGCCCCGACAACTTCTCCGACGGCAATATATTCGGCAAGCTTATCAGGGGCGGGCCGTTTCGCATCCAGCGCCCCGACGAGCGCCTGAACCTGCTCACCTGGCAAGAATTCCACTGCTGGGACATCCACGGCCGCACCGCCGAAATACAGGGCCGGCTCGACCGCGAGAAGCTGGTGCTTGCGCTGAAAATCAGCGACGGCGGAAACGTGATCGACAGAACCATCGATCTGACGCAGGAGTTCGAGCTGGAAAGCCTGTTTGACAAGGAGCAGCAATTGTGAGCATCCAACGCGCAGCAATCACAATTTTGATTTCAGCACTGGCGCCGGCAGCCGCGGCTGCGGGGGAACAACGGGTACTCGACGGGCCGCCGTTTCGCGTAGGCGCCCGCTACGGCACCAGCGGCGACGCCGCTCTCGTGATCGAAGACGCCAACGGACGGCGTGTCCGCAACCTCTTCGCCCAAACCTTACGCGCCGAGGGGCAGGCCAACGAGGCATGGGACCTTAAGGATGAAGCCGGCAATTACGTCGCACCCGGGCAGTACGCGTGGAAGACGATCGCAGGGCCGCAGCTTGCGCTCGAGTACGGCATCACGCCGTATCCGAATCTCCAGAACTTCTTCCCCGAACGCATGCCGTGGCTGATCGGCCACGCGGGCGAGCACGGGTGGCTGTCGGACCACAACCCCAACTTCGCCAGCACTACGTTCGGCGACTACGTGTTTTTCGCGTCCACCATGGCCGAAGCCGGCAGCTCGCTGGCTCTTTGCGACCTCGAAGGCCGGCGACTCTGGGGTCGGCACGACTTCGGCCCGTGGACCGGCGTCTACAGAATGGCGGCCGACGCCGAGAGCCTGTTCGTGCTTGACTGCACACTCAAAGTGCGGCGAATCGATGCCGCTGCGCGGAAGGAAACGAACAGCTTCAATCCCAACCGTGAACCCGACCGCCGCGGCTACATCTCGTCGATGGCCGCCCACGATGGCAAGGTTTATCTCGCGTATTCTCTCAAGCGAGTGATCGACAACTCCGCCACCGCGGACGCGGTCGACCTGGCGAATAGCCTGCCGACGCCTCCCGATCGCAGCTTCCTGCAACTGCTTCGCATCGATGGCGATCCTCCGGGCGGCGACAAGGTGAACCCGCAGAAGGCCGAGCCGCAGGGCAACGGCCGGCTGTATCTCGAATCGCAGCCGCTAGGCGGAAAGCACGTGTCGGTGATTGCGTTTCGCCAGCCGGTGCCGCTGGGCAGCATCGTGTTTCCCTGGCCGGCCGCCGAGGGAAAGCTGCAGTTTGCCGCTCTCAAGCCAGACGCGCCGTATCCGCCGAGGCCGGAGCGCGATGAAGACTGGACGCCGTTTGAATCGTCCGGCGGACCCGGCTGGAACTGCGTGGCCGCCCCGCCCAAGACTATGACTCGCGCAGTGCGGGTGCTGTTCGAGCCGAAGGAAAAGGACGGCAAGTTCTGGCGGCTCGACGGCCTGCGCCTGTTGAACCGGCGATATTCGGACGCGGCACGGTCGGCCCGCGTACGCGTCAGCTCCGGTGAAATCTCGGCCAACGGTGAATGGGATGCGAAACGCACCGACCCCATCGCCCCCGACAAGCCCGGCATTTACCTCATGGAATGGAAGGAAAACCAGAAGCTCAACGGATTGGCATTCAAGGAAGTTGACGGTGCAACCGCCGAGATCGACGTGTGGCAGGGGCCTGTTTCCGCCGAGCTGCCGATGGATGGCGATTGGACATTGGACCATGTCTTCAGCGAAACTCGACAGGCCCCCCCAGTAGTGCGGCTCGACGCGTGCTTCCACTGCCTCGTCCGCCGTGCCGGTGGCGCCGGAGTTCGACCAGTATGCCCGCACCTTCACCTGGTGGCCGTCGTCGCTGGTGAGGATGCCCCAGTCGCCCTTCAGCCGAAGCCCGGCAGCCGGTGCAAGGCCCAAAGCCTTCAGCGGAATCGCCGCCTCCACCGTGAAATCCTTCTCGCCGGTCATCGCGACCGACACGCCATCCTTCAGTTCCACCACGCGATCAAATCGCGTGGTGCCGCCTGCAAGGGTTTTTGTTGACCATCCTTCGTTGTCGCGGGCGCCCGGATACACCGGCTGGTAAAGCAGCACGCGCGGTTTGCCATTCACGAACGTTATCAGCAGCCGCTGGTCGCCTTTGGCCGGCGCGGTGCGCTCTGCATTCGCTTTTCCATCGGCGGCGATCATGAAATCCAGGCAGGCCAACGGCGGCGACGACTTCCGCCGGCTGTTCAAGACGGGCGTGTAAGTCGCCGCGTTGCGCCAGCCGGTCTTCAGTATGGCGGATGGAAGAATGGCCCCGCCCTGAAGGCTACGGGCTTCTTTTACACCGCAAAGCACGAAGGCAAGTGGTGGCTGGTGGACCCGGAAGGCAAGCTGTTCTTCTCCATCGGTTTCTGCTGCACAAACTGGCAGGGAATGACGATCACCGAGCAGCGTGAAAACTGGTTCGAGAACCTTCCTGGCCTGCAAGCTCAGTTCAAGGAATGCGAGGGCACCGGATGGTGCGCCAACGGCCATTTCGGCGGGCGCAACGCGCGCCATTTCGATTTCAGCCAGGCAAACATAATGCGCAAGCACGGCGCGAATTGGGAGGAGGATTACAAGGGACTCGTTCACCGCCGCCTGCGAAGCTGGGGTATGAACACCATCGCAAACTGGTCCGACCAGCGCATAGCACTGCAGAAGAAGACGCCCTATACCTGGCCGATCTGGCTGTGGAATCAGAAGAAGATGCCGAACGGCTTCTATGATGTTTTCGATGCGGGCTTCAAGACGAGCATAATGGAGCAGACGGCGCTGGTGGCCAAGCCTTCGCTGGGCGATCCGTGGTGCATCGGCTACTACGTGGAAAACGAGCTTCCGCTGGGCGACAATGATTATTCTCTTGCCGTAACGGCGCTGACGTCGCCGCCCGACCAGCCGGCGAAGGCTGCGTTCATCGAAGACCTGAAGGCAAAATACGAGGCGGTCGAAAAGCTCAATGCAGCCTGGGGCACGAGCCACGCCTCGTGGGATGCCCTGCGTGAAAGAGTTTCATCGGCGGGCTGCAGGGCGGCTTCGAGCAGGCTCGCGTGCTCACGGAGGGCGGGCCGGCCGGCACCACCACTACGCTGTCGTTTTACATCTACAACAAGGCGTTCGCCGATTTCCAGATCGGCTACTCGTCGGCGGTGGCATGGGTGCTGTTTGGTTTCATCTTTGCCGCCACGCTCGTGATCTGGAAATACGGCAGCCAACAGGTAAACTACTCATGAGCGAGCGGCAAAATCAACGGGATCGCGCCGGAAGGGCCGCGAGCGGCAGGAAGCGAGCGTGGGCGTGGTGGCACACGAAAGGGCGTTTTGGCGTGAGCCACCTGATGCTGGCGGTGCTCGCGCTCACGATGCTGGTGCCGTTTCTCTGGATGCTGCTCTGCAGCTTTAAGCCGCTGTCGGAGGTGGAAAGCCTGGATCCGCTGCCGTCGCGATGGATGCCCGGCAATTATGCAAGCGTGTTCGGGCATATTCCATTTGCGCGCTATTATTTCAACACGATCTTCGTGGCGGCTTGGGTGACCGTGCTGCAAGTGCTGACGAGCGCGATGGCGGCGTATTCGTTCAGCCGCCTGCACTGGCGCGGCCGCGACACCATATTCAAGCTGTATCTGGCCACGATGATGATTCCGGGTGCGGTTACTATGATCCCGAACTACGTGGTGATGACGAAGCTGCACCTGCTCGACTCGTACATGGGGCTGATCGTTCCGGCGTCGTTCAGCGCCTTCGGCACTTTCCTGCTCAGGCAGTTCATGCTCACGATCCCCTCATCTCTCGATGAAGCCGCGGCGGTGGACGGTGCGAGCCACTGGACGATTTTCTGGGACGTGATCATGCCGCTGACGCGGCCCGGCCTGATCACGCTGGCGATTTTCACCTTCCTCGGCACCTGCGGCTCGTTCTTCTGGCCGCTGGTGATGATCAAGAGCGACCACCTGCGTACGCTGCCGATCGGCATGCTTTACTTCGACAGCATGTACGGCCGCCAGACCAATCTGCTGATGGCTGCCAGCGTTATGAACATCATCCCGGTAATCATACTTTTCGTGGTGGCCCAGAAATACATCGTGAAGGGCATTCAACTGGGCGCGGTGAAAGGGTGAACTGCGCGTGAGGAGAGAAAAAGAACCAGCCACGCAACCGCTGCATTATGCGCGACTGCGTGGCCGGTGTGCTTGCTGAATGATCCCGCCCTGCTCTACGGCTTCACAACATTATAGTAGAGCGGCAGGAGCTGGTCCTGCGTGGCGTTGAGCACTCGTTCTATTTCGAGTTGGGGGTGGTCGCTCAACGGCTCGATCACCAGCCTGTAGGTCTTGCCTTTCTCGCGATTCAGTTCCAGAACTTTGTCATCGAGGATTCCCCATCCGGCCACGCCGATTGTCTTGTGGTCGCATTTGCCCTTCACCACTTTCACCACTTCAAAGTTGTCCACCAATAGCAGCCGGTGGTAGGGAACAATTGCCTCTGGTGTGGAATTAGGCGTGATCTCGAAGAGCTTGGCATCGACAACGATGCGGGCGGCGGGCCCCCGCTTCTCGATTCGCGCCTGGTATGCCTTTGCGTGTGCGTTTGCCTGCTTTGCATCGAGGGCGCGGCTGTAGACGGCGATGCCTTCGAGTGTGCCGGGCCAGTCTTGCCCCCGGCCGATGTGGTCGCCGAAGACGAGCGGCGCGGACGACCAGCCCCCAAGGTTGCCCTTGATGGTGCCGTTGGTCGCCTTGTTCTGGCCGTCTATGTAGCAGGCCAGCTTGCCCGCCTCGTATGCAATGATCACGTGCTGGAGCACGCCAGCTTTGAGGGCAGCCAGTTTGACTGCCGAATCAGGTTTGTGCTCCGACGTGAGCAGGCGCATCACGAGCCTGTTCTTCTCCATGCCCAGCACGAAATTGCCGCTGCCTTCGGACGCGAACGACATGATGGCCGCCTGCTTGTCGAGGTCCACTCGGTCGGGCTGGAGGGTCATCTCGAGGCTGAAGGCGCCAGACTTCCTGCACGAGTCGAGTATGACCGCAGTTTCCTCGGGCTTCGCCACAAACGACCCGTTCACAAGGTCCATCACTCCGAAGCGGCCGTAGGTGGCGTGATCACGCGGCTCCGGCAGGCACATGCGGCTCTGCCCCGAGCCGTCCACCACGTCATTCTGAATCCCCTCGCCCATTCTCTCATACAGGTAAACAAGCCCTGCCCGGTCGGGGGGCCAGGCTGTCAGACGCGGAGTTTGCTTCACGTCTTGAGCGGGCGTGGCTTTGGACGAGGCAGCGCCCTTGCCGGGGTCGATCCACGCCTGCGGCAGATAATCGCCTTTGTTGTTGTATGTGATGCGAACCCACTTCTCGATTTTCGTGAGGTCCTCGTCGAGCCGGCCGATGGAGATTTCCACCTTGTCGTAGTCACGACGATACTTCGGGTTGCCCTCGCCGCCGGGAAACGGAATACCCTGGTCGTTCTGGCCGGGCGTGAACGGTGCCGACAGCACGAGAAAGCGGACATTATTGCTCCACCTCGGCGTGTGCACTTCCCATTTGTTGTCGGCCATGGGAGCGTCTGCCAGGCTCAAGCGATGCACTGTCATTTTCTCCTTGTCGGCGGGGTTCGTGGCAATGTTTCCGCTGCGGTGGTCGCCGTTGGCGATGAACAGCCGGTAGGGGGCGGTGCAAGGCAGCATGCACGGCAGGCAGCCATGGGCAACGTTCACATAGGCGACGTTTGGGAGTTCGTAGACGCCGCACGGCGCATTGCCGGCGGCGAAGTTGTATACGCCGCCCACGTACCTGCCATCAGGCGACACCGTCATGCCCCCGGGGCCGTCTGCTTTGTCCCAGAGCGCCTCGACCACCTCCGGTTTGTCCATCCTGATACGCTTGGTCAAAAGCCCTCCGCCCTCGACTTCTGCGAGGCCGTACAACCACGTGAATCCCTCTTTCGGATCCGCGACGGCCGCGGCGATAAACCAGCCCGGCGCGATCTCGCGCAGGCCGGTGCCGTCCCAGTTTACGTACATCAGGTGACGCTTCAGCGGCGGCCCCCAGTCAATTCTTGTAAACACAAGCCCTTTTCCATCAGGCGTGAAAACGGGCCCCGCGCAGCCGGACTGGTCGGCAACGATGGCGCGCACGCCCTTGCCGTCGTCCGTGTCGAAACCCATGATCAGCGTCTTGGGCCCGCAGCCCCAGGAATGCACGTTCTCGTCGCCGTCCTGCAGCCACGCCATGCGCGTGTGGGCGCCGGTCAGCGCTTTGATCTCCGCGGCCACCTGCCTTGGCGGCGGCTCGCCTGCCAGGCTGCTGTCTTGCAGTATCCACAGCGACAGCAACGCCGCCGCCATGCCAAACGCACACCTACTTCCGATTACCAGCATTTTACCGAATGACATTCTGCTACTCCTGGAGTTCCCGGGGCGCCGCCGGATCGGCGGCGCCCCATTTGCCATGTGCTCGCTGTAGTTACCCACACCATAAGCTCCCGAAGCAATCTTCGTGCGCTATTTCACCGGCTCGACCTTGATCGTGTGCTTGACCGGCACCACGGCCGCTAATGCGGCGTCGCGCTCCTGCTTGCACTTGTCGTCAATGATCGTGAATATCTTGTCCGTCAACGCCTTCTCTTCTGGAAGGTACTGTTCATACATGGGAAGGGGGTGAAGCAATTCGTTCAGGGTGTAGCCTCCATGACGCCCCTTGATCGCCTGCTCGGCCCTGGCGAATGGCTCGCTGAAAGGGTTGTCCATGAATTCCGCCGCGAGGTTGATTCCCTTCTCGAGCTGCGCGGCGGAGAATTCCTTTGAGCCGGCGCCCCAGGTCACTTTCGCCTTGTCGGCGCCGATGTTGCGGACGATCAGCATGAAGCGGTTCAGATCCTCGTTGAACGGCAGGAACTGAATGACGTTGCGCGTCGATGTCGCCTTGACGGTGTCGTCCCCATAGAAGCAGAACGGGTATCGCGAGCTTTCGATCTCGGCTTGGCCGTTAGTCATGGAGAGGACCTTGTGGCCGTCGATCGCTTCGGCCTTGCCTGCGGCAAGGTCAACCGTGATCGTGCCGATGTTGCCGTCGCAGCCCATCGCCTTGAGGAGCGCGTAGGTGATCACGAGCTGGCCGCTCTCGCTGACGTGACAGCCGCCGTCGTATTCAGCGTCCCTGCTGAAACAGTAGCCCCTCTTGCCGTACTTGGCTTTTGCCTTGCCAAGCACGCCCATCATCAGATCGTGGACTTCGGCAAACTGCACGCCCTCCTTCTTCGCGACGTCCCGGCCGACGTCGCGCAGTTCGGAGAGCACCTTGTTGTACTCGGCCGCCTTCTCCACGTTGCTGCCGTAGCCGAAGTCGGGATCCCCGCAGGTGGGCGAGCCGATGATGATCAGCCGCGCGCCGGCTTTCCTGGCGTCGTTGATGATCTTGGTAAGGCCGTCGCGATTCGCCTTCGCCCTTTCGGGTGTCAGCGGCCCTGAGTAGCCCCCGTCGTTCCACCCGAAGAGTGTGGTGATCACGGTCGGCTTGATGCGCATGTAGGTTGCCGCGTAGAGGGAGGAACCGGTTGCCGTCTCGCCTCCGCGCGCGATACAGGTGAGGCCGAGATTGGTTGCGGGCTTGCACATCAGCAGGTAGTCGGACACGAACATCGGGTTGATGCCAAGCGCGGTGATCGAATCGCCGAACATCATCACGTGGTCGGCGTCGCGCAACAGCAGTTTATCCTGCGCCGCCTCAGACTGGATCGGGCAAGCCAGGATCAACATAGCAATGAGAATGTACTTTTTCATATGATAGGTCCTCTATTTCACCGGTACTATTTTGATCGTGTGAGTGACGGGTATCACAGCCGCGGCGGCGGCTTCGCGCGCCTTCCTGCTCTTGTCGACGATCGCAGGCTCAAGCTGGTCAACAGTCTCTTTCGCCGCGGGGATGTGGTGCACGTATGTGGGCAGCCGATGCATCAGATCATTGGAGAGAACAGTCTCAAGCTTCTGCTGTTTGATGATCTGCTCCTCCACCTTGGCAAACGGCTCGCAGAAGGGATTGTCCGGAAACTCCGCCGCAAGGTTGATCCCTTTCTCCAGTTGGGCGGCGGTAAATTCTCTTGATGCAGCGCCCCACGTCACAGTGGCCTTGTCTGCACCGATCTTGCGAACGACCAGCCGGAAGCGATTCAGATCGTCGTTGAATGGAAGGAACTCAATAACCTGCCGGAGCGCAGCCGCTCTTGCCGCGTCGCCCGTGAAGCAGAAAGGATACTTCGAGCTTTCGATCTCGATCTGTCCGCCCTTCGCCGACAGCACCTTGTGCCCGTCAGTGGCTTCGGCCTTGCCTGCGGCGAGGTCGACCGCGATCGTGCCGATGTTGCCGTCGCAGCCGAGCGCCTTCAGGAAGGCATACGCCATTACGAGGTGGCCGTTGCACTGGATGCTCCAGAGGTTGCCGTCGCTCGCCAGCGTGTATGCCTTGCCGTACTTCTCCTTGCCTTTGGTCGTCACGTCGATCATCAGATCGAAGATGTTTGCAAAAATCGCTGCTTCTTCGCGAGCAACATCGCGGGCGATATCGCGCAATGCGGCGCGTGTCTCATTGAACTGGGCGGCCTTTTGCTCGCCCCCGTTCGTCGTGTCGGGATCGAGGGCGCTGGGCGTGCCCAGCACTATGATTCGCACGTTGCCTTTCTTCATTCCCGTCACGATCACCTTCAGACCGTCGCGGTAGCTCTTGGACAGCTCGGGGGTGAGCGGCGCCCAGCCGGCCTCGCCCGTGCCGAACCATACGGCCCCCACTGTTGGCCCGAATCGCAGCAAGTCGTTTGCCATAGTCCAGTGGCCATAATTGTACGACGTCACGCCCGGGTATCCGAATTGTGTGAGGCTGAGGTTTGGCGCCGGCTTGCACATCAGCAGGTACTCTTCGATGAAATTCGAGTACAACTGCGCCTGAATAGGCGCCTGGCCATACACCACGGGCATCGAATCGCCCAGGACAGCCACATAATCGCCCCGCTGCAAGCGCCCTTCAGGCTCGCCTGCGTGCAGGTTTGCCGCACCGCAGGCCAAGAGTAACAATGCAACCATTGCGTAGCGTGCCATACTGTCTTTCCCTTTCAAACTGCCTGCGCTGCCGCATCGAGCCGGCTGCTCGAATGCTTGCAGCGGTTATTTCAAATCGAAGCACACCAGTTCGTTTTCATTGCGCACAAATAGCCTTCCATCGGCTACCGCGGGCTGCGTCCAGCACTGAAACGTTGACGGGACACTTTTCGTCTTGAAAGGAGAAGGCAGGCGGCCCAGCTCCGTGTATTCCTTCGGGTCGGCCTTGATCATTATCAACTCGGCCGTGTCGCCGTGAAGGGCGATGATGACGCCATCCACGGCCACCATCCCGCCACCTTCGAAGGTTTTGTGCCTCCACACCACCTCGCCGGTCTTGGCTTCCAGGCAGGGGATTTCATAGCCGTACCCGCCGCCGCGGTAGGTGTGGCCGTTGCCGTAGAGATAGCCGTCCACGCAGACGGGCGAGTTCATCGCGCACAGAGAGCCTCCGCCGGGAAGC
>DATLAR010000002.1:0-2220 GCA_035527355.1 Planctomycetota bacterium
CGAAGTTTTTGTGAAACTCTACGAAAAGGGCCTGATCTACCGCGACGTGTTCATCATCAACTGGTGCCCGCGCTGCTGCACGGCCCTCTCCGACGAGGAATCCGAGCACCGCGAGCTCACCGGCGCGCTCTACTACATCAAGTATCCCATCGCCGGCAGCGACGAGCACATCACGGTTGCCACCACGCGCCCCGAAACAATGCTGGGCGACACCGCTGTGGCCGTGCATCCGGAAGACGCCCGTTACAAGCACCTGATCGGCAAGAAGGTGCTGCTGCCGCTGATGAACCGCGAAATCCCGATAATCGCCGATCCGCTCGTCGATCCGCAGTTTGGCACCGGCGCGGTTAAAGTTACGCCGTCGCACGATCCGAACGACTTCGAAATGGGCCGCCGCCACAAGCTCGAATTCGTAACCGTGATCGGCGAGGACGGCAAGATGACGGCCGCCGCCGGCAAATACCAGGGGCTGGATCGCTTCGCCTGCCGCAAGCAGGTGGTGAAGGACCTGCAGGCGCTCGGCTTGTTTGAACACAAGAAGGAGCACGTGCATTCCGTGGGCCACTGCTACCGGTGCGACACCGTCACCGAGCCGTACCTCTCGCGGCAATGGTTCGTGCGGATGAAGCCGCTGGCCGAGCCGGCACTGGCGGCCGCACGCGAAGGCAAGATCACGTTTTACCCCGATCGGTGGACCAAGGTTTACTTCCAGTGGCTGGAGAACGTGCGCGACTGGTGCATCTCGCGCCAGATCTGGTGGGGCCACCGCATTCCCGCGTGGTACTGCCGCGACTGCGGCGAAACCATAGTGGCCGCCAAAGCCCCAGAAAAATGCAAATGCGGCTCGACCAGCCTCGACCAGGACAACGACGTGCTCGATACCTGGTTCTCTTCGTGGCTGTGGCCGTTCTCGACCCTTGGCTGGCCCGACAAGACCCGCGAGCTCGATTACTTCTACCCTACCGATACCCTGGTGACGGCGCCGGAGATCATCTTCTTCTGGGTGGCCCGCATGATCATGGCCGGGCTGGAATTCATGCACGAGGTGCCCTTCCGCGACGTGTACCTGCACGGCGTGGTGCGCGACGATACCGGCCGCAAGATGAGCAAATCGCTGGGCAACTCGCCCGACCCCATCGCGGTGATGGAACAGTACGGCGCCGATGCCTTGCGGTTCAGCATGATCCTCATCACCGCCCAGGGGCAGGATGCGTTTTACTCCGAAGAGAAGGTGCAGATCGGCCGCAACTTCGCCAACAAAATGTGGAACGCCTCGCGGCTGGTGCTGATGGCCCTGGCCGACGCCCCCGATGCCCCCGCCGGCGCACCGGCCGAAAGCAGTCTGGCCCTCGAAGACCGCTGGATTCTCAGCCGGCTCAACGCCATCACCGACAGCGTGACCACCAGCCTCGAGCGGTTCCTGTTCAACGACGCCGCCCGCGGCATCTACGAATTCGCCTGGCACGAGCTGTGCGACTGGTACCTCGAGATAATCAAGCCGCGGCTCTATTCGAAGGAAACGACCGGCCCCGAGGCCGAATCGCGCCGGGCCGCGCAGGCGGTAGTGGTGCACGTGCTGGATTCGACTCTGAGGCTGCTGCATCCTTTTGCGCCTTACCTCACCGAAGAAATCTGGCAGCACCTCAACCGGCTGCGCCCCACGCGCGGCCTGCCTGTGCCCGCCGCCGCGGCCGAAAGCGTGATGATCGCCCAATGGCCGCTGCCGCACGAGGCCTACACGCGCCCCGAGATCGACGCCCAGGTCGCCGCGCTGCAGGATATCATCCGATCGGTCCGAAATATCCGCTCGAAGATGAACGTGCCCGAGCGCAAGCCGCTGGACATCACGGTTTCGGCGGCCGATCCCGCCATCGTAAACGCCGTGCTGGGAAACGAAGACCTGCTGAAGCGCCTGGGTTACATGCAAACGCTGAACGTGGGCGTGAACCTGCCCAAGCCGGAATCGGCGGCAGCCGAGGTGATCGGCACCACGCAGGTTTTCGTGCCGCTGGCGGGCCTGATAGATAAGGACGTGGAGCGCGAGAAAACGCAGAAGCAGATCGACTCGGCCGAGAAGCAGATTGCCGGCGTGCAGGCGCGGCTCTCGAAGGCGGATTTCGTAGAGAAGGCGCCCGCAAACGTGGTCGAGCGCGAACGCGAACGCGAAAAAGAACTGTCGCAGCAAATCGAGAAGCTGAAGGCTCATCTGGCAGAATTGGG
>DATLAR010000003.1:0-4871 GCA_035527355.1 Planctomycetota bacterium
AAACAGGCGGTGAGGCAGATGGGCCGATCCGTGAGGCACGGCCTGAAGTGATCGGCCGACGCGCGAGCTCGATCCGCCTTGCCCCGCTTCTTTTGAAAAACACAACTCAGGACAGACTGAGATAACAGTAATGCTTGAGAAAATCATACGCCGGACTTTCCCCGGCGGCATACATCCCGGGGATTTCAAGAACCAAACCAAAGACAAGCCGATTGCACCTGCACCGCTTCCGAAGGAAGTAGTTCTCCCAATCAGCCAGCACATAGGAGCGCCCGCGAAGCCCGTGGTGGCGAAGGGCGACAAGGTGAAGAAGGGCCAGATGGTGGCCGACGCGGGCGGCTTCGTTTCCGCGCCGGTGCACGCCTCCATTTCGGGCACAGTGATCGCCGTGGAGCCGCGGCCGCACGCGCTGGGCCAGAAGGTGATGTCGATCATCATCCAGAGCGACGGCGAAGACGCGTGGCTGGACGGCCTGCTCGGCGACTGCGACGCGGATGCCCTTGCGCCGGATCAGATCAGGGAGAAGGTGCAGGCTGCGGGCATCGTGGGCCTTGGCGGTGCGGCGTTTCCTACGCACGTGAAGCTGAGCCCGCCGGCGAACAAGCCGGTGGATTCGGTGATCATAAACGCCGTGGAGTGCGAGCCGTTTCTGACGTGCGACCATCGCCTGATGCTGGAGCGCACGTCCGACGTGGTGGCCGGGCTGCGGCTGATAATGCGGGCGTTGAACGCGAAACGCGGCTACATCGCCGTGGAGGCGAACAAGATGGACGCCTTCGAGAAGCTGCGCGAGGCGGCGAAGCCTTACGATGACGTTTCGATGATGCTTATGGAGGTGAAGTATCCGCAGGGCGCCGAGCTGCAGTTGATCGAGGCAGTGCTCGGCAAGCAGGTGCCGTCGGGCGCGCTGCCGATGGAGGTGGGCGCGTGCGTGCAGAACGTGGGCACGACGGTGGCAATCTACGATGCGTGCCGTTACAACAAGCCGCTGATCGAGCGCTGCCTGACCGTGACCGGCAACGGCGCGGGCAAACCGGCCAACCTGCTGGTGCGGCTGGGCACGCCGATCGCCGGCCTGATGGAGCTGTGCGAGGCGTCGGCCGAGGTGAACAAGCTGGTGCTGGGCGGGCCGATGATGGGCATTGCACAGTCGACGTCGGACGTGTCGGTGATCAAGGGCACATCGGGCGTGCTGCTGATGCGGAGTGCGCACGATTTCAGCGATTTCCAGCCGTGCATCCGCTGCGGGCGCTGCGTAGAGCATTGCCCTATGCGGCTGGTGCCGAGCGATCTGAGCATCATCTGCGAGGCGGGCAGGGTGGAAGAGATGCAGGCGAGCGGCATAATGGACTGCAAGGAGTGCGGCAGTTGCGCGTATGTCTGCCCGGCGCGCCGCCCGATCGTGCACTGGGTGAAGCTGGGCAAGGCACAGCTCGCAAAGCTGAAAGCCAAACAACCGGCGAAGAAGCCGACCTGATCCTTCCCGAGGAGCATAATGAGCAAGCTTCTGGTGAGTGCGTCGCCGCATATCCGGTCGGCCGAGTCTATTTCGACGATCATGTGGACGGTGGTGGTGGCGCTGCTGCCGGCGGGAATGCTGGGTGTTTACGTTTTCGGCAGAAACGCGCTGCTGCTGATCGCGATCAGCGTGGCGACCGCCGCGGCGGCGGAATTTGCGATACAGAAGCTGCGCGGCCGGAAAACGACGCTCGGCGACGGCTCGGCAATCGTTACCGGCCTGCTGATGGCTTATATCATCTCGCCGGGGGCGCCGTGGTATGTGCCTATGGTGGGATCGCTGTTTGCCATCGCGGTCGCGAAATTTGCGTTTGGCGGGCTGGGGATGAACATCTGGAATCCGGCGCTCGCAGGCCGGGCATTCGTGCTGTCGGGCTATATCATCGCGATGACGGCCACCTGGATCTACCCCAGCCACAGCCAGATCATCGGCGGGCTGAAGCGCGGCGGCCGCGTTCTGAAGGCCGAGAGCGTGGACGCCACGAGCACAACCGGTGCACCAACCATTGTTGACACAACCACTGCCGCCACGAGCACAATCGGCGCATCAAGCATTGTTGACACAACCTCCGCCGCCACGCCAAGAGCCGCGATCAAGGATGAGATCAAGGCGGCACAAGACCCCGACTGGCGCGGATGGAGGAGCATCAGGCAGGCCGGCAGCCGGCCGCGCGATTGGCTGAAGGCGATTTACGCGCGCAACAAGACGAGCTACATCGACCTTTTCATCGGCACGCGCGGAGGCTGCATCGGCGAAACCAGCACCATTCTGCTGCTGCTTGGCGGGCTGTTCCTGATATTCCGCCGGGTCATCGCGTGGCAGATTCCGATCTTCTACATCGGCGCCGCCGCGCTGCTGGGCTGGGCGCTGCCGATCAGGTTCCCCGGCGGCGCCGCGTGGTTCGCCGGCGACCCGTTGTTTTCCGTGATGTCGGGCGGGCTGATGCTCGGCGCGTTTTTCATGGCCACCGATATGGTTACAAGCCCGGTTACGCGAAAGGGCATGATTATTTTCGCCATCGGCTGCGGCGTGATCACCGCGGCCATCCGCAGTTACGGCGGCTATCCCGAAGGCGTGAACTATGCGATCCTGCTGATGAACACCGCCGTGCCGCTGATCGACCGCTACATCCGGCCTAGGAAGTACGGAGCCGCCGCATGAAAGACACCGTAAGGTATCCGCTGGTTCTGTTGCTGGTGTGCACTGCTGCGGGGCTGGCGCTATCGGTTACATTCGCCCTCACCTACGACACGATTCAGCGCAAGGACGACCAGAAACGCGCGAAGGCGCTCGTCAGCGCTTTTATGAATGTGGAGGTGCCCGAGGGCGTAACGTGGGAGAATTTCGAGGAGAAGAAGATCGGCAAGAAGGCTGTTTACACGGGTTATGCCGATGCCAAAAAAACCAGCCTGCTGGGCTATGCGGCCGAGGGCGAAGCCCCCGGTTATTCCAGCACGCTGCAGGTGATGGTGGGCGTGGCGCCGCTTGGCGAGGGGCAGTATCGCATACTCGGCGTGAAGGTGACCGCCCAGCAGGAAACGCCCGGCCTGGGCACGCGCGTGGCCGACGTATACACGCAAGACACGCTGTGGACGGCGATTGGTTCGATGTTTGAGGCGGAGAAGCGCGAGCACCGCGCCCCGCCCACGCCGTATGAAAAGGAAGCGGCCGGCAAGCTCGGCGTGAAGCCGGAAGCGTTTCCGCTACGTCCGCCGTTCCAGGCACAGTTTGCCGGCAAGATCGTAACCCTTAGAGAAGGGAAAGCCGGCGGCCTGCAGTTTACGGGCGACTGGAGCAAGGTGAAAGAAGGCGAGTTTGCGGACGATGACCATGCCGTGGCGGCCATGACAGGTGCGACGATTTCCTCGAAGGGCATGGCCACCGCAATTTATGATGCGATCATCTTCATCGACAGGGAATGCAGGAAAACACCGAAGGAATAGCCTTCGAGCAAAGCTCCTTTTCACGTGACAGCGCCGCCGGAGCCGGCTCCGGCGACAACTCGAGATCAAAGAAAATGCAGGACGACAACACACACAAGAACAGTCCGGAAGAATCGGCACACGGCAATAGCTCGGCTCGGGAGGAATGCAGCGCCAACTGCGGCGACGCCGAACCGGCCGCTGCCGAATCGTGCGACTGCGGCGACGCCGAACCGGCCGCTGCCGAATCGTGCAACTGCTGCACGCCTCAGAAAGAACAGCCGTGCTGCGAGGGATCTCTCGACGAGCCCTGCGCCTGTTGCGCCGATGGCGAATGCAAGGCGGAAACCGGCGAAGCATCGAACGCGGATGACGTGGCCGCGGCCGAATGCTGTGCTTGCTGCGGAACCGCGGAAGAGCAGCAGCAGGCCGAAACGTGCGAATGCGAATCATCGCCCTGCGACACGCTTGAGACCGACGTAGACGAGACGGTTGCAGCGGAGGAGCGCGAGCTTGCGGAGAGGATCGAAGCGGCCGCTCCGGCGCGCGAAGACGGGGCCGAGCCGCTAGCCGACGAGCAGACCGAGCTGACGGTGCCGGTGGAGCCGGCGCCCCCGTGCACCAATCTGCGGGCGGCGCTCGAAGCGCTGCTTTTTTCTACCGACGAGCCGCTCTCCGCCGGCCGCCTTGCCGATGCCGTGGGCGGTGTTACGGCCGGTATGGTGCGCGAGACGCTTTCCGCCCTGCAGAACGAATACGACGAGCAGGGCCGCGGCTTCGCCCTGCGCGAGATCGCCGGCGGCTATCAGCTCTTCTCGCGCCCCACGTTTGCGCATTACGTTGACAGGCTGCAGAAGAGGCAGTCGCGCACGAAGCTTTCGGCGGCGGCGCTTGAAACGCTTGCAATCGTCGCCTACAAGCAGCCGATCGGCCGCGCGGATATCGAGTCGATCCGCGGCGTGCAGGCGGGGCCCGTGCTGCGCATGCTGATGGAGAAAGGCATGGTGCACATCGCAGGGCGCCAGGAGGTGATCGGCAGGCCGTTCCTCTACGGCACCACAAAAAAATTCCTCGAGCATTTCGGCCTCAAATCGCTGGGCGACCTCCCGCAGGCCGAGCAGCTTCAGATGCCATGAGCGCCGGCACTGTTTGTGTATCGACTTCACTCGTGCCGATTCCGATAAATGCCACAGGGTTCCGATGCCCGATGAAGGCTGCGGCCGGGTGTGTAAGAGATTCGTGGGCATTCGCGTATAAAAGGTATACTCGAACGCGCAGCGGTCGCCGTCTGCATTCTTCATCCATTCTTCATTCAACTCCGAATAAGGCCTGAAGGGTCGGAGTGCCGTACAGCCCAGTCCGAAGGGCTGGGGGAAATGCGCCGCCCACCCCAGAGTCGAGCCCTGTAAGGGCGGCCTTACGTATACCCA
>DATLAR010000004.1:0-4375 GCA_035527355.1 Planctomycetota bacterium
AGGAATCCATAAGCGTTGGGCGCGTCGCCGGGCGGGAGCAGGGCCATGACATCGGAGCGCCTTAGTGCTCCGAAATGCGCCGCCTCGCCCATAGCAGCTACCAGCCGCACGGTGCCTTTCTGCTCGTCGTAGAGGTGCACGGTGGCAATAGGCTGGCGGGTGAATAGCGTGATGGGCGCCGACACGAGATAGGTGCGGCCATTGATCTGCCGCACGTCGGGCTCGCCGCCGATGTAATCGTTACCGTAGTAGGCGCGGATGCGCGAGGTGTGCTTTTCCCAGTCGATCTCAAACTCGACGCCATCGTGGAACGCCCTCGAGCGATTTGTGCGGTCGAGCGTGCCGTGGCCGCCGTAGTGCGTGTTGCCAAGCAGTTCCTTCACAAAGGTGCCGTCGGTCTTGTATTGAACTATGCGGCGGGGATTGTCTTGCTCTTCGAGCACCCACAGGTTCTTGGCGTTGTCGACGCACATGGACCTGACTCTGCCGAAGCGCTGCGGGTCCCACAGGCCGTGCTGAAAACCGCCGGGCTTGCCGATTTCGCGGAGCTTGCGGCCCTGCACGTCGTAGACGGCGACAGGCAGCGTCGAGCTTTCGGCGTAGGAGTGGACGTAGAAGAGCCCGTCGGGGCCGATCGTGAACGTTCCGGGAGAGACATCGCGGATGACCGGCGTGAGTTCACCCGTTTTGAGGTCGACGCGGCAGACGTTCTTGTGAGGAGCATCTGTGGCGTAGAGGGTGCCGTCGGGTGCGAAGCTCAGGCCGTCCCATCCGATGCGGCTGGGCAGCTCCTTCACGAACTTGCCGGTCTTGGCGTCCCACACTTCGAGCCGCTGATAGATGAGCGGATCGCCGGGCACGTCGCCGCCCAGCGGCGAGAGCGGTGCCACGCCCATGACCTTGCAGATGCGTGTATCGAGCCCCACGCAGTAGGATTGGGTGAAATGCATGCCGTGCTCGCTGCGGCCGTCGTGCCTGCGCACGTAAGACGTGCCCTGGTGGCCGTTGTCCAGCCACTGCTCGATGATCCTGATGCGCACGGCTCGCGTTTCGACCACCTCGCCGAAGTCGACGTAGCCGTCGATGTACCAAGCGTACCTGTTGTTGCTCTGGCTGTAGCCGCCGTTGCGCCGCTCTTGTTTGTACGTGGCGAGGTTGCGCCAGCCGGTCTCTTCGGTTCTGCGATCCAGGGCCGGCCCTTCCAGCGGCACCTTGTCGGGTGCGGGGCCCTGCCACACGTCGATTTCGGCAACTGCGCCGTCGATCTCCTTGATTGCGAGTCCGCAAAGCTTCTGAACCTGCTTCCATTCCATGACGTAAACGCCGGGCTTGTCGGGCCAGACCGGCGCGGTGCGCCGGGCGTCCCATTCGCCGGTGGACGACACCTCGCCGGAGTTCACGCGCACGGTTGCCGACGGGAACAGGTTTGCGAAACGGCGGTTGAGCAGGCGCAAGCCTTCGAGCCGCCAAAACGGCTCGTCTTCCCTTGCCGCCTCAAAGGTAACGCGCAGCCCTTGCGTCATTGTGCGCGGCGGGGCCGGCACGCAGTTCCAGCCCGGCCCGCCGGAGTGCTCGAAGGGAATCCAGTCGTTCTCCTCTTCCGGGCGCGGCGGATATGAGGCATCGGGTTTCAGCACGGCAAACTGAAGCTTGCCCTTGCTGCTCTCCGGCCATGGAAAAACCACGCTGCCGAGGGCGACCGGCTTTCTGAACGCGATCACGGAGACCCAAGGCCCCACGTCAACCGGGTCGAGCTCGATGAGCGTATCGTCTTCCAAGTCGCCCACCTCGATCAGCAGGTCGTCCTTGTCGGGCTCTGCCTTCTTGGGCCTGGCTTCTTCTTTGCGTTGTGCCAGGAGCTGGCCGAGCTGATCGGATTCGAGGTATAGGCGGCCGTTGCCTTGCGGTTTGTCGCTGGTGGGGCTGACGGCGAAACCGGGCTGGTGCGAGCCCGCACCGGCAAATCCGGGAGGCGAGCCTTCTATTCGCAGCAGCCTTGCAAGCTGTCGGTCGGGAGGCGTGGGCCTGCAATTAGAGAAGTCCAGGTCGTCGGTCAGCGCGGAGTTTGCGAAAACGGCACCTCCGGAATAAGCGACGTACACCTTGCCCTCGCGTGCGGCAAAGCCGGAAATCCATCCGCGGCGGTGCGGCCCCTGGTAGGGCCGAAACTGGAATATGTCCTTTCGCGCGGCCGCGTCGATGCAGTGCACCTCGTTTGAGGAATCCAGTACGAAAAGCTTTTCGGCATCGGCGGCCATCCTGTAAACGCCGATCCAGCCGCCGAAGCTGTGTTGCGCCCATTGGCGGCGGCCTTCGAGGTCGCACTCGATCATCGACACGCCCGCCTCGGCCAGCGTGGCGCCGAAGTATACGCGGTCGCCCGTCGTGGCGCAGGCGTAGTTGGGGCCGTGATCGGCCAGCCAGCCGTGCACGCCGGTGTGCCCCACCATCCACGGCATTCGCTCGGGGAAGAAGTTCTGGAGGTTCGGATAGGGAGTGACACCGTAGAGCAGCTCGAGCTGCGGCCCAACGATTCCCTTCCACGAGTATTCGCCGGGGGAAACGTATTCGCCCGTCAAATCTCTCAGGTTCCACGATTCATCGGCCTGCTCGGCCGAGCGGAAGGTCTGTGCGAAGACGTTCTGCACGCGGTGGCCTTTGGCGTCGTCGACCACAAGCGCCGCATCGCCGCTGGTGGGCAGCGTGGCCGCAAATCGGAAAGGCGGCGTAGCCTGCAGGGGTTTGAGAGCCAGCAGGGGCTTATCGCCGAGGGCGGTGAAAGCGGCAAAGCCTTGGATCCAGCAGTCCTTGCTCCAGATCACACTGGAGACCTCGATGCGCAGCGCCGAAGTCTCGATGGCTGGAAATTCGAGCCAGTGCCACGAAGGCAGGGCCTCGGGATAGTCCCAGATGTTCTTATACGCAACGGGATCCCATGATTCGTCCGGCGCGAGGATGGGGTTTCCCGCCTGGGGGTTTATTGAGAATATGCGGAATTGCCGTGCATTGCCGAAAAGAAAGATGCCGTCCAGCTTCCGCTTCGCGTCCCACATCAGCGTATAGCGCACGGGCGTCTTCGGCGTAATCTCATCCTTGCGCCACACGTGCCAGCTTTTCCCGAGCGGCACGTTATCCGGATCGGATGCCGGCTCGCCGGCATCGCACGACCCGGCGGCGGCGAATGTGAGGTCTTGCAGGCGGTTCTTGAATGCGCTAAGGTAAGGCAACTGCGCGGTGCCGCGCATGCGCACGTCCTTGTAGAGCAACGCCTTGATGCGCGTGCCCGGCGGCAGCGTGGCAAAACGCAGGTGCTGCGCCGGAAAGGCGAACTGGGCTTTTGTCCACGCCGCCAAGTTCGCCGGATCAGGAATTTCTTTCACCTCATCCTTCAGATAGTGAAGCTCGCCGCCGTTGATCGAACCTTGCGTGGGTCGAAAGCCCTCGGCAGGGCTGCACACGAGCGTACCAGCTTCCACCGGCCGTTTGAAGACGACCAGGAAATGATAGACCGCTTCGCCGCCATCGGCTGCGCCTGATATTTCCCAGATGTTTTTCTGCCACGTGCCCTCGCCTGGAAGGAAGCCGAGCGCCCGTTCCACCTGCTCGGGCTCCGCCTTCGCCGGTTTGCCATTCACGTATTGCCTGCACTGGGGCAGGTCGATCATGTCGGCGGACAGCGCCGGAGCGAACGCCTGAACGTTTTCGGCCGCCGAGGCGCCCAGTGCCGCAAAGGCTATGAATGCAAGGCAAATGAAGGGCCGAGCAGCCTGGGCTGCTCGCGTCGATATTCTCAGCTTTTCGAGTGTTGAACGAACAGTGCGCGTCCGGCTTGATTTGAGCATGGCTTGTACTACCTACGTCCTATGCGGGTACTATCACCTTTGTTGATTTCAGAAATCTGCACCAGGCATCGGCCCTGTGCTTGCGGCAATTATATAGCTTGCACGCTCTTCTGTCAAGCTGTTATTTGCGTCGGCCGTACTCGCAGGTCTTGTGGGTACAATCTTTTACAGGCCTCTTGAGCCTTGGCAAAGATAGCTGTGTCTTCGCGGTTTGCTCTGCCTTAGTGCATGATGCCTGTGAATGCGGCAGGTTCAGCAGCAGTGGAACAATCGGCAGCATAGCGCACGTGCCGGACGATATCAACGGCGATGGAAACATTAGCGTGCTTCACCTGATCCTGCGCGAATAACGACGAGGGGCCGACTGAATCAGCCGGCCCCTTGGCGTTTCAAGGGGCATGTGCTAAAATTAGTTGAAAATGGTGGCGGCTCCCGCATACTGGATATATGCCGAAAACCAACCAGTACAAAAGGAGCCGCCAATGGCAAGTGTAGCACACAACGCCCCGAAAGGCAAGAAAAAGAAGGTATTG
>DATLAR010000005.1:0-6581 GCA_035527355.1 Planctomycetota bacterium
CATGGCAGAAAACCGGCAGCCGAAGGACCAGGCGAAGGTAACGCTGAATGTGGAGGGGATGCATTGCGCCTCGTGCGTGGCGCGCGTGGAGCGCGCGCTTGCGCGCACGCCGGGCGTGAGCAAGGCGGCGGTGAATCTGGCCGTCGAAACGGCCACCGTCAGCTACGATCCGGGTGCCGTTCGCGTGGAAGACCTGATCGAGTCGGTGAAGAAGATAGGCTACGGGGCCAAGGTATCGAAGCTGGCCGGCCTCTCGCTCGAGCAGCGGCAGCAGCGCACCATCCTGCAATGGCAGCAGCGGCTGGTCGTCGGCATCGCGCTCACGGTGCCGATCACCTTGCTCAACATGATCCTGCCGATGTTTCACGTGGATTTCCCGGGTATGCTGGGAATCCTTTTCGTGCTCGCTACGATCGTGCAGTTGTACATCGGGGCGCCCTTCTACCGTTCGGCGGGCAAGGCCATCCGCCACGGCGGCACGAACATGGATACGCTGATCACGCTCGGGGCGTCGGCCGCGTATTTCTACAGCGTAGCGATGATGTTCTTCATCGCGCGCGATATCCATCGAATCTACTTCGACAGCGCGGCGATGATCCTCACGCTGATTACGCTGGGCAAATTCCTGGAAGCCGGCGCGAAATTCAAGGCATCGGCCGCCATACGCAAGCTGATGGAATTTGCCCCCAAGCGCGCTACCGTCGTCCGCGATGGCAGCGAAATCGAAATCGACGCCGACGACGTGGCGGCGGGCGACATAGTGGTGGTGCGGCCGGGCGAGAAAATTCCCGTCGACGGCATAGTCCGCGGGGGATCGTCGTCGGTCGACGAGTCGATCATCACCGGCGAGAGCATGCCGGTAGCCAAAGACGCGGGAGACGAGGTGATCGGGGGTACAATCAACAAGGAAGGCATGCTGAAGTTCGAGGCCACGAACGTGGGCGAGCAGACCGCCCTCAACCAGATCATCCAGATAGTGCGGGCCGCGCAGGAATCGAAGGCCGACGTCCAGCGGCTGGCCGATCTCGTTTCGAGCTATTTCGTGCCGGCGTCGATTGCCGTGGGCCTGGCCACGTTTGCCGCGTGGATGATCATCGGGGCCGATTCGGCGACCTTCCAAAAGGCCATGTTGAACATGGTGGCCGTGTGGGTGATTGCGTGCCCGTGTGCGCTCGGCCTCGCCACGCCCACGGCGATACTGGTGGGCTCCGGGCTTGGCGCCGCGCATGGCATCCTCATCAAGGAGGCCCAGGCGCTCGAGCGCACCGGAAAACTCGACGTCATCGTGTTCGACAAGACCGGCACTCTCACCTGCGGCAAGCCGGAGGTAACCGCCATCAGACTGCTTGGCCAGTTTGCGCAACGCGAAGGGCCGTCGGCCGTCGACAGCCTCGTTCGCCTGGCGGCCGCGGCCGAATACGGCTCCGAGCACCCATTGGGCAAGGCCATCGTGGCAAAGGCGCAAAGTCTCGCGCTCGAACTGCCTGCGCCTTCGAGCTTCCGCGCCGTGCCGGGCCGTGGCGTGCTTGCGAACGTGGGCGGGCACAACGTGCTCGCGGGCACACCGGCCCTGCTGCTTGACGCCAACGTGCATTATTCCGACGCCGAGGCCGAAGCTCTCCGGCTGGAGAATGAAGGCAACACGGTTGTCTACGTGGCCGTAGATGGCAAGATCGCCGGCGTGATAGCCCTGGCCGACCAACTGAAGGATCATGCCGGACAAACGGTGGCCGACCTGCACGAGATGGGGCTGGACGTTTACATGATAACGGGCGACAACGACCGCACGGCACAAGTGATCGCCCGGCAGGCGGGCATCCGCGCCGACCACGTTTTCTCGCAGGTGCCCCCGGTGCAGAAGGCCCTGAAGGTGCAGGAACTGCAGGTGCAGGCGGCGAACGGTCCGCGCAAGCTCGTGGCGGTGGTGGGCGACGGCGTAAACGACGCCCCCGCTCTCGTGCAGGCCGATATCGGAATCGCGATGGGCACCGGCGCCGACGTGGCTATCGAAGCCGCCGACGTTACCATAGTTGGCGGCGACCCCCGCGAGGTGGTGCAAACCGTCCGCCTCAGCCGCCTCACGCTGCACACTATCAAGCAAAACCTTTTCTTCGCGTTCATCTACAACACCGTGGCCATTCCGCTGGCCGCGGCAGGGTTCCTCACGCCGATGATCGCCGCCGCCGCGATGGCGCTCAGCTCGGTGTCGGTGGTGAGCAATTCGCTGCTGCTGAAACGCCGCCTGCCCCACCGACCATGAATTGCCGTCAGGCGCTGAAAATGCGCACCAAGTTGTTTTACTCGTTGATGAGGCCGGCCGGAACAGCGCGGGGCGCAATGCGCGGGAGTGCAGGCGATGATGGTTTTCTGCGAAGTTGAGGATTGGGAGCGCGGCAGGATTCTTGAAGAGTTTGGCGAGGGGGTGAAGCTGATCGATCAGCCGCTGTCCTTCAGCAACGTGGCAGACGCGAGGGACTGCACCGTGCTGTCGACGTTCATCTATTCGTCGGCGGACAAGAGGATGCTCGACGAGCTGCCGAACCTGCGGATGATTGCCACGCGGTCGACAGGTTACGACCACATCAGCCTCGATGAATGCTCGCGGCGCGGGATCGTGGTGTCATACGTGCCGCGCTATGGCGACGTGACGGTGGCCGAGCATACGTTTGCGCTGATCCTCGCGCTTGCGAAGAACCTCATCCAGGCGGCGGACCGCACGCGCCGGGGCGAGTTCAGCTTCAAGAACCTCCGCGGTTTCGAAATCTCCGGCAAGAGCATAGGCATCGTGGGCACGGGCAAGATAGGCCAAAACGTCGCACGGATCGCGCGCGGATTTTCAATGCAAATCCTCGGCTACGACAAATTCCCCAGCGAGCAGGCCGCCGCCGAGCTTGGCATAGAGTATATGGCCTATGACGACCTGCTGAAGCGCTCCGACGTGGTCACATTCCACGTGCCCGAGCTTCCCGAAACGCACCACATGCTAAACAGCGAAAACATCGGCCTGCTGAAGCCCAACTGCATCGTGATCAACACCGCCCGCGGCTCGGTTATCGAAACGCGCGCGCTCGTCCGGGCGCTATCCGAGGGCAAGATCGCCGGCGCCGGGCTTGACGTCCTCGAGGAGGAGCCGGTGGTGCGCGAAGAGCGCGAGCTTGTCAGCTCGCTCTTCCAACGAACGCACAGCCTCGAGGCCATTCTGAGCGGGCAAATCCTTTTGCGATTCAACAACGTCATCATCACACCGCATAGCGCGTTCAATACAAACGAAGCCGTGCTTCGAATTCTCGGTACCACGATCGAAAACATCCGTTCGTTCATCGCCGGCTCGCCCAGGAACGAGGTTCCGCTGCCGGCGCATGCTTAGGCAAGGTCCAAAGTCCAAGGTCAAGAGGGTGCAAGGTGCAAATCGGCGTCTGGCTGACTTGGCGCAGTTGCCTCTGTGTGACGGCCTAAAGCCCAAAGCCTGAAAGGCCAAAGCCTATTCCGTCTCCGCCGGCTCAGATTGCCCGCTGTGGAGCCTTGCCCGCAGCGCCCACAGATCGTCTACGGATCCAAGCCTTATTCCTGGCCCGATCATGCTTGATTTCGGCGGCTTCCAAACCTATAATTTGATTCTGGAGAATTGTTTCCCGGAAGGCGTTTTTTTTCCGTTGTAGAGGCGCGCCGGCGGCACGTCTCTCTTGCCAAAAAAGAGCAGAATCATGCAGAAAACTCCTTCATCGGCCATTGGCGGCCTTCCCCTCGCCCGAGGCGGAATCGCGATCATCGCCGGCTTGCTGATTGCGGTATCCAGCAGTTCCATCTGCTTTGCCGGCACCGATACGTTGGATTTCAAACCGGATACATCCGGCAGCATCACTACGTGGCTGGCGAGCCAGCCGTTTGCGATGAGCTATGCGGATGATTTCGACAAAGACCTGCTGACCGAATTCGGCGGCGAGGCAAACGTGAAACCTGACGGCCTCGTGACCGAGGCGAAAGACGCCGATGGCAATTTGCGCCGTATCGATTGGCGGCCTATGTTCTCTGATAAGCCCGTGGTGCGGCCATACAGCCGGCAGACAGACAGCCGCGCCGCATATTACATGTCGTGCATGCTCAAACCCCAACGCAGCGGCGATCATATTCTCGTAACGCACTATTGGGCGGACGTCATTATCTGGATCGACGGCAAGCAGGTGATCAGCGGGCGGCGGCGCGGCCAGGAGCTTGCGTTTGCCGAGGCAAGGGTCGAGCTTGACAAAGACAAGCAGCATCACGTTCTCGTGAAGCTGGGCAATTGCTTCTCGCAGGCCTACGTGAACGTGCGGCTTCTTAACGTTGACCGGGGCCCGGCGCGGGCCGCATGCCATTTGCCCGTGCCTACCAGCCAGGCGGCGCTTGCGGCTTACCTGCCCGAATCGCTCGATATGTCTATCGATAACTATCTTTTTTTCGAGCCTGATCGCTCTGCGCGCGTAGCGGTAACACTGTCGGATTATAGCGGGCTGCCGCCGGGGCTCGACGTGCCGTTGACGGCAACCGCCGAGATATACAAAGCCATCGTGAAAGACGCCGACAGCAAGCCCCAGGAAAAGCTGCTGAAGAAATATGAGACGCGCAAGTTTGAGCCGCACAAGCTGAGGGCCGAGCCGTTCACGTTCAGCTACAGGCTCGAAAAGGCCGATGTCGCCGTTTACTATATTGTTCGGCTCAAGCTCCAGGCCGACGGCAAACCCGTGGGCCAGTTGGAGCGGCGCTTCTACTGCATCGAGGGCATCGAAGAATTCGGCCACAACGTGCGCAAGCGGGCCGAGAAGTTTTACAAGGAAAAATCGGACGAGGAAATCTACGGCAACCGCGACCTTGCCTACCTGCTGCTGAAGCTCGAGGAGGTGAAGCTTCTGTACGATACCGAACGCGGCTCGCCGACGTTTGGCGATCGCGCTCTTGAATTCGTGCTCGACGCCGAGAAGTACCTCACAACGATGGAAAAGCGCCTGCATATCGCGCGCGGGCCGGGTATGCATGAGTTTGCGTATATCTCGCGGGTGGACGACAGTGCGCAGCCATATTACATCTACGAGCCGATGACCTACGACCCCATGGCCGGCGCGCCGCTGATCGTTTACCTTCACGGCTACGCCCGCGACCTCAACAAGATCAACTGGGCGCTGTTCCCGCGCGACCTCCAGCAGCTTTGCGAAAAGTACGGCTACCTGATGCTCGCTCCGTTCGGCCGCAGCAACACCGATTTCCAGGCGATCGGCGAGGAAGATGTGATGCACGTGCTGAACCTGACGATGCGGCAATACCACGTGCAGGCCGACCGCGTGTTCCTGGTGGGCTACTCGATGGGCGGCACGGGCGCATACACGATAGCCGGGCACTATCCCGACCGTTTCGCGGGCGTGGTTGCCCTTGCCGGCCGCCCCAGCTATTACATCTGGAAACAGATGGAGCCGCAGTCGCTGCAGCCATTCAAGCGCTGGCTGATCGAACTGGAGTTTGCCGAGGCTTTCGCGGAGAACTACCGCCACCTGCCGCTGCTCGCGTTACAGGGCGAGCATGACAGCCTGGTGAGAACGCAGCAGTCGACGCGGTTTACGTCGCGGCTGAAGGCTCTTGGCTACGATGCAAACTACACGCCGATTCCCGGTTCCGATCACTGGATCGCTCAGGAGGTTTTCTCTACCGACCGCGTATTCGAGTGGATGGAGAAGAGACGGCGCCCGGAGGCGCCGCCAAAGGTGAGCTTTACCACGGTTTCGCTGCGTTACAACAAGGCCTATTGGGTAACGATCGATGCCCTGGCCAAGTGGGGCTTGCGGGCGACAATCGAGGCGGAGTCAACCGCGCCCAACGAGATCACCGTGCGGCAGACCAACGTAGGCGCGTTCAGCGTGCAGCCGCATGAGAAGCTGATCGACGCGACAAAGCCGGTGGTGGTGAAGGCCGACGGCAAGGAGTTCGTATTCGACGCGCCGATCAAGGGTCCGCTGAAGATAGTGCTGCAGCCGGCCAAGCCATCGAACCTCCGCAAGAAGCCCTCGCTTTGCGGGCCGTTCAAGGAGGTTCACAACGAGCGGTTCGCATTCGTCTACGGCACGCGCGGCAATCCTATCGAGAACCAGGCGCTCTACAAGCAGGCCGAAAAGGCCGTGAGAGAATGGCGCGATTTCGTGAAAGCCGTGCCGCTGCTGTCGGGCGATAAGGATATCCTGATGGTGCGCGACCGCGAGCTGCAAGACGAGCACCGCCAGAAGTGCAACCTCGTGCTCATCGGCACGCCGCGCACAAACAGCGTGTTTGCCGAGGTGGCCGACAAGTTGCCGATCAAGGTGAAAGACGACGGCAAGCAGGTCGTCTATGTGGTGGGCAACAAGACATTCACCGCGGCCATCTCGAAGGACAGCGGCGAGAGCGAGCTGGGGCTGTGCATGATCTATCCGAGCCCGATCAACCCGGATCGTTACATCGCGGTGCGGTCGGGCCTGTACTACGGCGACGGTCTGTCGATCAACCACAAGTTTGATCTGCTGCCCGACTACATCATATACGATGGTGCGCGGGACGGGGGCGTGGGCGACTGGGACGGC
>DATLAR010000006.1:0-5983 GCA_035527355.1 Planctomycetota bacterium
CGCTACGTGGCCACCGGCAAAAAGCTGCGGTTCGAGCAGCACGGCGAGCGGCTGTTCCTCAAGGGCCTGCCCGTGCCGCTGCCCGATCCGCTGTGCACCAGCATCGTGCTCGAGGTGGAAGGCGAGCCCAAGCCGATCACCCAGCAGACGTCGTTCTGGATTCCGGGGTAGCAGCCACAGAAAAGACCAACCACGAAGAACGCAAAGGACACGAAGAGGCACGAAGGCCGTCTTCTGAATTGCGTCTTCTGAATTGCGTCTTCTGGATTGCGTCTTCTGGATTCTGTCTTCTGGATTCTGTCTTCTGGATTCCGGACTATTCTTCATGTTCATCTCCGGTTAGAGCTCCGAAGGAGCGGTGATTCCATCTAGCCCAGGGCAAGCGAGTGCCGAAGGCACGAACGCAGCCCTGGGTAAAGTGCCACCCCCACCCCCCCCTTTCCCCTCCCCGTCGACGGGGAGGGGGCCGGGGGGTGGGGCAGAGAAACACTGAACGGAACGCAATATGCAAACCATTCTCAGAAAAGAAGAAAACCTTCCCGTCGCTTATGACGTCGACATCCTCGTTGTCGGCGGCGGGCCGGCGGGCGTGGGCGCCGCGTTTGCGGCGGCGCGCGAGGGCAAGAGCGTGCTGATCGTCGAGCAGTTCAACTGCCTGGGCGGCGTGGCCACCGCCGGCGGGCACGCGCACATCTCGATCTACAGCGCGTATGCCTCGCCCACCAGAATCGTGGGCGGTATCGCATACGAGATCGCCCAACGGATCGTCGACGAGAAATTCGGCATCCGCACAAACCACGGCGTTTGGTTCGAGATCGAGGGTCTGAAGTTCATGATCGACCGCATGGCCAAGGAATGCGGCGTGCGGGTGCTGTATTACACCTTCTTCTGCGAAAGCATCGTGGAAGACGGCAAGGTGATCGGCGCCGTCATTCAGAACAAGGCCGGCCGCCAGGCCGTGCTCGCGAAGCGCGTGATCGATTGCACGGGCGACGGCGACGCCGCCGCATCCGCCGGCGCTCCGTTCGAGGTGGGCCGGCCCGCCGACCAGAAGTGCCAGCCGATGACGCTCATGTTCACCATCGGCGGGGTTGATTGGTCCCGCGTGCAGGCGTGGCGCAAAGACTTCAAAATGGAAGAGGTGTGGAAGCAGGCGCAGCACAACGGCGACATGGAGCCTTTCCAAAGCGTGATCATGGGCTTCTGGTGGACGCCCACACGCCCCGACCAGGTAGGAATAAACTTCACGCACATCACCGGCGTCGACGCCCGCAAGGCCGACGACCTAACGTTCGCCACCATCGAGGGCCGCCGCCAGGCTTACCACTCCATCGACGTCTTCCGCAAGTACGTGCCCGGCATGGAAAACTGCCACATGGTTTCCACGCCCAATACCGTGGGCATCCGCGAATCGCGCCGCATCCTCGCCGACCTCATCCTCACCGAAAACGACATGAAAACCGAACGCACCTGGCCCGACTCCATCGGCTACGGCTCGTTTTTCATCGACATCCACCACATCGACGGCCCGGGGATGGACAAAACGACCTTCAGCCCGCAGCCCGGGTTCAAATACCAGATTCCATACCGCATACTCGTGCCCAGCGGCGTGGACAACATCCTCACCGCCGGCCGCTGTGTTTCGGTTACGCACATCGCCCTCGGCTCGATACGCGTGATGGTGCAGTGCATCCTCACCGGCCAGGCCGCCGGCACCGCCGCCGACATCTCGCTCGAAGACAACCAGCCACCGCGCCGCATCGACATCGCCAAGCTCCAAGCCCGCCTCCGCGCCGCCGGATGTATTCTGAACGAGAGCGACGCGGCACACGCAAACAGATAGGCGGCGCTTTCCGACTAAAGCCTAAAGTCCGGGGCGGATCAGTCGATAATAGATGTACGGGGGATTTCCCATCAGCCAAAACGAAAGACATGTCGAGTGAACGGACGGATTGACCGGCAATTCATAGACGAGGTCCGTGCGAGGATGGCCTCGGGCTTTTACGCATCGCCCGATGTAATCCTGAAGACGGCCGAGAAGATGCTGAGGAAGCATCCGGCGCTGTTTGCCCGCGACCGCTTCCACACCACACAAACACAGCGCAGGCAGCCGCCACACCCCAACAACTGACCAGACCACGCAAGAATCAGCTTTGCCTCTGCAAGTGCCGCTTCACGGATTCGGCCAGCTTGGTGGAGCTCGCACTGTATAGGCATTCATTTGCCCACGCGTATTTCACATCGTCGGCTGCGTTGCCCAGCAGCACCACTACCACCACGTTCTTGGTAACCGTGCTCATCTTGATCTGGCGGCACAGGCCGGGTGCTTCGCGCGTTACGGCGGCTCGTGCGTCGATTATCACCGCACGCGGCGGGTTGGCCTGTATCGTGGCCTTGGCCACCTCGCAACTCGTCTTGACATCGAGGCGAAACCAGTCCCTTCCTCCGGTTCGGCTGGCGTCGAAGATCGCCTGTGTCCGCTTCACCAGATCGCTGTCGGTGGTGACAAATACAACGGCCTGTGCGGGCAGCGACACCTGCGGCTCGGGGCGCGGGCGTGCGCACTGGGCTTGTATGGCGGCAACAAGTTTGCTGATGCCCACGGGCTTCGTGAGGTAATCGTCGGCGCCCATCTGCCTGGCATGCGAAATGTCTTCTTGCTCCTTCTTTGCCGAGAGGATAATGATGGGCAGGCGGCTGGTGGCTGGTTGGCTTTTCAGCTCGCGGCATACTTCCAGGCCATCGCATCCGGGCATCATGATATCGAGGAGCACGCAATCGAGCGCGGTGGACTGAGCTTTCACGATGGCCTCGGCGCCGCCGTAGGCCGGGATGGCGGTGTAGCCGTGCTGCTCGAGCGAGCGGCAAAGCACGTCTACCGTGTCATGACTGTCGTCGACAACCATTACCCGTTTTGGATCAACCATCACGCGCCCCCTTTCAGGGAATGTGCGCGCACGGGCCCCCGGCTAGCCCGCTTGATACGGATGCGGGGGCTGAGCGGCATGCGGCGCACCCTGTGAACCTGCCCAACGTCCAATTTCAGGCCAAGAAACATCCCACAGACATTATACACATGAATTGGGCAAAATCAAATCTTCGCGCGCAAAATTGCGACCACCGAGCGGCAAGTCATGCCACCGCCTGTTTTCAGACATTTTTTGCGGAATTTGCTCGGCTGTCGGTGTATAATTTGCACCGACCGAGCGAGTTTGGTGGATTAAACGCAGGAGAGCGCTCATGCGGCTGGTATGTTGTGTGGCGGTGTTTTGTGGTTTCGCTGCTTGTATTGCGGAGATTTGTGCAATGGATTATTTCGTGTCGCCTCAGGGAAATGATGCGTGGTCGGGCAGGCTGGCGAAGCCAGCCGGCGGCGATGGGCCGTTCAGGACGTTTGCCAAGGCGGCCGAAGTGGCCGGCCCAGGCGACACCTGCCATATCCGCGAAGGCGTTTACCGCGAAACGCTCAGGCCCGCTCGGTCCGGCATGCCGGGCAGACCTGTCGTCTTTCGCAGTTACGAAGGCGAAGTAGCTGTCATCTCGGGAGCCGACCTGCTCGGGCCGTGGTCGCACGCCGAGGGCAAGGTGCTGAAGGCGAGCATGCCGTGGACTCTCGCCGACCGGAACCAGGTTTTTGCCGGCGGCGAGATGCTCACCGAGGCACGCTGGCCAAACAATACCGGCACATTGCTGCAGCCGGTGCGTGCCACGGTGAAATCTGCCGACGGTGCAGCTATCACCGATGCCGGTCTGCCCGGCGGCGACGATTTCTGGAAAGGCGCGCTGCTGTGGTGCGCCGGCGGAGCGCGCTGGATCTGCTGGGCCGCCAAAGTGACCGCATACGATGCCGCCTCGAAGACGCTGAAATTTGAAGAGCCGACCACGGGCTTCAACAACTGGTATAAGCCCGTGCCCGGCAACGAATACGTGCTGATGGGCCTGCGGGCGGCCCTCGACAGCCCGGGCGAATGGTGGTACGACAACGACGCCAAGGAGCTACACCTCTGGCCGCCCGGCGACGAGCCCGCCCCCGGCGAGCCGGCCATCGAGGCCAAGCGCCGAACGCACGCCATCGACCTTTGCGGGCTGTCGCACGTGCACGTGATCGGCCTGCGCTTCTATGCCGGCGGAATCGCAATGGACGACCGCAGCGCGAACATCCTGCTGAAGAATCTCAGCGGCAGGTTCATCGGGCACTCTTATTTGCAGGACATCTCGGCCTCCGACTGCGTGTGCCTCGCCGGAGATTCCAACACGCTTGAGGGCTGCGAGCTTGCCTTCGCCTCCGGCAGCATCGTTTCGCTGAAGGGAACCGGCCACCGAGTGATTAACTGCCTGATCCACAGCGGCAACTACGCCGCGAGGTGGAACGGCGCCGTTTCGCTCTCCGGCCGGCGCCACCTCGTCGCACACAATACGATACGCGACTCCGGCCGCGATCTCGTTACCATTCACGGGCTGTCCGAGTCGATCATCGAGCACAACGACCTCTCGCACGCCGGCTGGCTCACGCACGACCTCGGCATGATCTACGGCCACAATACCGATTTCCAGAACACCGAGATCCGCTTCAATCGCGTACACGACAACAAAGCCAAAGGCTGCTGCATGGGCATATACTTCGACCACTGCAGCCACAACGTGATCGTGCACAACAATGCCGTGTGGAACGTAACCGACGATCCGATCCGCCTGAACAATCCCAGCTACTTCAATCTCGTGTACAACAACACATGCTGGAACAGCGGCGGCATCGTTACTTTCGATCATTCGCATCGAGACGACATGTTCGGCACGCGCTTCTGCAACAACATCTTCAACGCCGAGATCAACCTGCCGCAGCACGTCTTGCTCGGTAGCAACATCATCGGCCGCAACCCTGGCTTTTCGGCACCGGAGAAGCTCGACTTCCGCCTGGGGCGGCAGTCGATTGCCGCATCGGCCGGCACGCCGCTGCCCGGAGTAACGCCCGACACCCACAAGCCCGACTGCGGAGCATATCAGAGCGGAATAGCCGAATGGACAGCCGGCCACAACTTCGCCAATCCGCCGCTGCTTGCCGACGGGCAGCCTGCCAAGCAGATCCCGTGGGCAAACCTCCTGCGCAATGCGTGCTTCGAGTTTGGCCTCGAAAGGTGGACCAGAACCGGCGACGGCACCGCTGAGATCGCGAAGGGCAACGGCTGGGGCAACAGCTTCGGCCAGGGCGCCGCCGAGCCCACGGGCACGTCGCGCGGCGAGCTGCAGCTTGGCGGCCTCAACGGAGCAGTAGAGCAGCCGGTGAAGCTCCTGCCAAACACGAAATATGCGCTCTCCGGCTGGCTGAAGGTGTCCGCGCCCGAGGAAGCCGCCGCCATCGGCATCATCCTCGCCGACGGCTCCGAGTTTGCCGCCGCCACCAGCAGCACGAAATGGACTCGTCTGGTCGTCGAGTTCGAAACGCGCGAGCAGACAGAAGGCAGGGTGTTCATCCGCAAGACATCAGACGGCGATGGCTTCGCCTGGGCCGACAACCTCGGCCTGCCGGGCACCCCAGCCCGCCGGTGAGTGATGCATTGCCGCCGTGATAGCCGATGTGCTCGCCGTCCGACATCCAGTATTCGTGCCCCACGCACTCGCCCGGCGCCGTCGGGCGAATCTTCCACGCTCGGCGGGTCTCGATATCGAGGCCCCAGATGCGGTTGTCCACCCTTTGCCAGGGCCCTTCGTGGCAGAAGGCCATACGCTACGACAACACCGACCGCCGCGAAGGCCCGTTCAATTTTCACTGCTGGCACTTCCACAGCCACATGCTCGATCTGGTCGTTGGAGACGGCAACGCGCAAGACCCCTATCTGCTGGTCTGGCGTTTCAGGGAGGGCGAATTCCAGGGGCCAAAGGTGCTGGCGTGGCATCGCGGCTCGTTCCATACGCAAGCCGTGCACGTCCACCCGTGCGTCCACGCCGACGGTATGAAGGTCCTCTTCACGTCCGACCCGCAAGG
>DATLAR010000007.1:0-5042 GCA_035527355.1 Planctomycetota bacterium
CTTCTGCTCCTCCAGCGTGCACAGCGGCACCCGCTGCACGGCGCCGTTTTTCCCGTCGGGCATGGTGCGGGCGAGCAGCACCAGCTTGAGGCCTTCCTGGGCGAGGGCGAAGTTGGTCTTGTCTGCCTCGCCTTCCCCGTCACAGCCGAGGATGAAGCGAGGCTCGGTTGTGGGGGCCTGTTGCACGCCCGAAGGCGTGATGAGAACCTCCACGCTGAACTGGTTTGCCTTCGAGCACTCGGCAACGATCCCGTTGCCGGCGTCGGCGACGCTGAAGCCGCCGCCGTGGAAGGTCATAGCTCCGTCGCGATTGAGCCGGGCAATCCTCGATGTACTCAGGTAAACCCTGTCGAACGCTCCGCCGGCGGGGTTGAACTGGAAGGTGGGGCGCTTGGCGGTGCACCATTGGAACACGAGGTTGGCTCGATTCACCGGCCAGGCCGGCCGTGCCACCGCCACCTTTTCCTTCACGGGGTGGGGCGGTTCGAGGCAATCGCTGATGCCCTTGAGCAGGAGAGTGTCGGCGCCGGGCATTCGGCCGCCGAGCGTTACAATGAGGCGGAATCCCTCGGGGTCGAGGGCAAGCGCCGCGACGGGCACCATCGAAGCAAGCGATGCGGAGGCATCTTTGAGCTGCACCTGCTCACTGAAAATAACCTCCAAATGGGCTTCGTCGAGCAGGCGTGCGACGGCGGCGACCGGTGCCTTCCGCACGGCCGGTGCGGGAATCAGGGGCTTGGCCTCCGGGCGCGGCATCCGCCCGATCCAACCGCAAGCCTTGGTGTCGTGTCCGGGCTGGTTCGTGATGCGCACCCATTTGGTAACGGCCGTAAAGGCAGGATTGAACTGGCCGAGGTAGATGTCGGCATCTTTTCCGCCGATCGGCGAGTTGACGGTGAGAAAGCGGACGTCATTAGTCCAGCGCGGTATCCATGAGTCGCCCGGCAGATCGCCCCTGAATCTGATCACTCTGCGGTTGGCGCCGTCCTTGTCGTAGAAGATCACGCCATCGTGCGACACTTCGTCGCCCATGTGGAAGAAGCGGTAGCTGTTGTCTGGCGCTATGCAGCCGTTGCAGCCGGTGCCGTATCGCTTCCACGAGACGTTCGGGAGGATCGCCACGCCGGCGGCCGGCCAAGGGAATTCGCTGCCGGCGCGTGTGCCGTCGGCCGAGACCGTCAGCGTGTGGGCGGCCTGTTCCTTGCTCCAAACCACCTCGCGCACCGACGGCTTGTCGATCCTGCAGCGGGTGAGCTGCCCCTTGCTGTAGCCCTGGTCCGTGAAGTAGACCCACTGCGTCCGCTCATTGGGGTCGATCCACGTGCAAAGGACGTAGCCTTTTGTCAGCTCTGTTTTGCCGGAGCCGTCCCAGTTGACGATGTAGAGCGTGTTGCTGGTGGTGTCGGTGAAAAGCACGCGCTGTCCGTCGGGCGTGATGCAGGGGTTTGCATAGCTGGCAGGGCCGGGCAGGATCACGCGTGCTTTCCCTTCGGCGGTGTCGAAGCCCTTCAACTCGTAATCGGCGCTGATGGCGTCCCAGTTGTTTGCGGCAACGTCGTGCACGCCATGCAGCCAAACGATTCTGGTGCGGGCGCCGGTGAGTTTCAGCACGGCTTCGGCCAGCGATTCCGCAACTGCCGAAGAGCCCAGCAGTGCAAGGAGGATCAGCGCGGTGAGGAGCCTTGGTGCAAAATGTCCGTTTACTTCACTGCTTCGCATAAGCTCTCCGATACGTCCGTCGCTATTCGATGCGCGGTCAAGTCGTCTCTTCCTCGATCAGGTTCGCCTCCACGGCTTTTCTCGTCTTCACGTCGACGCGAAGCGTCAGGATTTCATAGCGCTTCAGGAGCAGGCGCTTTTTCAGCCGCAAGTGCGGGAGCGTGAGTGTGGTGCGGCGCAGCCTGTCGGTCGGGTTGAACAGCCGCAGGATCAGGTCGCCGCTGGCATCCTCCGCCGGCTTGGCTGCGGCCAGTTGGATGGCGTTGTCGCTCAGCACGGCCAGGGGTTTCGGCTCTTTGCCGCCGCCGGGCGGGAAGAACGAGAGTGCGTACGGCATTTCGTTTTTGGCGAGCGCCTCGCGGTCGATTGCCGCGAGCCGTTCGGAAACCGGACCGGCGTTGAACCAGAACCGGTAGGTGCGCTCGCCAATATCGATGACCGGGTTGTGGCGGTCCTTGATCACCGTGGTTCGGGCGGAATTCGAATAGCTTGGGCTGCGCAGGAGCGTGAGCCGCAGCGTGTCTTTGCAGAGGTCCGAACCGTAGATACCGTTGTCGATGCAGGTGGCGGCCATTTCGGAATCGCCGGCGATCACGGCCTGCCATTTCTGGCTGACCGCCTCGGCGCCATCCATCGGCAGCTCCTGCACGCCGTATGCGGTCTGGCCGAGGAACCCGCTCGCCGGCTTCGCCTGCGGCACGGACAGCTTGAGAACGTGATACGGCTCATTCCATACCACGCGTGTTTCCACCTCGAACTCGGTGCCGAGCTTCGGCAGTTTATAGCGCTGGCAGATGGCCGAGCGCCGCCAGCCGAAGACTGCCTCGATGATGGTGCGGGCGGGGCCGTCTTCTATCACGCGCACCGACGGCACCGTCTCCGGCAGGGCTGAAAAGGCAGTGCCTTCCTTTACCGGCATCAGCCTGAAGCGGCCTGCGAGCTTGCCGCGGTATCGCTCGCCGTCGCCCCACGGGTTCGGCGTGTCTTCGAGCACAATCGGCTGGAAGGCTCCTGGAGCAGTCACGTCTTTGCCGCCAACGCGCCACCGGTCGACCAGGCCGGTCCGCTCATTGACAATGATTTCCAGCTCCGCAGTTTTGAACCGAATGCGTCCGTTGTGAGGTTTCAGGCGGACCGGCGGCTTCTTCTTCAGCTCGTTCAGCCTCGTATCGAAGCGGTTCATGCCCGGCTTGAGATCCGCGTAAAACACCACCTGCTTGGCCCAGTCCAGCGTAGCTGCGGCCCGCTCCTGCTCAACCTGATACGGCAGCATCCGCCCGTTGCGGAAGACGGGTGCATCAAAGAACGTGCCCGTCCAGTTGAAATCGTGCAGATGGAACTCGCACTCCACCAGACCCCGCACGGCGAACGGATGCGGATTGTAGACCATGATCGGGGGATTGTCGACCGCGGCAGGCTGCTGGCCGCGCGCCAATGCAAAAAACACCTTCAGTTTCTCGCGGGCCGCCAGCTCGAGGCCGTGGTCGAGAAGCTGCAGTGTGTCTTCCTCAACGTCCTGGATTCCGGAGCCGGGCAGCATGTCGTGGAACTGGGCGAACAGCAGGGACTTGAGCGCGGCGTCGATGCTCGCCTTCGGGTATTCGATCAGCCCCTGCACGGCCGCCGCGGTGGCCATCTTCTCGAGCGAGTAGATTTCGTTCTCGAGGCGGCGATGCTTCTGCTTCACGCGAATCATCGTAGTGTAGCAGCCGATGGACGTGGGGTTGAGGTCGTGCCGGAAAACGGGCAGGCTGCCACGCACGCTCTCCATTTCGCGGAAGTAATCTTCAAGCGAGGAATGGACAAGCTGCACGTCTTTGGTCTTGTCGATCAGCTCCTGCATATCGAGCAGGTCTCTGCGCGACGCCCCTCCGCCGTGATCGCCCACGCCCCAGAGCATGAGTTCGGTGCCGGGGTTCGGGTGCTCCCTCAGCCAGATATCCATCAACGGTTTCATGAGGTTGACGCGCGTTGCGTAGCCGCCGCCCACGCGCCGCACAATCAATTCGGAGCCGTCGAACCCGATCCAGCGGAACAGCGGGCTGGTAAGCTCTTCGTGATGACGCGGCTTCTCGGGCCGAAGCACCACGTAATAGTCGTAGCCGCTTTTCCTGAGGATCTGCGGCAGGCCGCGCGAATGGCCGAAGCTGTCGAAGTTGGCGGCGATCTTCACATCCACGCCGAATTTCCGCCGGAAGTAGCTCTTGCCCACCAGCGCCTGCCGCACCAGCGACTCGCCGCTGGGCATGTTGCAATCGGGCTGCACGTACCATCCGCCGATTACGTGCCACTTGCCCTGCTTCACCAGCTTCTGGATGCGCGCGAACAGCGCCGGCTCAAACTCCTCCACCCACTCGTAGAGCATTGACTCGTTGTGGTTGAAGATGAAGCCATCGAACTCCTCGCACAGGTCGGCCGCAGTGCGGAACGTGGAGATGGCTTCCGCCGCGCCGTCCTGCCACACCCACTGCCACGCGGGGTCGATGTGAGCATTGCAGACGAAATGCACCTTGTTGGCAATCCTTGGCTTGCTCATTGTCTTCACTCCTGCTCTGCTATTTCGCAGCCTGTTCTCCGCAGCGGTATATCTTCGTGCTCAAGCTCATGGGCTGGACGTATTTGCCGGCTCTCAGCGTAAAGGTGATGCCGCCGAACCAGTCGAATGTGCCCAGCGAATCGGGAATGGCGCAGGTGAACTCGCCGTTGCTTCCACGCGTGGCTTCGATGCGCGCCCAATCGCGTGCGTCCCAGCCGCGCGGCTGGTCGGGAAGCCAGCTCACGTAGAACCAGCCGATGGCCTGGTCGGGGCAGTTCTTCACGGTGAACTTCAGCGTCTTGCCTTCGCGCGGCACGGCCACTGCGTTGCACTCGGGCAGTGAAGGCTTGTTTTTGGCGAGCACGTGCGCGAAGAACGCCGGCTCCACTTCGGCGGTGATCGGGTATTCCCAGCGCACCGGCCCGCCCGGCAGCGACATGTAGTGGCTCTTGTTCGGGCCGAAGCAGATGTACTTGTTGCCGGGGATCGCGTCGAGCGTGGCCATCACCGACGGCGGCTTGAAGAAAATGTCGTTTGTGCCGTTGTACGTCAGATACGCGGCTCGGCAGCGGTTGAGCCGCGTGCCTGCGTCGAAGCATTTCACCCAGGCGTTGCGGTCAGCCTCGTCCATCTTTGCCAGTGTGCTCGATCCGATCGCATCGATCTGATAGAACCCCGAGCCATAGAGGTTGAAGGTGGCTTTCACGCGCTCGTCGAGCAGGCCAGAGAGCATGGTTACCATGTAGCCGCCCCAACTGATGCCGGTCATGCAGAGCTTCTGCGGGTC
>DATLAR010000008.1:0-13226 GCA_035527355.1 Planctomycetota bacterium
TTGCAGGCAACACGATCCATCCGCGGGTTTCCGCCTTTTTTCAATCCACCCATTTGCCGCGTTCCTTCGGCGATGATGGCTTGACTGCGCCCCTGCAAAGCCGATAACCCGCTGGAGGACCGTTGGTCGGCCGGGAGCCAATCCCGCCCCTCGCTTGCCGCGACCACTCGTCTGCACCATTCATACTGGGTGGCTGGGATGAAGAAGATCGTATTTCTGCTGGTGCTGCCGCTGATCGCTCTCGCGCTCGTATTTGCAGGCGTCTTCAGCAGATCATCGTCCCGCGCCGGCAGAATTCGCGTCTCCGGCAACATCGAAGTCACGTCCGTCGAGATCAGCTTTCGCATTCCGGGCGTTGTGCTTGAGCGCGCGGTTGACGAGGGGCACGCGCTGCGTGAAGGACAGCTTGTTGCCCGGCTGGACCATAGAGACTTGGAGCAGGAGCTTGCCCGGCTTTCGGCCGAGGTGCAGGCTGCCCGGGCCGCGCTGGCCGAGCTTGAGGCCGGTTCGCGTGCCGAGGAGATAGCCGAGGCCGAGGCAGCCTGGCGGCGAAGGCAATGGCAGCTCGACCAGTTGCTCGCGGGGTCGCGTCCGCAGGAGATTGCAGAAGCTGAGGCGGCCGTGGCCGCCGCCCGTGCAGACCTGGACCGCTGGCGGCTGGAATACGAGCGCCAGCTCCGGCTGTTTGAACGCGGCGTGATTTCATCGAAGGATTTCGACGTAGCGCGTGCCACCCACGATATGACGCGCGCCCGCCTGCGGCAGGAGGAGCAGCGCCTCGCGCTCGCGGTCGAAGGCCCGCGAATGGAGGAGATCGAGCAGGCGCGGCAGGGTGCGGCCGAGGCGCGCCAGCGGTTCGAGCTTGTGAAAAAAGGCCCGCGGCCGGAGCAGATCGATCAGGCACGCGCGAGGTTGCAGGCGGCCACCGAAGCTCGCACCGCCGCCGAAACCCGTCTTTCATACGCCACGCTTCGCTCGCCGATCGGCGGCGTTGTGCTCAGCAAGAACGTGGAACACGGCGAATACGTCTCCGCGGGCACGCCGGTTGTTACCGCCGCCGATCTCGTGCACGTGTGGCTGCGGGCATACATCGACGAAGCCGACCTAGCCCGCGTGAAGCCGGGCCAGCGGGCAGATGTGAGCGTCGACAGCTACCCCGGCCGCGTCTATGCCGGCCGCGTTTCCTTCATCGCAGATCAGGCCGAGTTTACCCCGAAGACCGTGCAGACCGAAAAGCAGCGCGTGAGGCTCGTTTACCGAATCAAGATCGACATAGAAAATCCGAGGATGGAGCTGAAGGCAGGCATGCCCGCCGATGCCGAAATAGTGACCGGCGAGGGGAAATGAGCGACGCGATAAGAACCGACGGTCTTACGAAGGAGTTTGCCTACAAGCGGGGGCGGGGCCGCAAGGCCGAGCGCCGCGTGCTGGTCGCGGTGGACCGCCTCACGTTTTCGGTGGCCGAGGGCGAGATATTCGGGCTTGTGGGCCCCGACGGCGCCGGCAAGTCCACCACTATGCGGCTGCTCACGTCGATCATGGACCCCACCGCCGGCGACGCCTGGGTGGCCGGCCTGCACACCGTGCGCGACGCCGAAACCGTCAAGGAATCCATCGGCTACATGAGCCAGCGGTTTGGCCTGTATGCCGATCTCACGGTGATGGAGAACATCAACTTCTACGCCGACATCTACGGCCTGCCGCGGCGCGGCCGCGAGGGAATCATCGGGCGGCTGCTGGGCTTCAGCAATCTTGCGCCGTTCAGCGGGCGCCTCGCCGGCAAGCTTTCGGGCGGCATGAAACAGAAGCTGGGCCTTGCCTGCTCGCTCGTGCACACGCCAAAGGTGCTCTTCCTCGACGAGCCGACCAATGGCGTCGACCCCGTCTCGCGGCGCGATTTCTGGCGCATCCTCTATCAGCTTCATCGCGAAAAAGTCACCATCTTCATCTCCACCGCCTATCTCGACGAAGCCGAACGCTGCAATCGCCTGGGCTTGATCGACCGCGGCCGCTTGCTGGCGATCGGCACGCCCGACGAGGTGAAGAGGCTGATGCGCGGCTCGATCATCGAGGTATACTCGCCTCAGGCTCGCCGGGCTGTGTCGCTGCTGCAAGAGAAGATCATTTCCCAAGGCGTCGCCGAATCGGTTGGCCTGTTTGGTGATCGCATTCATCTCGTTACGCTGAAACCGCCACCCGAAGCGATTCGCCATACCGAAGCGGTTTTGGCAAAAGGCGCCATCGAGGTGAGCAGCATTCGACTGGTGGAGCCGACGCTCGAGGACGTGTTTGTCTCGGTCGTTTCGCGCGAGCAGCGCGAGCATTCGAGTTCCGATCCGCCGGGCGGAGGCGACAACTGATGGCAGCAGAGCAGCCGAAAGCGATTGCCGTGAAGGAGCTTGAGAAGAAGTTCGACAGCTTCGTTGCCGTGGATCGGATCAGCTTCGAGGTGTCGGCGGGGGAAATATTCGGTTTTCTGGGTCCAAACGGCGCCGGTAAATCGACGACGATCCGCATGCTCTGCGGCATCCTCGAGCCAAGCGGCGGCAGCGGCACTGTAGGGGGATTCGACATCCGCCGGCAGCCTGAAAAGGTGAAAGCGGCCATCGGCTATATGAGCCAGAAGTTCTCGCTGTACGAGGATCTGTCCGTCGAAGAGAACATCGATTTCTACAGCGGCATCTATCGCATACCAGCGGCTAAGAAAGCTGATCGCAAGGAATGGGTGCTCGAAATGGCGGGGCTGCGCGCCAACAGGTCGGCGCGCACCGGTATCCTGTCGGGCGGGTGGAAGCAGCGCCTCGCACTCGGCTGCGCCTTGCTGCACGAGCCGTCGATCATCTTCCTCGACGAGCCCACGTCGGGGGTCGATCCCGTGAGCCGCAGGCGGTTTTGGGACCTGATCTACGAGCTGGCCGGCAAGGGCGTTACCGCGTTTGTCACCACGCATTACATGGACGAGGCCGAATACTGCGACCGCCTGGGTTTGATCTACGGCGGGCGGCTCATCGCGGGCGGCAGCCCGCGCGAGCTGAAAACCGGCCTGATGCGCGAGGATGTATTCCAGGTGGTGTGCGCCGAGCCGCAGGCGGTGATGTCGGATATCGAGCGGCTGGCGGGCGTGCGGTCGGCGGCGCTATTCGGGCGGGCGATGCACGTGATCGCGCAGCCCGGCCGCGGCGCGCAGGCGGAGGACGAGATGCGGCGGCTGCTGGGCGAGCGCGGCTTGGCGGCGCGGGTGGAGCGCATCGTCCCGTCGCTCGAGGACGTCTTCGTGTCGCTCATCGAGGCGGCGGAGGAAGCGGCAAAATGAAAAGCCTTTTCAACGACATACGGATCATCCGCACGCGTGCGGTGGCGCGCAAGGAATTCATCCACGTGGTGCGCGATCCGTTCAGCCTGGGCATGGCCATCGGCATGCCGATCATGATGCTGGTGCTGTTCGGTTATGCGCTCACGCTGGACGTTGACAACGTGCCGCTGGCCGTGTGGGACCAGAGCAACACTGTGCACAGCCGCGACTTCATCGCGCAGTTCAGCGGGTCGCGCTACTTTTCGCTCAGGAAACGCGCGGGGAGCTACGCAGAACTGGTCCGAGCGATCGACACCCGCGAAGCCCTTGTGGCGGTGGTCGTTGCGCGCGATTTCGGCGAGCTGATCGCCGCCCGCCGGCCGGCGCCCGTGCAGGTGATTGTTGACGGCAGCGACGCCAACACCGCCACGATCGCCATCGGATACGCCCAGGCGGTGTCGCGCGGATGGTCCGAGCGGGTGCGTTTGCATGATTCGCGGCGGATTGGCGCAGCCGAGGTAAACCAGCCGCTCGACCTGCGGCCGAGGGTGTGGTTCAACGAAGAGCTCGAGTCGAAGAATTTCATCATCCCGGGCCTGATCTCGGTGATCATGATGGTGATCGCGGGGCTGCTCACGTCGCTGACGATTGCGGGCGAATGGGAGCGCGGCACCATGGAGCAGCTTGTATCAACGCCGGTGAAGGGCACGGAGCTGATCGTGGGAAAGCTTGTGCCGTACTTTGCGGTGGGCATGTTGGACGTTCTGCTCACGGTGCTGATGTCGGAATTCATCTTTCACGTGCCGCTGCGAGGCAGCGTGGTGCTGCTGTTTGTGAGCGCTGCGATTTTCATGATCGGCATGCTGGGCATAGGCATCCTCATCAGCACGCAATATCACAGTCAGCTTCTGGCCAGCCAGCTCGCCATTCTCGTAACTTTTCTGCCCGCGTTCCTGCTGTCGGGGTTCATGTTTTCGGTGGTGAACATGCCCGCCGTGGTGCAGTGGGTGTCGTATCTGGTGCCGGCCCGGTACTTCGTTACGGTGATCAGGGGCATCTACTTGAAGGGCGTGGGGCTCGAGGTGCTATGGCTGGATGTGGCACTGCTTACGGCATTCAGCGCGCTGGTGATGGCACTGGCGATCGTGAAATTCAAGAAGAAGCTCGCGTAGGGACGCGCGCAGGGAGGCTTCATGTTTGAGCGAATCCGGTACATGCTGAGGAAGGAGTTCATCCAGGTGCTGCGCGACCCGCACATGAACCTGACGCTCTTCCTCACGCCGGTGATGCAGCTCTTGATCTATGGCTATGCCGTGAGCACCGACATCAGAAACGTGCAGATGGCGGTGATGGATTTGGACAACAGCCCGGCCAGCCGCGAGCTTGTATCGCGTTTTGAAGGCTCGGGCTACTTCAATCTGGTGGAGCATGTGGACAGCGAAGACCGCTGCCGCGAGATGCTCGACCTGGGCCAGGCGCAGATGGTGCTGCGGATGAATTCGGGCTTCGGTGCAACGATTGCCGCCGGCCGCACGGCGTCGTTGCAGGCGCTGCTTGACGGCACCGATTCGAACGCCGCCGGCATCATACTCAGTTACACCAGTACGATCGTTGGCGATTTCTCAGCCGATCTCCTCGAGCGGCGCGAGCGCCGCCTGCTTGGCACGGGCGGAGGCATTCGCGGCCCCGCCGAGCGCGTCGCGTCGGTCGAGCTGCGCACGAGGGCGTGGTTCAACGACAACCTTGAGAGCCGCAACTTCTTCGTCCCCGGCACAGTCGTGCACCTTGTTACGCTCTCGGCGCTTGTGCTCACCAGCATGGCGATCGTGCGCGAGAAGGAAATCGGGACGATGGAGCAGATTCTCGTTATGCCCATCACGCCGCTGGAATTCATCCTGGGCAAGACGCTGCCGTTCGTTATCATCGGCCTTGCCGACGTGGCCCTCATCACGAGCGTGGGCTGGTTCTGGTTCGGCGTGCCTCTCCGCGGCAGCGTGGCGCTGCTGTTCGTGTCGGCGCTGGTCTACCTGCTCACGCCGCTGGGCGCAGGGCTGGTGATATCGGTGATCTCGCGAACGCAGCAGCAGGCGTCGATGAGCGTGTTCTTCTTCTATTTCCCGGCATTTCTGCTGTCGGGCTTCGTGTTTCCTATCGACAGCATGCCGCTGCCCGTGCAATATGTGACGTATGTGAACCCGGTGCGATACGCGCTCGTGATTGTTCGCGGGATTTTCCTGAAGGGCGTGGGGCTGGAAACGCTCTGGCCGCAGATGCTGATCCTGGCCGGTATGGGCGTGGTGAGCATTGCGGTAGCGTCGAAACGGTTCAGGAAAACACTGACGTGAAAGGACGATGAAATGATTTGCTTTACTCGCGTGCTGCTTCCAGCGGCGGTGCTGCTGCTGGCCGCCGGCTGTGCTGCGCGCGAGCGCCCGCGCATCGAGGATTACATGCCGCGCGAAACGTTTGAATCGATAGAGCGGCGCCGAATGGCCGCGTTTCCCGGCGATCAGGAAATCGGCCCCGCGAGTGTTGAAACCTGCGTCCGAATTGCGCTCGACAACAATCCGATGAACCGTGCCGCACGCGAGGGCATCGCCGCCGCACGAGAGGCCATTGGCGAGGCGCGGTCGGCATACCTGCCGTATGTAAACGTGTACCTTGCCTTCAGCCGGCTCGAGTTTCAGGATTTCAGGTTTGACGACGGCCTTCTGTTTCCGTCCGAACTCGGCCCGCGGAACAGTTACGTTGCAGCGCCCGTGGCCACGTGGAGTGTGTTCGACGGCGGCGGACGCCGCGCAAGGCTGAAGGCCGCCGAGGCTCGCAAGGATATTGCCCGCGACGAGGCCGCGCGCATACGGCAGGATATCGCGCTCAACGTGCACCAGGCGTTCTATTCGCTGCAGGTGGCGCTCGATGCGCAACTCGCGGCCGAGAAGAACCTGGCGGCGTCCGAGGAGCACCGCCGGCTGGCACGCGAGCGGTTTGAGGCCGGTGCGGCGGCGGAGGTGGACGTATTGCATGCGAACGTCGGCGTGTCGAGCGCCAAGCTGTCGCTGGTGCGTGCGCGAAGCGATGCTCGCGTGGCGCGGGGTAATCTGAACGCGGCGATGGGCCTGCCGCCCGAAATGCCGCTAGACGTGCAGCCGCCGAGGGACGAGCTGGTGCCGCCGGAGGCGATGGACGTGGGGGAGCTATTCGACCAGGCGTTGCGGCTGCGGCCCGAGGTGCGGCAGGCGTTGGGGCGCGTGGAAATTGCGCGAAGGAGCGTTGACGAAGCTCGCAGCTCGTACTTGCCCGAGGTGAACTTGTTTGGCGTGTACTTGCAGCAGGGGCCTGACTTTCCGCCGGAGGGGCGGGCGTGGTTGTACGGTGCATACATGCGCGTACCGGTTTTCGAGGGACTGCAGCGCGGCTATAAAATGAGGAGGACGAAGGCACAGCTTGCGCAGGAGAACGCGAATACGGAGAGCCTGGTGCTGCAAGTGCGGTCGGAGGTGTGGGCGGCATACGAGAGGCTGCGTGAGGCATACGAGGCTTTGGAGGCGGCGCGTGTAGTGGTGGCAAACGCCGACGAGAACCTGAGGGCGGCATCGGAGCGCTATAAGCTGCAGGCTGTTACGCTATCGGACCTGCTAGACGCGCAGAACACGCTTGTGCGTGGCGAGGTGTCGCTGATCCAGGCGCGCTGGGAGTATTACCTGGCGGGCGCTGTGCTGAGGCGAGCCGTGGGCACGCTGATCGTCGAATAAGAACTGCCGAGCGCCGAGTGCCGAGTGCCGGCACCGAAGCTATTCGCTGCCGTAGCCTTCGTCATCCTCGGCCACCTGTTCCTCGATCACGGGCAGGCGATAGATGGCGGCCATCTTTATCAGCGTGGAGATCACCTGGCTGCGAAGCGCGGGCGGGCCGATCACCTCGGCCTGGTCTCCGAATTTCATGACCCACCAGCCGATCTCCTGTATGCCGCGTACGCGCGCTCTGAAGATCGCGGATCCGTCCGACATCTTCATCAGCGACGCGTCTTTCACCGGGGGGTTATCTTCCACCAGCCGCGCGGCCACGGGCTTCAGCCGGATTACCACGTCGTGTTCCTCGCCGTCGAAAACATTCCACCGGCCGGAGAAGTAGCGCTTGACGGAGAAGCCTTCCGGATAAGCAAAGCGGACTTCGGTGGGGGCGACGCGCCTGATGCGGCTGAGTTTGAACGTGCGGATTTCGCCGCTCTTGTGGCATAGGCCGACCACATACCACGCATAACGCCGGTAGACGAGGCCGTAGGGGTCGACCACCCGCTGCTCAAAGTCTTGGGCGCGGATCGAACGATACTCGATGACGGTGCGGCGATGCTCGCCCACGGCGTGGTGAATCTGCTCGAAGACCTCGTCGCGTTCGAGAGCGCCCTCGATCTTGAGATCGGTGCGCACCAGCGATTCCTTGAAGATGCCGCGCATGCGCGGGGGCAGCGCCGAGAGGAGCTTGGCGCGCACGCGCTCCTTGATCGGCAAGGCGATGTCGTCGCGGAAGAGGCTGTCGGGATACAGAAGCAGGGCGGCCTCGTCGGGCGTAAGGTTCAGCGCGGAGAAGAAGAAATCGTCGTCCACCTGGTAGCCGTCGCCCGAATACGAGATCGGCACGCCGGCTTTGGAAAGCTCCTTGATGTCCTGGTAGATGCGTGTTTCGGATATGCCGAAGTGCTTGGCGAGGCGCCCGGGGCCCCAGTCGGTGCCGGCCTGTACAAGAGTGAGGATTTCGATCAACCGGGCCAGGCGGTGAGCGCGTGGGGTCATTATTCTTCCCTGGATGATGAAACGTGTGCCGTCTGTAGGGACCTATTTGCCTTCGTCGGCGGTATGGAATCGAATGTTGTCGATGTAGATTTTGCCTGTTGCGTCGCGGTTGTAGATCAGGATGAAGATGTCTTTCACGTCATCCTTGTTCAGGATGTCGGTTACGTATTTCCAGTTGCTTGCGGCGGACTTGAATTTTTTGCCCTGGAGGTCGATCTCCATCTTCTTCCAGGTCTTCAACTGCGAGTCGAACGCCATGCTTTCGAAGAACTGGTAACCGGGCAGCGTGTTGAACGCCATGCAGATGCCCGCGGGTGCGCCGGAGTCGTTGTAGATGTCGAACGTGACCTTGGTCTTGTCCGCCAGGCTCATGTCCACGTTGAGGCGGAGGGCCACCTTGTCTTTGTCCTTGCCGGTGTGATTCACCTGCAGCAGTTTGTTATCCTCGTTCACGACGACTTCGCAGGTGGCGTTGTTGCCCCACTGCTCGATGCGCCAAAGGTTGTTGGCCTCCATGCCGTCGCGGTTCTCTTTTGGCGGCACGGGCTTCACGGTGTTTTCGGGCTCGACGGCGGGATCGACTTTTGCAGCCACGCCTCCGGCGTTATCGGTGGTGTCGGGCTTGAGCAGAGGCGTGGCGCCGGCGGCCTTTTCGGCTGCTAGCTGCGCCTTGTCTTGCAGTGCCTTATCGGCTGGATTGGTGAGCAGCAGTTTCTCGTATGCTGCCTTTGCCTCGGGCCATAGCTCGCGCTTCTGGAAGACCTCGGTCAGACGGCGCAGCATTTCCTCGGGGATCGCAGGTTTGCGCAGGATGAGCGCGTACGCTTCGGAGGCTTCGAGCGTCATGCCGCTCTGGTCGCACAGCACTGCCAGGTCGAAGAGGTTTCTGACGGTGTCGTCGCCCTTGGTTTTCATCTTGAGCATGCGGTCCTTGTAGTCGATGCGGATCATCGCCACGCGTGCGGCGTCCAGCTCGATCTTCCCCCAGTTCACGAGCACGGTGATGCGGTCGCCGGTGCGGGCCAGAATCTGCACGTTGGGGCCGCCCAGCTCGATGTTGTCCTTGAACCGGATCAGATCGGCCTGGCAAAGGCCGCCGCATGATAGCATTGCCAGCAAAATCAGTTTTTTCATCGCTTCATCCCCGTCCGAGGGCCAGGAGAACCGGCATATTCAGGCGGCATTGTTCGCAGTGCCGTTGCCTACTATAACCATATCAATGATCGGCCTGTGAGTCAACTGGATTTTCCAAGCTGTGCAGGCCTTTACAATATGTTACGATGCAGGGGGCCGATGGGTTCGGCGGCGGCTTGCCGGGCTTTCACGCCTTGAAGGGCACGTCAATGACCTTTGCGGTTCGGGCAGATCGCGTTATGCAGGCGATCAACTCGTCTACCGCGTAGCCGTCTACGGCGCTGGGATAGCCTTGCTTGCGTTTCCGGATGCAATCGACGAAATAGGCCATTTCGAGGTCGAACGGGTTTGCCGCGAAGAACCGATAGTCCGTGGCCTGGCCGGTGGTGTTGTCGGTGTGAACAAGCAGTGCCGGCGCCTTTTCGGGTTCGTTCCAGGTGACGGTGGCAATGTCGAGCCTGCCGTTTACGCCGTTGATCTCGAGACGCTCATCCCATCCGTTTTTCTCGTATCCCACGGTTTTGAAGGGATGCGCGCAGGCCTCGAAGCTGACGGCGGCGCCGGCGGCCTGCCCGGAATCCGGCAGAGTCATGAGCGCCGTGTGGCGGAAATCGTGGTCTAGCCCCTGGCGCGTGTACTGGTTTGCCCAGAGCTTCACGGGGCGCCCCACCAGCCACATGACCAGGTCGAGGATGTGGCTGCCGCCGCATACGAGCATGCCGCCGCCATAGTTGGCCACGACAAACGACGGCTTGCCGTCGGACGGCGGCAGCGGGGCGGTCCACACGTTGCCCCACGGCTGCCAGCTTCGCGCGTGCACGCTGATGAGCTGACCGAGGCCGGGCAGCAGCTCCTTTGCCTTCTGGAGGGCGGGGAAGAAGCGTTTCATATAGGCGGTGAAGCAGAGCCCGCCGGTTTCGCGCACTGCCTCCACGATTTTCAGCGAATCGCGTGGATTGTCGGTGAGCGTTTTTTCCACGATTACCGCCTTGCCGGCCTTGAGCGCGGCAACGGCGATTTCGCGGTGCAGGCGCGATGGCGACGTAACGGCCACGGCGTCGATCTCATCGTCGTCGATTGCCTCGCGATAGTCGCTCGAATATTTCGCGCCAAACCTGTCAACCCACGGCTGGGCCGCATCGGGGCGTATGTCTACCGCACGTGCGATCCGTGCGCCGGCCTTGGCAAGGCCGTTGAAATGGAACCTCGATATGCCGCCGCAGCCGATCACAGCAAACCGCATCTTTGATTTCGAGCTCATTGGTTTCTCCTGTTGAACGCGGACGTCTTCGGCCTATGCTGCGGCCATCATATCAGGCGCAAGGCGCGCTTTCAAGGCAGCTTGAGCCTATCCAGCAGCGGGATCAGCAGATTGCTCACCAGCAGCTTCGCCTTGGGTTCATCCAGCGTGCCCGAAAGACCGATGGGCAGCTCTTTCTTGTCCTTCAGCAGGAAGCCGAGCGTCTTGGCCACGCGGTCGCCGGCCATTGTCAGGCGGTATTCGATCTTTCTGGGCTCGTAAAGCTGCGTAGTGCCGGCCAGCCGCAGCGTTAGGTCGGGCGCCGTGAAAACGGTCTCGTTTGCGGCAATGCCATTCCGCACGCGCACCGCCGAGCCCATTCGGCCGAAACGGATGTTTGCAAACTGCTGCAGGCCGGCTATCTCGCCGAGCACAGGCAGCCTGACGCGCACGTCTTCGGGCATGGCCGCCTCGCCTATGCCGTTAAGCGAGCGCAGCATCTTTTCGGAATCGGCGCCCTCGGCGGTGAACTGCCCTTCGCCATCGAGTCTGCCCTCGATCTGTCCCAGCGGCAGCGCGAGGAGCGGCACGAATCGGCCGAACAACCGGCCCAGCTCCTCTCGCAGCGTAATGCCGCGCGCCTTGCAGGTGAACTTGTGCGTGGGCGGGTCCGCGCCCAGGGCCGATTCGGAGGTCATATCGAATTTGCCCTCGTAAAGATCGGCCGTGGCGTCTACCGCAAGCACCCGCTTCGCCAGATTCACCTTCGCCGTCAGCTTGTCCACCTCGATCTGATTGTATATGATTTTGCCGGTGCTTTTGGCGTCCGTGGCGACGATGAACCTGTCCATCGACTCCGGCAGCATTGGGCCGTTTGGCGACTGCGCGGCGGCCGCTTGCGCGAGCATGGCGAGCACCGCGGGATCATTGCCCGCGAAGGCTAGCTGAACGCCGGGGCTTTCGGCCGCCGCGTGGTGCCGTGCCGGCTGCTGCTGCCTGCCGTCAGCCGCTTGCTCTTCGGTGCGAACTGTGATCGTGGCCTCGAGTTTGCCGGAGGCTTTTGAATCCTTCTCGAGGCTTCCCATCGCGATCAGGAGGTCGGCGATTGGGGCGAGATCGGCGAGCACATCGGCCACCATGTTCACGCGCGGCTGGCCCGAAAGCTGGGATGCCGCGAAGGTTGCGTCGGCCGCGGCGAGCTTCGATGTCATCTTCAACCGGCCGTCGCGGATGCTGTCGATCTGGGCATCCTGGAAAACTGCCATCAGCGAGCCGGCCATCGTCATCTGGTCTTCGCGGTACGGCTCGTCGAGGTAAGGGCTGGACAATATGAAGTTCTTGATCTTGGCGTCGAACGAGCAGTTGATTCCCTTCTCGGCCGTCTTGGCCGCGAGCTTGCCGTCAAGCTCGCCCTCGAACGACGTTTGCGGGGGCAGCAGGCCCAAGCCGGCCAGCAGAGCCGAGATGTTTGCGAGGTTTGCATGCGCGGTGCCGTTTAGGTTGGCCGCGTCGGGGCCGGCGGAACCGGATGCCTGGGCCGACAGCAGCGCGGAGTCGAATTTGAAGTCGTTAACCGTTACCTTTTTCTTCTCTTGCAGCAGCAGGTCGTAAACAAAAGACATGCGCTCCTCGGTGTATGGCTCGGGCATTGCCGGGCTTTCCAGGCGGAAGCTATCGATTTGTGCCAAGCCTCTTGCCGCGAAATCCTTGTCGAAGTCGCCGGTCATCGTGCCTTTGGTAGTGAGCTTGCCGGCGGCCTTCACCGCTCTTGGCGCGAAGGCATTGGCGAACGCCGAGAGCTTATCGAGGTCAATGCGGCTCTCCGTCTGAAGGTCGATTCCGGAGGCTTCGCGCAGGTTGGCCACCTGCCCGGTGAGCTTGCCGGAGATGCCCAGCGAATCCGATTGCACCTCGCTGATGATCGACTTTGCCGAGAGGTTCTCGGCGTCGATCACGGACGATTGGCGGCTGGTGAGCTTCTGGATTCGCGCGGGTTCGCGGAGCTGCTCGCCTGTAATCTCGAAATTGAGGAGGACGAATTCCGATTGAGTCTTCAGTGCCGTAAGCGGGCCATCGACCGATGCGTGATACGTGGACGTGCCGGCGAGCTTCACAGGCAGGATTGCAGCGAGCACCTCGACCAGCTTGTCGAAGTCAATTGCTGCGTCGGCTATGAAATCCCTGATCGCGATTTTGCCGTTTGCGGGTGCCATTGCGCCCCTGGCCGAGGCGCTGAAGCCATCGAAGGTGAGCACCGCCTTGGTGAGCTCGGCGGTTTCCCGCGGCGGATCGGCAGCGGCGATGATCTCGCCGTTGATGTTCTGGAGCTTGCTGCTCTCGTTCTTGGAGAGGTCGGTGAAATGGATCGTGCCGCTGGAGAGCGACGATTTGCTTATGCGGAACTTCGGCAGGTCTTTGAATCTGAACGGTTCCTCTTCCGGCTTCTCCGGGAAATCGAGGATGTTGTATTGCCCCTCCCTGTTTTTCACGACCGAAAGCTCGGGCTGCTCGATAGTAAGCTTGTTGACGACGAACTTCCTGCCGAGCATCGGCCAGATATCGGCGTCGAGCGTCACCTTGTCCACCTTCAGGAACGGCCTGGCGCCATAGCCTTCCTTTTCCTGGATCACGAGATCGGTGAGAGTGAGCTTGACGCCGGTAACGAGGCTCAGCGAGAAATCGCCGAGTGTGGCGGAGCGGCCCAGGTCTTCCTTCGTCTTGTTTGATACGGCCCGCTCGACGGCGGACGTGGGAATGAGATAGGGCCCCA
>DATLAR010000009.1:0-4454 GCA_035527355.1 Planctomycetota bacterium
GAAAGAAGAACAGCCCGGCGGCAAATTCACCGCCGCTTTGGGCAGATCGCCCTGCTTTGCTGCAGAACCCTCGATGCGCGTATCGCTCTGCTTCACTAGTGCTTCCCAGATGCCCTGACCGTTGTGCAAGCGCGTTTTCACACCTCAATGCCGCACTTATACCCCCGGCCTGTGTATAGAGTCAGACCGGCCAAGTTTTGAGGTACTTTATTATAGGCAGGAAGTTCAGTTAATCAAGCTTATTCTGACCGAAAAGCCGCAAGCCAATGCACTTCTTAAACATGTCTCTTCAACCTCAAACACCCAAAGTCAAGAGTCAAAGATCAAAAGCCCAAAGTCGAAGAGAACGGCGCGAACATCGAACGGAGGATAAGACAACCACGGAGGACACGGAGGACACGGAGAAGACACGGAGAGGAAGAGGTCTGGAATCGAACATCGAACACTGAACATCGAACACTGAACATCGAACATCGAACACTGAACATCGAACGGAAGACTCGCCTGAGGGAACGAAACGCGCGGCACTTTGCACTTTGCACTTGGCACTTCTTCCCGGCACTTGGCACTTCTTCCCGGCACTCCTACATGACTCTTATAGCGAATCTCGGGCACACTGCGCCGCAGTAGCCGCACAGGATGCACTCATCCAAATTCACCTCCGGCTTCTTTCCCTTCTTCTGCGTGAGCGCGTTCTGCGCGCACGCCTCCACGCAACGGCCGCACGCCTGGCACGTATCGTAGATGATCAGCCGCTTCATTTCGCGGCTCACCGCGGCGGCCACCTCGGGCGGCACGGCCTCGTCGTTGAAAATCCGCGCGTTCATCTCGGCCTCTTCGGGTGAAAGCACACCCACCGCCACACAGTCCACCTCGGGCAGCGCACGCACAAAACCTATCGCCTCGGCCGCACGCGCGCGAAGGTGTCCGCCCCCCAGCGGCTTCATTGCCAGCGTAGCCTTGCCGCGCTCGCGGCACACGCGTGCCAGATCCAGGCACTCGGCCAGCGTGCCATCCACGATGCCCAGGCCCTTCTCGTTCACGCAAATAGTTACCACCTCGATCTCGGGGCAATCGGCCACCGCGCGCAGGCCGGCATTGCTATGCACCGACGCCCCCGCGGCGCGCACCGCACCCGCTTCCTTGAAATCCATGATGCACTTCAGCGCCCAGCTACGCGCGTTCAGGTCCGCCTCGCCTTCCACGAGGTGAAGCTGAAAGATATCGATCACCTCGCGATGCAGCGCCTTGCGGCACTCGTAGATCGCCTTTTCCATCTCCTCGTAATTCAGCGCCTTGCTCTTCGACGAGATCACCAGGTCCTTCTCAACGCCGCGAATGGCATGCGCCACGTGCGGATACGTGCCGTACAACTGCGCCGTATCGATGAAATTCGCACCCAGGTCTATTGCACGCCTCACTGCTTCGGCGCCAGACTCGGCCGAAACGTTGGCCTGCAACCTGCCAAGCACCAGTGTGCCCACGCACATCTCCGACGCCGTAATGCCGGTGTTGCCCAAAGCGATCATCTTCATATTACAGCCTCCGGTGTTTCGTTCAGCCGGCTCTTAGTATAACGTGCAAACATGAAGATTTCAACAACTTCCCGACAATAGGCTTTGGCCTTTCAGGCTTTGGCCTTTTGGGCTCCATGCAGACACCCTTTGCATATTCACTTTGCTCAGGCAAGTCTTTCGTTCGATGTTCGATGTTCGATGTTCGATGTTCAGTGTTCGATGTTTGATTCCAGACCTCTTCCTCTCCGTGTCTTCTCCGTGTCCTCCGTGGTTGTCTTATCCTCCGTTCGATGTTCGAGCGGCCGTGGCAGGCGGAGACCTCTGCGCGTTCAGATCACCGTTGCTCCTTCTGCTCTTCGCGCACCTTTTGGTGTCCAAATCCCCAACACCGCCGATCATAGTACGCGCATTCTGGAAAAATTTCCCGATCTTTTCTTTGACATCGTAGTGGGAAAATGTTAGAATCTCTTCTTGACAAAGTCAACCTGACCAGGTAAAATACCGGCTGTTGTAGTAGGACGTGCATAGTGCACCGTCCCGAACGGCCGGCGAGGCCAAGGAAAGGAGTAGCCGCGAATGAAAGCTCTCTTGATTGCAGTGTTGTCTTGTGGTCTGATGGGCCTGTGGGGCTGTGGCGAAGAGCAGAAGCCTGCCGAACCCAAGCCTGACGAGGAGAAGAAGGAAGGCGACGTGGCACCTGACAAGGGCACCGACGCCACGACTCCCGACAAAGCTGCCCCCGACAAGCCCGCTGAAGACGACGACGACGACGAAGACGAAGACGAAGACGACGAGTAAGCCAGCTATTGCACCGGTCGTCTGGTGCACGGTCAGCATCTAGGCTGATTCAGCAATCGTTGCCCCCTCGCGAGATTATTTTTGCGCGAGGGGGCTCTTTTTCCTGAAACCGCTATGGCAACACGATTCTGGTTTTTCTGCACCACCACCATCCGCCGGCCCGCCGTTCAAATCGCCCTTTCGGCCTGTTCGGCCGCCGCCGGAATACTGCTCCTGCTCACGTGCAGCGGCCCGACGCCCGCTGCCGCGCTCGGCCTGGTTGTGCTGCTCGCCTCGGCCGCCGCAATCGCATGCCACGCGGCCGCCGCCCGCAAGCGGCCATCATCCGATTCCGTGAGCAAGGCCATGGCCGATGCCGAACGCCTCGCCGGCCTTGGCTCCGTTGCCGCCGCCGTGGCACATGAAATCCGCAACCCGCTGAGCGCACTAGACATCCACGCACAGCTCCTCGAGGAAATCCTGCCGCAAAACGAATCCGCCGCCGAAGCTCGAAAGCGGCTCGACATCATCCGCGCCGAAACGCACCGGCTGAACCTCATCGTCGAAAACTTCATCCGCTTTGCCCGGCTGAACGTCCTCCACGCCTCCCCCGTGCAAATGCCCGTTCACCTCGCAAACGTCCTCCGGCTCATACAATCTGAAGCCGACGACCGTGGCGTGGCCATCGACAAAACCGGCCTCCGCACCAACCTCCCCGAAGTCATGGCCGACCCCAACCAGCTCGAACAAGCCTTCCTCAACATCGTAATCAACGCGCTCCAGAGCATGCCGCACGGCGGCCGCCTGTCGCTCGCCGCACGCGTCCACGCCGGATACGTCGAATGCATCATCGCCAACAACGGCCCTCAAATCCCGCCGGACGAGCTGAACAAAATCTTCGAGCTTTTCTACACCACCAAAGAACATGGCAGCGGCCTCGGATTGCCTATTGCACAAAAGATACTCAGTGAGCATAATGGATACATAACCGTGGAATCCGATCCCGCGCAAACCGCGTTCTCACTTGGCGTGCCGGTGCTAACTAAAAATGCCCCAACCCTCCATAATACTGGTAGTTGACGACGAACAGAACATCCGCGAAGGAATCGCCGCCGCACTGCGCGGCGACGACCGCAAAATCCTCACCGCGCAAAACGGCGCCCAGGCACTGGACATCATCACAAGCTCACAGCCGCTCGACGTGGTCATCACCGACCTCAAAATGCCCGGCGCCGTCAGCGGCCTCCAGCTCGTAAAGCAACTGAGCGACCTCTGCCCCGACACCGCCATCATCGTCATCACCGCCTACGGCACCGTTGAAACCGCCGTTGAAGCCATGAAACTCGGAGCATTCGATTACCTGCCCAAGCCGCTCGATCTCAAGCACCTCCGCAGCATCGTGCGCAACGCCCTCGAAAAACAGCGCCTGCTCCACGAAAACATCCTGCTCAAAAAGCGCCTCGCCGTCGAGCAGCCCATCGTCGCTCGATCGCCCCAGATGAAAAAAATCATCGACATCATCGAGCAGGTGGCCGCCAGCGACGTAACCGTGCTCATCACCGGCGAAAGCGGCACCGGCAAGGAAATAGCCGCTCGCGCCATCCACAACAAAAGCGCCCGGTGCAACGGACCCTTCGTTGGCGCAAACTGCTCCGCACTGCCCGAATCGCTTTTTGAAAGCGAAATGTTCGGCCATGAAAAGGGCGCATTCACCGGAGCCGTTCGCCGCCACACCGGACGCTTCGAACTCGCCAACGGCGGCACGCTATTCCTCGATGAAATTGCCGACCTGCCCCCCCAGTACCAGGTCGATCTCCTTCGCGTGATACAAGACCGCGAAATCCGCCGCATCGGCGGCGAAACCTCGATCAAGGTCGACGTTCGCCTCATCAGCGCCACAAACCGCGACATCCGCCAAGCCATCGCCGATGCCACCTTCCGCGAAGACCTCTACTACCGCCTCAACGTCGTCCCAATCGAGCTTCCGCCGCTGCGCGAGCGGCAGGGCGACATCCCCCTGCTGGCCGACGACTTCCTCCGCGAGTTCAACGCACAGCACAACAAGAACTTACACCTCACTTCCAAAGTGGCCGCAATCCTGCTCGAATACCCCTGGCCCGGAAACGTCCGCGAGCTGCGCAACATCATCGAGCGGCTCGT
>DATLAR010000010.1:0-8028 GCA_035527355.1 Planctomycetota bacterium
TGACGGGCTTGCAGGCGCTCGGCCTCCCGGACACGAAGGTCACGGACGCCGGCCTCGTGCACCTGAAGGGGCTGACGGCATTACAGACGCTACACCTCGCCGACACGAAGGTCACGGACGCCGGGCTGGAGCACGTTAAGGAACTGAAAGGCTTGCAGTCGCTCGACCTCTCACGCACGGGTGTTACGGGCACCGGCCTCGTGCACCTGAAGAGGATGACGGGCTTGCAGGCGCTCAACCTCTCGGACACGAAGGTCACGAACGCCGGCCTCGTGCACCTGAAGGAGCTGACGGGCTTGCAGGCGCTCTACCTCTCGGACACGAAGGTCACGAACGCCGGCCTCGCGTACCTGAAGGAGCTGACGGGCTTGCAGGTGCTAAACCTCTCGGACACGAAGGTCACGAACGCCGGCCTCGTGCACCTGAAGGGGCTGACGGGCTTGCAGGTGATATACCTTACGGACACGCAGGTCACGGACGCCGGCGTGGCGGAACTCCGGAGGTCATTGCCAAACGCGCACATTATCAGAATCAGATAACCCCTTGCCGCTGCTTCGCGGCACGAAAGAGAGATATGAACGAGTTGGCACAGCCCTGGTAAGCGCCAATCGCCGGATTCCGGAGCCGTTCGCATCTCTTGCTTTTACCTCGCGCCTTTGGTATCATGCCCGGCCATCGGATGATCCCGCGCGGTCGCCGGCAATCAGGCGCGGTCGCCGGTGATGAAGCGTGGCCGCGCCGGAAGCGTCCGACGGGGCACGCACCCGCCATCGCTTGGCCAACGGGTTGGGCATTTACCACACGGACAGAGAGGCAATTATGGACTTCAAACGATTTCAGGAACCAGACAGCATTTTCAGGCCTGCACCGTTTTGGGCGATCAACGACCGCATCACGCCCGAAGAAACCGCGCGGCAAATGGGCGATATGCTCGACGCCGGCCTGTGCGGCGGGTTCTTCCATTCGCGGCACGGGCTTATCACCGATTACCTGAGCGATGAGTGGTTTGCCGCGATGAACGCCGCCCTCGCCGTGGCCAAGAAACGCGACGGCTACGTGTGGCTTTACGACGAAGACCTCTGGCCCAGCGGCAATGCCGGCGGCCAGGTGGCCGGCATGAAAGACGAGTATCGCAGCGCCACCATCAGGATGCAACTGCTGAGCCCCGGCGAGACGCCTCAGCATCAGCCCGACACCGAGCCGAAAGCCGCATACATTATCCGCCGCTCCGGCATGAAACTCGAAAGCGCGGAGTATATATCGGTGGACGACGTGGCTGGCCGCACCGACGTCGAACGCCTCCTGTGCCGCCGCGTGTATGCGGGCAAGACCGGCTGGTGGGGCGGCGAGTCGTATGCCAACCTCCTTCACCCCGAGGCGATGAAGGAGTTTATGCGGCTCACGCACGAGCGATACTACGAAAAGCTCGGTGCCGAATTCGGCAAGCGCGTGCCCGGCATCTTCACCGACGAGCCGCAGATCGGCGAGGGCTGGTCGGCGCACGGCATTCCATATTACGAAGGTTTGCCCGCCAAATACGGCGAATGGACTGGCCGCGACTTCTGGGCCGACCTGCCCTACATGTTCTTCGATGGCCCGGCCTGCCGCAAAATACGCCTCCTCATGCACCGAGCAATACTCCGGCAGTTTTGCGAGGCGTTCAGCAAGCCGATCTTCGAATGGTGCGAAAAACACAACATCGCCCACACCGGCCACTACAACGCGGAAGACGATCTCGTCACTCAGATCTATTCGCACTGCGGCGGTGTGATGGCGCACTACCGCTACCAGCAGATTCCGGGCATCGATCACCTCTGCCGCCAAACCGAGCCGCTCACGCTCGCCCTCAAGCAGGTGAGCAGCGCCGCCCGGCAGCTCGGCCGCAAGCGCGTTCTCACCGAAATCTTCGGCGTGAGCCGCCACACCAATACTTTCCAGGAATTCAAATGGATCGGCGATTTCGACCTGGTGCTGGGCGCCAATCTCTTCTGCCCGCACCTCACGCTCTATTCGGCTCGCGGCCGCCGCAAACGCGATTATCCGCCAAACTGGAACTACCAGCAGACTTACTGGAACGAGCTGCGGCCGCTGAACGACTACTTCACGCGCATCAGCAGCGTGCTTTCGGCCGGTGAGGCCAAGGTGGACGTGCTGCTGCTGCACCCCGCCGAAGGCGCCACCGCCGGCCACCGCTTCATCGCATCCGCATCCGTGCCGCTGGCCGGCGAAGACCTCGGCACCGTGCATCGGGCCAACGGCACATTGCGGAAGACTGTCGACTCGATCCTCTGGGCGGGCAGGGACTGCGACCTGGGCGACGAGAACTATCTGGACGAGATGGGCGCGGTAGAGAAAGCCCGCCTGCGGATCGGCAAGATGGCCTACAGCGTGGTGGTGGTGCCGCCGTGCCGCACGTGGCGGCCCGGCACGTTCCGCCTGCTCAAGCAGTTCGTCGACAACGGCGGCAGCCTTCTGTTTGTGGGCGAGCTGCCCACGGAGCTGGATTGCGAGCCGGCCGCCGATGAATGGCGCGCACTCGCCGCACGCAGTTGGAACGTGCCATGCGGCAAGCCCCAGATCCAGGAGGCTGTTGAAAAGCTCTCGCCCAACCGCTTCACGCTTCGCAGCCCCGACGGCCAGCCCGTGCCTCGCAGCTACGTGCAGCATCGCACCGACCGCAAGCAGCAGATGTTCTTCATAGTGAACTCCGACGCCAACGACTCGCGCGAATACGTTTTCACGCTGGCCGGCGGCGCGAAGAGCAAGGACAAGACGCTCACGGTGTGGAACGCCCTCGACGGCACGCGCTCGTCGGCCGGAGCCGTGCGCGTGGGCGACGACGTGCAGGTGCATTTCACGCTCGAACCGGCGGGCTCAATTCTGCTGGTCGAGGAGCCCAAGCCGGCGGGCCGCCTGCGCCCGACCATGGCGCTGCCAGATCTATCAACCGCCACCATTGCCCCGCTGCCCGAGCGCTGGGCGTTTGAACGCTCGGAGGAAAACGTGCTGGTGATGGACCGCATCAGCGCGTCGCTTGACGGCGGCGCGAGCTGGTGGCCGGAGGACCTCGATTTCAAGGTCCGCCGCCGCCTCGCCGAGCATTTCGGCACGTCCGATACGCTTCAGTGGCAGCCGTGGGTGGCCACGCGGAAAAAGCTGTTTGAAGGCAAGGGCGGGCCGGTTGTTCTGCGCTATCGCTTCCGCTGTGCGATCGAAAAGCCCAAGAGCGCCTTCGTGGTGATCGAAGACTTGAAGAAAGGCTCGCTGAAGGTGAACGGTCAGGCGGTTGACGTTTCCAACGCCGATTGGCACTGGGACCACGGTTTCGGCAAGGTGGAGATCACCAGCCTCGTGCGGCGCGGCGAGAATCTTGTCGAATTCGCCACCGACTACAATTTCCTCACGGAAGTGGAGCCGGCATACGTGGTGGGCGATTTTGGCGCAAGGCTGGCCGATCCGTACGTCGGCGAGATCGTCGACGAGCCGGCGCAGCTTTCAAACGGCACGTGGCTCGGGCAGGGGCTCGCGTTCTACTCGGGCAGAATCACATACCGCACCACCGTAAACGCCAAGCCCGCCGGCAACCGCGTTTTCCTGCGGCTGAACCGCGCGTCGGGCATACTATTCAAGGCGCGCGTCAACGGCAAGGACGCAGGCAGCATCCTCTGGCGGCCGCACGTGCTCGAGATCACACGGCTGCTCAAAACTGGCAAGAACGAGATCGAGATCGAGCTGGTTTCGAGCCGGCAGAACACCCTCGGCCCCCTGCACGAGAAGGACGGCGACGACAACATGTGGGTCGGGCCGAATGCTTTTGAAGATGACTGGTGCGTGCGGCCGGAGCTGAGCCTGTTCGACTACGGCCTGCTGGGCGGCGCCGAGCTGGTTTACATCAAGAAATAGCGGCGGCCGGTTCTCCGAAAAAACACGGGCGCTCCTCGAAGTTTTGGGTTTGAGGAGCGCCCGATTGTTTTGGGACCCGCGTGCAAGAGCAGACAGCCCGTGCTACTCCGGTTTTCCCCCGTTTGCCCGCATCCTCGACAGCGCCCGCATCGCGATAAGCCCGCACGCGCCGCAGATGCACGCGCCTAGCTGTACGGCAAGCGGCGCGCCCAGCGTGTGTGCTGCATAGCCCGCCACGAGGCTGCCGATCGGCGTTGCACCCACGAAAATCAGCGCCCACACGCCCATCACGCGGCCGCGCGCCTCGTGCGGCACGCTGTGCTGCAGCAGCGTGTTCGACGTCGACGCCATGAGCATCGTTCCCATCCCTGCGCCCATCAGGCACGGGATGGCAAACCAGAAGTCGAAATCCGATAGGAAAAAGAATGGCAGCCATGCGGTCGCCGCCGAACCTGTCAGACCCGCCAGCGCGGCAGCGGCTGCCAGCTTCAATGCGGCGAATTGCGGAGTGGCGATTCCGCCGAACAGGAACAACATGACGGAGAAGAGGATTACGCCTGCGATGATCATGTTTGCCCTGCGTTTCATGTGCGACAGCGTGGCGAGCACTACTGCGCCCAGTATTGCGCCAACGCCGCCGGCCGAAAGCAGCAGGCCATAGCCCGCCTCGTCGGCGCGCAGGATATCGCGCGCGAAGACCGGCATCAGCACGTGGTAGGAAAAGCCGAATATGCCGGTTACAAAAATGAACGCCAGCAGCCCGCGCAAGGCAGGACGGCGCGAGACAATCGAGAAGCCCTCCGCCGCCTGTTTCATTGCCGAGACGCCCGACGGCTTGCCTTTGTGCGGGGCCAGCCGCATCATCAGCAGGCCAGCGATCACGGCGAGAAAGGAAAGGCCGTTTATCAGGAAGCAATAGCCGGCGCCCCAGCGCATCAGCAGGCCGCCCACCGCCGGGCCGATGATTGCGGCGGCATTGAACATCGACGAGTTTAGCACTATGGCGTTTTGCAGGTCGTCGCGGCCCACCATTTCCGCCACAAACGCCTGGCGCGCCGGTATGTCAAACGCCATCACCAGCCCGCCCAGCGCGCCGATCACTGCTATCGGCCAAACGGTTGACAGGCCGTTAAACGCCAGCACCGACATCAGCAGCGCGAGCACCATCGCAGTAGTCTGCGTGTAAAGCAGAATGGCGCGTTTTGGGTAGCGGTCGGCGATCACGCCGCCCAGCACCGCAAAAAGCATGATCGGCACTGTGCTGAGCGCACGAATAATGCCGAGCTGCTCCTTCGATTTTGTGATTTCGTAAACGATCCAGCCAATGGCGGCGCCCTGCATCATCGAGCCGGTGAGCGAAATGAGCTGGCCGGCGAAAAACAGGCGGTAGTTGCGGTGCCTCAGCGACGACAGCGACGTGGGCAGCCATGTGATCCTCGACGGCGCCTGCGGGATCGCGGGCGGCTCGCTCAGCGGCAAGGATTCGCTTTCCAGGTTGCGGTCTTCGATCTCGTTGTTACTGCTTTTGCTCAAATCTGTCCAAAACAAGAAACTGGCAGGCATTACGCGTGCGGATGAATCCGGTGCGAATGGAAATCTGATGCAGACTCCAATCCGCCGTCCGCCGTCAGCCCGCCGACGATTCACAATGGCAATTGCCTCCACTCCATCTTAACAATTCCGTCGCCCGTTGTCGATGAAAATGTTGCACTTCCTGGCTCTGAACCCTTGACTCTTTGGACTTTGGACTTTGGACTTTGGACTTTGGACCTTGGACCTTTCTCTCAATCCCTTCCCACCAAAACCAGCAGCACCACCGCGTTGACCATCGCGATCCAGAGGCATATCCCGGCCAGACCCAGCGCCGGCAGCAGCACCGGCCCCGCCACCAGCGCTCCGCCGCACGAACCAAGCAGGTCCAGCCCGTACAGCCGGCCCGCCGCCCGCCCCGCGCCCAGCCCCGCACGCGCGTGCAGTATCCTCACCGCCAGCGGAAGCTGCACGCCCCCCACCACCCCCGCCCCCGCGGGCAAAAGCATGAACAGCACCGACGGCGGCCGCATGTGAAACATCAGCGGGATCACCAGCGGATATACGCACAGCGCCGCCTGAACCAGCAGGAACAGCCGGTTCGCGTTGTAGTCGGCCTGTTGCGATTTGCGCCAGAACAGCAGACTGCCGGCGGCCAGCCCTGCCATAAATAGCCCCACCATCACGCCCACGCGGTAAAACATGTGCCCGTAAAGCACCTGGAAGCTGATGAGAATAGCGATCTGGAAAACCATCTGCGACAGCCCGCCCGCCGCCACCGCGAGGCCCACCGGCCGCCGGCCCTTGCGGCCTGCCACCATGCCCAGCAGCAGCACCGCGGCCGCCGGTATTGCGTAAAACCACGCACGCGACGTGTCAAGGACCGACCACAGCAGGTTGTTCAGCCGCACGCCCGGAAAATGCCCCAGCCAGTCGGCCAGGCTGTATAGATACGCAACCGGATTCGCGTCGGTGTTCACCCGCGCGGCCGGCAGCTCGTCTTCCAGCACGTTCATCAGGGCCGCCACCTTGTGCGCGTTCAACTGCGCGGGCAGCGAGTTTGGCCCCACGTAATCCGTCGCAATATCGCGCTCGGCCAGCGTGCGCAGCACCGCCGCAGCCGACGGCGGCGCGAGGGGCGAGTCTGACAGTATGAACAAGCAGGTCTCGCCGGGCAGAATGCTCACGTGCGCGAACGCGGCTTGGGCGGTTTTCAGCAGCGACGCCAGCAGGAAGCGCTGCTCGCGCGAGAGGTGCACCTCCGAGCCTGCCACGCCGAACGCCACGATGCCGCCCGGCCGCAGGATGGTCTTGAGTTCGGTGAAAAACTCGAGCGTATACATGCGGTTCAGCCGGGCGCTGCGCGGGCCTGGCAGGTCCATCAGCACGGCGTCGTACCTGCTCCTGGTCGTCTTCACGTGATAGCGAGCGTCGAGCTGCTTCACGTGCACGCTCTCGTGCGACAGCGGCCAGAGGTCGCCGGGCAGCAGATGCCGCCGGCCCATCCGGATCAGCTCCGGATCGAGCTCCACGTAATCCAGGTGCAACACGTTATGCTTGAGCGCTTCGTGCAGGCAACCGCCCAGCCCGCCGCCGATCAGCAGCACGGCCTCCGGCCTGGCGTGGTGCGCCAGCCCTAGATGAACAAGCTCCTCGGCGCCCAGCCGCGAGCCGGACGTCGCCGAGATCAGGCCGTCTTCGTAGATGCTGGGCTGGCCGTCGATCTCCACCGCGGCGAGATTGCCATGCAGCGAATTGCGCGCCTCCAGCAGCCGCATCGGCCGCCACATGAACCGCGCTCGGGCGGCGTCGGGCCAGGCGCTGAGCACGCCCGCTACGCAGACACCGCCGATCAGCGCTATCGCCGCAAGTTGCGCGCACGCGCGGCGCATCGGCCGCGGCGCAGCCGACAGGTTCAGCGCAAATGCCGCACACGCAAGAACCGCACCCACGAGGCACGCCAGGCTCACCGGCGGCAGAAGGTTTATCACAAACAGCGACAGTACCAACCCGCCGGCCGCGGCGCCGGCCGATTCCAGAAAATACGCCCGGCCCGCGCCGGTAGTGCCCGCGCCCTTTGCGAGCATTCGGCTGCTGATCGCAAAATAGCCGCCCTGCACGAAACACAGCGGCCCCAGCAGCGCGAATGAAATCCACGTAAACGTGAAGAAGCCTACCATTTCCACGCCCACGCCGGCAACCGCACGCACACCGCCGACGGCGACAACCGACGCCGGCAGCAATGCAGCCGCGAGCGCGAGAGCACCGGCAAACAGCGCGGCGGGCCGGGCGGAGCGGTCGGCCAGGCGGCCGCCCAGCCAGCTTCCGCACGCGCCCCACAGCAGCCACGCCGCCAGGATCGCACCCAGCGAAAGCTCGTTGCCTTGGAACACCGCCATCAATTCGCGCAGCAGGATGACTTGCCCGCACGCCGTGCAAGCGCCCCCCGCCGCACACGCCGCAATCAACGACACCATCATTCGTTTCGTCATGGCTTGTTCCCTTTTCTGCGCAGTGAATATGCCACAACCGCACGACGTTGTCAAGCTGAATTCGGGGCAAGGCCAAACATAGAATGGGGCCGGAGGAAGATTG
>DATLAR010000011.1:0-9250 GCA_035527355.1 Planctomycetota bacterium
CGCTTGCCGGCGCCCTCGCGTACGGTCACCTCAACGCCCGCCGGCGGCGAGAGGATCGGCCGCACGCGCGCCGCTTTCAGCACGTCTGCGATCAGCGCGTCGTAAAATGCATCTTCCTTCAGCACCGTGCCAACGTAATAGGCGGTGCCCTTGCCGAAGCTGTTGCGCGTGGCGGCGGCATATTTTTTCATGTGCCACTGCTCGTAGCCCACCAGCACTTCGGCGTTCTTTGCGATAACCCAATCGGCATAGTGCGCCGCGGTGAACCGCCCGGGCAGCTCCTTGCCGGCGGCCGCGTACTGCATGTCGTCGCCGAGAGCTTCGTACTCCTCGATCACTATGCCCAACGCATCGGTGAGCAGGCCGGGCAGCGTGCGGTCGTGGCAGAGGTTCGTGGCGTCTTTCACGCCCGTGCGGCAGTCGGCCAGCAGCACGCCGCCCGCATTCACAAACTCGCCCAGCCTGAGCGCCAGGTCGTCGGGCAGCACGTAGAGATCGGGCGCCAGCACCGCTCGGTAGCCCGCGAGGTCCTGCGTCGGGTGAATCATGTCCACGTTTACGCCCGCGCGAAGAACAGCCCTGTAGTACCGCAAAACGGCCTCCACGTAGCTGTTTCTCGCAAAGCCCGGCTGGATGCGTACCGCCCAAAGGCTGTCGTAATCGAATATCATCGCCACCTTCGGCTTCAGCGTGGTGCCTGCCAGCTCGCGTGCGATAGCGTGATACTCGTGAGCCGTTTGCGCCGCTTCCTTATAGCGGCGAAGCGGCTTGCCGTCATGCCCAAGCAGCCCGTGCCAGTATTGCTCGCGGCCCGCCGTGCAGGTGCGCCAGCGAAACCAGATATTGCCGTCCGCACCGTGCGCGAGCTGCTGATATGCCACCTTGCGAAGCTCGCCCGGACGCGTGTTGCGGCCAAACGAACCCCAGCCGCCCGGCCCGGCCGATTGCTCCATGATCCAGTAATTCTTCCGCTTCACCCCGCGCATCAGGTCCGCCGCGGCCGATGCCTCATACGGCACCGACGGCTTCCCCCACACCGGGTAATTGTCCCAGCTCACAAAGTCCAGGTCCTTCGCCAGATCGTAGTAATTGATGTCGGGATACAGGCCCATCAGGTTGTGGGTAACGAAGTGCCTGGGGCAAAGCTCGCGGATGATCTTCACCTGCTCGCGCTGAAACCGCACGTTCAGCCATGATTGATGGCGCCGCCAGTCCAGGCACGCACTCGGGTTGTGGCTGCCCTCGTCAACCGGCATCACGATCTCGGCCCATTCGCGCACCACGTGCCCCCAGAAATGCGTGCCCCACGCGCGGTTCAGCTCCTCGATGCTCTTGTACTTGCGGCGCAGCCACTCCTGCCATTCGATCCGGCAGGTGTCGCAGCAGCAGATCGGCCCGCCAAATTCGTTGTCGGTTTGCCAGCCGATCACGTTCTTCGTGGTTGCGAAATGACCTGCCATCGCACGCGTGATCCGCTCCGACAGCAGCCGGTACGTGCCCGACGTGAAGCAGTTGTTCTTGCGCACCCCCCACACTATCCGCGAGCCGTCCTTCTGCATCGCGAGCGTTTCCGGATGCTTGCGCGCGCACCAAGCCGGCATCACGGCCGTGGGCGTGCAAAGAATCGCCGACACCCCGTGCTCGCGCAACACTTCCAGGGCGTCATCCAGCCAGCCAAACTCGAACCGCCCTTCTTCCGGCTCCATGAAAGCCCAGGCGAATTCGGCCAGCCGCACAACGTTGAAGCCCGCCCTCTCCATCCAGGCCGCATCCGTCGCCCATCGCGATACCGGCCAATGCTCGGGGTAATAGTCAGCGCCAATGTACATGCTGAATCCTTTCATATCAATGCAGCCGCGGCACAATCACGATTGCCGCGTGTGATGCAAAATATGGGGTGCCGGAGCACAGCCCAGCGTGCAAGAGTCCCGAAATTCCAAATGACCTGAGGCAGTTCAATCCAGAGGATTGTACCCGCCATCGTCCACCCGCGGCGGGTCCAGCGTTGGCGGGGTTGGCTCCGTCTCCGTCGGCTCGTCGAAATGCACCAGCGTCTTCTGTACTCGCACGATTTCCTCGGCCGACAGCTTCAGCCGCGCCACCTGCTCCTGATTAGCCGCCAGCTCGAGGATGAGGGTCGAATTCTGCGCCTTTGCATCCACGCCGCGGGCCAGCTCGGTGATGGTATCCTCCGCGTTCTCGTTTCGGCCGGATACCAGCATCACGAGCGAAGGCACCGCAGCCGCAAAATCCTTCTTCAGCTTCAGCGCGGTTGCCGCGTCTTTGCATGCAAGCCTGGCAGATATCCTGCAGGCGTCTTGGCTGCTCTTGCCGCTGATCGTAATGGCCGAAACTCCAGGCGGCGGCACATCGCCGTCCGACGCACCGGGCACGTCAAATGTGAGCCAGAAGGCGTCGTCGCGCAAGTCTTTCACCCGTGCGAGCAGCGGCGCCTCCTCCGGCATCGCCGGAGCCTGCCTCTTGAAGCAGTCGATCACAGCCTTCGCTACCTGCTCGTGCCCGATCACCAGCACCTTGTTGTCCAGCACGCTCACCGTCTCGCCGTGCGGGCTGGTTGCCAGCTTATACTTCTTATACACCTCCGCCTTCTTGCCGCGATCGAGCGCGTTATAGATGACCGACGGCTGGAGAAACTTGCCCGCGACGACCAGCGCGCAGCCCTCTTCGCGCATGATGATTGCAGCCCGAGCCAAATGCTTATGCGGATCAAGCTTTGCCGCTGCCAGCACCCCGCTCAGCTCCTCGCCCAGCAGCTTGTCTAGCAGGCCCGCCTCGGCCAATTGCTCAATATCGATGTAACCCACGCCTATTGCGTTTGCCGGCACCAGCGTCAGCGGGTCCACGGCGGAGATGGATTTCCTCGCCGGCTTTGACGTCTCGGGCGGGGCCGTGTCTGCGCTTGGGCCTGCTCCCGCCACCGATGGCGCAGGGGCGTCATCGCCGCTGTTTATAATAATAATGACAATAATAATGGCAGCAAGAATCATCCCCCCGAACAGGACGAACTGCCACCAGCCGCCGCCCGGCGCCGCCGTTTGCGACAGGCCCACATGATGCCCCTCCTCCTGTGCAGATACCACACCGCTCGTCCGCCGGCGCCCCCTTGCCGCACGCTGTGGCGTAGCCTCTGGAATTGTGAATGACGCACCGCACTGGCACCTGGCCTTCTTGCCCGCCAGCTTCTCGGGCACCGTCACCTGCGTTCCGCAACTCTTGCACTCAACGATTATTCTCATGGGTTGTCTCCCCCTTTCGATGGGATAGATCCGCGGCAAATGCAACACTGCGAATTTTAGCAGAAAAGGCCGCCCGCGTCAAGAACCAATGGCCAGAAAAATGGAAAACGCCAACTCAAATCCGCTACAGCAAAAATCACCCACCGCTTCGTTCCCCTTCCTCGCGAAAAGGCTTATCCGACGCCGCTGCACTCCGACACTATCATCTGAAAGGAGGAAACCGCCCCATGCCCGAGCTACGCCAAGACCCCCTCAGCCGCGAATGGATCGTGATCGCAAAGGAACGCGCCAAACGCCCGCACGAAATGAAGAAAAAACGGGAAATCGAGCACCGGCCGCCGCACGACGGCGCATGCCCCTTCTGCGAGGGCAACGAAGGCATGACGCCGCCCGAAAAATTCGCCTTCCGGCAAAACCTGCCAAACACACCAGGCTGGCTCGTACGCGTCGTGCCCAATAAATTCGCCGCACTCGTCCCCCGCGGCGACCTCACCCGCCGCCACCAGGAAGGCTTCTTCCGCAGCACCGACGGCGTCGGCCACCACGAAGTCATCATCGAAACACCCCGCCACGACCTCGATTTCGCCACGATGGACGACGACCAGGTGGAACGCGTGATCTTCGCATACCGCCAGCGCTACCGCGAGCTGCGCCAGGACCCGCGCGTCGAAGATATCATCATCTTCTGCAACCACGGCCTCGCCGCCGGCACTTCCCTCATCCACGGCCACTCGCAGCTCATCGCCACACCCGTCGTCCCAAACCTCATCCGCGAACGCCTCGAATCATCCATCAACTACTACGACGACACCGGCCGCCGCCTGCTCAGCGACATCCTCGACAAAGAGCTTGAGGTAGGCTCGCGGATAGCAGACCAGTACGCCGATTTCGTCGCGTTTCATCCGTTCGCACCGCGCCAGCCCTTCGAAACCTGGATAATGTCGCACAAGGCGCAATCCAGCTTCGGCAACATCTCCGACGACGAATGCCGGCAGTTTGCACACATCATGAAACGAGCACTCTACCGGCTCTACATCGGCTTGAACGATCCCGACTTCAATTTCGTGATCCACACCGCACCCGTGCGCGACGAAAACCAGCAATACTACGCCTGGCACCTGCAAATCCTGCCGCGTATCAGCACACCCGCCGGCTTCGAGATCGGATCGGGAATGTCGATAAACACATCCCTTCCCGAAGAAACCGCCGAATTCATGCGCTCCATCGAAGTACCCGAAACCGCCGCAGCAACCTGATCCGTCAAATGTAGCACAGCCCCCGTGTCCTCACGGCCGCCCTCGGCTGTGTCTGTATGTGTAGCACAGCCGCCCTCGGCTGTGTCTGTATGTTGTAGCACGGCCGCCCTCGGCTGTGGAATGGATAAATACATGCGGTGCCCCACCCCCTGCCCCCTCCCCGCGGGAGGGGGAACATGATGAGGCCGGTTTACCCAGGCCTGCGGTTCTCGCCGTTCGGCTCGCACCTTGGCCTGGGCTTTATGGAATTGCCGCTCCTTCAGAGCTCTAAGAGGAGGGGAACATGAAGAATGATCACAGCCGAGGGCGGCTGTGCTACAGAAGGCTGCTTCCGGCGTTCGATGTTCGATGTTCAGCGTTCGATGTTCGATGTTCGCGCCTTTCCTTCTTCCTCTTCCTTCCTCCTCCTCTTCCTTCCTCTTCCTCCCACTCTCTTTCCACCTTCCTGACTCATTCCTGACTCTTGACCTTGGACTTTGGACCTTGGACCTTGGACCTTGTTCACGTCTTTATCCCCAGCTTGCGCACGAGATTCAGCAGGCGGTGATAGGCGGGCTTCGGCGTGTAGTCGTCGTGCAGCAGCCCCGCGTGCGTGAAGAAATGCCCTTGGTAGTCGGCCAGGTCCCACCACGTGATTGCGTCGATGTACGGCTTTCCGCAGCAGATGGTGTAGAATCTTTCCACCCATTCCGCCTGCAGAGTTTCCGACCATTTGCCGTGCCATTGCCCGGCCTGATCCACGGTGGCAGAGCCAAGCTGGTGGAAGAAATCAGTTTCGCAGGATGATGGGCATCCTATTTCGGTAACGTGTATCGGTTTGCCGAGGGCGGCGTATTTGTCTAGCTGGGCCGAAACGCTTAGCATGTCGCGGCAGTAGCCCCAGCCCGCGCCGTAATAGTACTGCACGCCGATCGCGTCGAACGGCACATTGCTCTTTACGCAGGCTTCCAGGTACTCCCAAGGCGTCCATTTGCCGGGCTTTGCGGCCGCGTATTCGCCAAACGGAGAGCACACGTTTATGATGGCCAGGGCATCGGGGTTGGCTGCTTTGGCCGCTTCGGCGGCCGCGGCCGTGATCTCCAGCAGGCGAGGCCGCGCGAATCCGAAAACGTTCGCGTGGTCCGCGTCCTGCGCCTCGTTGATAACATCCCAGCACGCGATCCTGCCGCGGCAGCGGCTCACCACGTTCTGCACGCGGCGCGCGTTAACCTTCCTGATCGCTTCAAACGAATCGTGGCCGGCCCATGCCGGATAGCAAGGCTCGTAAAACCACACCAGCGGATGTCCCTTCGCCTTGATGCCCCGGGGCAGCAGCCAATCGAGCATGGAATCTATCCTGGCCCACTGCTCTGCGTTTTGCTCGGGCTCGAAAGATTTCCAGTAAAAGGGCAGCGTGGCAAAGTTGAAGACCTGCTCGAAGAGCCTGTTGTACTCGTCAGACTTTCCGAAGCCGAAAAAATTGGCGCCTATCAGGATGCTTCTTGCCGAGCCGTCCGCGATGCGGCGTTCCATTCCATAGCGCGCGGCTTCGACGGCCATGCTCTCGCCCGCCCACGTGGCGCGCGAAAGGCTTTTTTCCGCCAGCGCGGCGCAGCGCAACGGGCTGTAGCTTTCCTGCTGCTCCGCCTCAACAAGCACCCGGCCCGCACGTGCGATATCCTCCTTGATGATCCGCGAGGGAACAAAGCCGTCTTTATGCCAGGCGTTGCGCCGGTCTTCGATCTGGGCAAGCTTCGCCCGCGCAAGCTCCACCGGCAGGCAATACGGCGATGAACGATCCGGCAGAGGCAGCGTGCCCAGCACGATCCGGCCGAATCCTTCCACCCGGTACAGCAGGTTCAATGCGGCCGGCTGGCCCAAGCTGCCGCAATGGAAAAAATTCTCGGCCATCGTTATCTCGCCGAAAATCGGATTGCCGTCGACGCCGGTGAGGTACGGACATCCTCCATCGTCGCGGTCTCGCACTTTGTCTTTGCCGAAGGTTCTGAAATCCGGCATTATAACCTCCTGTTGTTACAATGCCCAGGCTTTGGGAAACAGCGAGAACATGCAAACTGCGGCCCGCGGCCGAGCCGTTACACGGCATTATAGCAAAGCGGCAAGCGGTGTCAACCGAAAAGATTGCGCGCAAAGATTGCGCGAAAAGATTGCGCGAAAGATTGCGCGAAAGATTGCGCGCAACGATCACGCGCAAGGATTGCGGAATCCAGCGTCGCGTTGGCGATGTGTTTGCAGGGGCGGTGTGGCAGCCCCGCCGGCCGATACCTCCCTTTCATCCTTGAATATTCCTCCGCGCACCGCTACACTCTAATGGAATTAGAGAACCCGCCGCGGAAATATTCCGAGAACTGAACGGGAGCTATGACAGCTCATGGCCGACGCGGCAAACGGCGGCACACCGCAGTCACCGCACCGGCCGAATCGGAACCACTACATGAAAAAATCACTACTACTACTGCTGGCGCTCGCCATCCTGGCGCCGCCCATCCTGGCGCCGGCCATCCTGGCGCCGGCCATCCTGGCGCCGGCCATCACCGGTGCTGCCGCCTTCGCCGGCGAGGAACCCGCCGTAACACAGCAAATCGAAATAGGCGTTGGCCTGCTGGAAAACGGGGAGCTCGAAAAGGCCGGCGAGGTTTTCATCGACCTCCTTCGAGCAAACCCCGATAGCACAAGCGCGCTCCTGGGCGTCATGAAAGTGTGCCACACATACACCAAGCGCAACGAAACCGGCGAATCCATCAAACTGCTTGACCGTGCCTTCGAGTTCAGCACTTACAAAAGCGAGATCAGCCTCGCCGCCGCTACTATCCTCATCCGCCAGAAAAACCATTCCGAAGCCGTCAAACGCATTCGCACCGCAATCGAGTTTGGACCAAACGACGTGAAAATCCTCGGCGGCGCACTCAGATGCTTCGCCGAGATGGAAAGGTTCGACGACGACAGCTACAAGATCGGACAGCAGCTTTACGAGGCGCAGAAAGACCGCCCCATCGACGCCTGCATGTTCTTCGGCCTCTGGCACGAAAGGAACAAGGAGTTCCAAAAGGCCCGCAGCTTCTACATCAAAGCCCTCAGCTACGACACAAATAACATCCAGGCGCGCCTGATGCTCGGCAGGCTCTACGAAATAATGGGCCGCAACGAATCCGCCGAACGCGAATACATCAAGCTGATGAAAATCGTGCCCGGCCACCCCGCCGGCTACGAATGCCTCGCCGAGCTTTATACGAAAATGGGCAAGAAAGACCTGGCCCAGGATTACGCCCGCATGGCCGCCGAAGCCAAGGCCGCCATACAACGTGAACAGGCGGAACTCCGGCCGGCCCAGCCCAAACAGACCGAACGCCAGGAAGCCGGCCAGCAACCGGCCCAGAAGAAGCCGCTCGAACGTAAATGAAGCCGCACGAGTTTCGCGGCATGCCCAAGGGAGTTTACCCCGCGCCGATGTGGCGGGCGCGCTGTCGCCACTTTCCCATATCGCGGGCAAGCCGGCCCCATGAATGAATTCCTCAAATCATTCCTGCTCACGTTCATCCCGCTGTTTGTTGCCACCGATGCCATCGGCAATATCCCCCTGTTTGTCGCACTCACCGAAGGGCTTAGCCAGCGCGAACGCAACCGCGTGGCCGACGTCTCCGTGCTGATGGCCACCATCATCGTGCTGCTGTTCATGATCGGCGGGCAACTCGTCTTCTCGCTATTGGAAATCTCCGTAGCCGACTTCCGCATCGCCGGCGGCATCCTGCTGCTCGTCCTCTCCACCCATATGCTCATCGCTGGCAAGACCACGGCCGGCGCCGGCGGCGACGTCGCCATCTTCCCCCTTGCATCGCCGCTCGTTGCCGGGCCGGCTGTCCTCACCACCACGCTCGTGCTTGGCAGCTCGCATGGCCTGCTGATGACCCTCCTGTCGCTTGTGCTCAACATGGCCATCACCTGGGGCGTCTTCCGCAAATGCGGCCGCATCGAGATGCTGATCACCCGGCAAGGCTCCAAGGCCTTCTCCAAAGTCGTTGAAATCATCCTTGCCGCCATTGCCGTGTCTATGATCCGCCACGGCCTCGAAACCCTTTTCATGCCCGGCTGACCCGAAAGCCCGGCAACGCGAAAATGCACACACCGGCAATGCACCCGCACGCGCGTGGCTTCATTCGCAGGAACGTATCCAGCATAGTATGCCCCTCCAATGCACCCGCACGCGCGTGGCTTCATTGTCGCGCGGGAAGCGCCCAAGAACCCGACTACCAATGCACCCGCACGCGCGTGGCTTCATTTCATTAACACCTCGATTCATCGAGGTGGTCTAACGGCGTCTCCAGTGTCTTCCCAACCGTTTCAACGGTTTGCCCTTTCGAAGCTATTGATGCCACTGAAAGGCAAAACCGTTAAAATGGTTGAGGATGAGGGGGTCGGTCACTAAAACCCCTCGATGAAATGAAGCCTTGGCCTGGCCGCCGATTGCGCCCACAGATCGTTTACGGACCCCCGCCGACATCCGGCAGTTTAATCTTGCGATGAAGGCTTTGCATTATTATAATATAAGAACTGAATGCAAATGAGCGCCAAGACCTGAAGCCTCCAACCGTACGCCATCGTGGCCGCGGTGCTGCCGGGTCTAGCCGCCACACCTTTGCATGAGAAAAGAGAGGAATATGAAGACTTCGTCTGGAATTCTCGGCACGTTCGCTGCACTCGCTCTGATGCTCGCCAGTCCGGCCCTTGCCGGCGAGGCCA
>DATLAR010000012.1:0-7809 GCA_035527355.1 Planctomycetota bacterium
CGTGCACTACAAGGATGGCTGGGGGTTCGGCCCGCCCGTTCTGTTTACGGCCCATATAACCGACGTGCTCACCTGCCGCGAAGGCCTCGAAGTGGTGCCCTCGTTAACAATGTGGGGCACAGCACCCCTCGTGCAACCCTATACGCAGCAGCTTTTCAGCGGCCTGAGCCAGCGTGTGGATGGCTTGGGCATGTTCAGCTTCAACTATGATTTCCAGAACGGCGGCCTGCGCTCCGACCGCGACGTGATGAAGAATATCTTCCACGACATGCTCGTGCCCTACGGCGACTGGCTGAAGAGCATGGGCCGAGGCTATAAGCAGGTGGCTATCTACTACAGCCGCACGGCGGGGACGCTGGCCAGCGCAAAGCGCATCCCGCCCGACAAGCAGGCGGAAGGCATCTGGATCGCGTGCATGCGGGCCGGCTTCCCCGCCGACTACATCACCGACGAGCAGTTGCTCGCCGGCGCCGGCGAGGGATACAAGGTAGTTTTCGCACCAGGCTTCACCCAGGAAAAAGAGATGCCCGCCCCCATCCGCGACGCCCTCCAGGGGCTCGTCCGCAAGGGCCAGACCGTCATAGTCGAAGACGTCAGCAAGATGGACATCGACGGAATCGTGCGCCTCAACACCGGTTTCGACCGCTATTCGCTTTACGGCCACATCCGAGGTCTGGTCGGCCGACGTTGCCGCCATTCGGGCGTTGCTCAAGACGTCCAAGCGGATCGCCATCCCGCATACCGAGGTGGAGATATACGGCCCGCTGGGCGGCGCGGAGACGGCCAGGGGCTGGCCGGCCGACCCCGAGGCCGCGCCCATGTTCATGAGCACTCCCTCGCACGCGCGTGCCGCCGCAAAGGTCGACCTCTCCGCAGACGTTGTCGTTTCGTCGATGAAGATTGGTATTTACACTCCCCTGCCGGCAATGGACGTTACCGATGCGGGCGTGGCCATGGTCGACGGCAAGCTCTACTACGGCACCGCGCCTGGTCAGCTCATCGTTACAGGGCGCGACGACGCCGGCAACTGGCGCGAGAACGCACGCGGCAACACCGGCAGCGTGTCGCTCACCGGCACACCCGCCCTCTACAGCGCCCGTATGCTGGTGCCTTCCGCCGATGGCTCGCTCTACTGCCTGGCCGCAGCCGACTGCTCCGTGCAGTGGAAGTACCAGGCCGGCGGACGAATGCTCTCATCGCCCGCCCCCGACGGCGACGACGTCTACGTCGGCTCCGACGACGGCAGCATCTACAAGCTCGATATCGAGTCCGTGCACAATGCAACCTCCAGGCACGGCTAGTCGACAGCAGGGGCAACCGCATCGCCGAGCTGAACAAGCAGTGGGCTGTCTTGCCTGGAGCGAGCCGTGAGATCGAGCTGGTCTTTGACGCCAAGCTCGACGATTACGTGCCGCCCATCGAGTTGAGCTGCGACTTCATTTCGGCGTCGATCAACGCCACGGTTACGTTGAACCGGCGCATTCCGGTGCCTACTATGCGCGATGTGCTGGACGACTTTTCGCAGGTGACTGACCTCTGGCGCGGCGCCAACGCTATTCTCGAGAAATACACCGAAGACACGCAGCCCGTATTCACCTTTGACGGCGATACGACGGCCACGCGCGTCGACAGCGATCAGCCTTTCGGCCGTTTCGCACTCGAATGGAAATACGCTATGGCGCCCGACCGCGATGATCTTTTCTACGCGCAATTCACGCCCGGTGCATTCATCAGCATGTCGGTGTGGGTCAAAGGCGACGGCTCGGGCAACCGCCTCTATGCCGGCACGCGCGACTGGGGCCATCGCATCCGCGGCGGCCACTCGCAATCTGAATACTTCCTTCACGATCTCGGCTCGCTCAATTTCACCGATTGGCGGCAGATCACCTTTGACCTTCCCGGTGCCGGTGTGGGCGCCTTCAGCCCGATGGGCGGCAGGCGGGGCGAGGCCGACTATCCCCTCGAATTCGTCGGCTTCTCCATACGCAAAGGCGGCGACAACACACCGGCCGGCGGCACGATCCGCATCGGTAAGATCACCATCGACGGCCAGGCGCCGGGCAACGAAGCGCTCGCCGTGACCATCGCCGCCAAGGAAGACGACGGCCTCTACAGGCCTGGCCCCGACGCAGCTTTCATCACGGCGCACAACACCCACCTCACGCGGCCCCGAGCCGCACGCCTCACTTGGACGCTGCGCAGCCGCGACGGCAAGGAACTGGCCGCGGGCGGGCAAGATATGCAGCTTGGCCCCGCCGCACACCGGCTGGTCGCCGTCAACCTGCCCGACGCGCCCCCGGGCAGCGGCCCCGTCACACTGACCGGCACACTAGCCGACAAGGAAGACCCGACCGCCGTTGCATCCGGCGAGCGCGTGCTCAGCGTGCCCAACGCAATGAAGACCTGGAGCTTCGACGAGACAAGAGAGTATTCCACCTACATCTCGGCATTCCTGTGGGCGCCGCCGCAGATGCTTGCGGATGTGCCCGGCAGCACGCCGGGACCCGTTGCCGAAGGAGGCAGCGGCCGCAAATGCGTTCCCTTGAACTGGGCTCGCAAGGCGGATCAGCCCGTTTCCATCGCTCCGCTGATGATCGATCCCGCGCTCCCGGGTTACCCCGCTGAAATCTCCGTTGACGTCTTCGGCGATGGCAGCGGCGTGAGCTTCTATCCCCTCTTCTGCGATAGCGAGATGGGATCCGACGACAGCTACTGCTCGCAAACCGCCGTGATACCGGGCAGCGTGCGCATCGATTTCACCGGCTGGCGCCGGCTCACCTTCAGGGCGCCCGTGGTGCACAAGTTCTGGCAGGCTGAAACGAGATTCCGCCGGCATCACATAAACTACCCGCTCAACCTCTACCTGATGGCCCTGGCCGACGAGCAAACGAAGGGCAACAGCGGCAGGTTGCTGCTGGATGATCTTCGGGTTGAAACGCAGTTGCCGGCGGCCGACACGCTGGACATGCGGCTCGCCCTCGAAGACCAGTCTGACCTGATCGCGCCTGGGCGGCCCATTCGAATCCGCCTCGCGAATTGCGGACTGACCGGCTCGCGAACCGTGAAACTAGACGCCCGCCTGGCCTGGCCGGATGGCGCCGAGATCGCCCGCGTGCAGCAGCCGATCGAGCTGCCCGCCGGCAAAGACGTGCTGGTGGACCTCGCCGCCAAGGGCCTGCCTCGCGGGGCGTACTGGCTGTCGGTCGATGCCGCCGACGCCGTCGGGCGGGCTGCCATTCACAGGGCACTCGTCGTCATGGAACCCAAGGATCTCGGCCCCGATGCCACGTGGCCTGCGTCATTCAATGCAACCGTAACGTCGCCGTGGCCCGAGGTGGTGCTCAAGGCCGATGCCCTGAAGCGGGCCGTGGGTGAATTCCGCGAGCTGGTGGCGCTCGACTGGGACCTGCTCGAGCCGATCCCGCAGAACTTCCACCTCGGCAGCATGATCCACAGGCTGAAGGACGTTCGCGCGGGCGGCGGCACCACCAGGATGACTCTTGGCTTCTCCGCCCACTGGGCCGCCGGCGAGGGGCGCGAGCAGCTACGCCGCGGCCAATACACCCGCCCGCTGCGAGACATCGGCCACGATACCGATTACTGGCACGTGCCCGAAGACATCACAGACTGGGACAACTACGTCTACCGGCTGGCTCGCGATGCCGGAGAGTTTGTTGACATCTGGCAGTTCTGGAACAACCCCGACGTGGACGGCCCCCTGAGGCTCTCCCCCGAGGTGGCCGTTTCCATGCTGAAGAGCGTGCGGAAATGGACCCGGCGCTACTCGCCCGCCAGCAGGATCATGCTCTCCGGGCTGAACGTGTCTTCGGCTCCCGCGTTCCTCAAGGAAATTGATGCGGCCGGCGGGGCTGACGCTTACGACATCGTCAACGTCAAGATCAACCCGGGCGTGCATCCGCCGGAAATCTGGCGGCTCACCGACTACATCACGGGCCTGCAGGCGGCGGCGCCCGGCAAGCAGATACTGCTGTCGGAGATGGACTGGCCCGTCGAACCTCCGCACGCCGACGGCTCCGGCTTCAACATGCTCGACCAGGCAGTGAACCTTTCCCGCACCGCAATCCTCTGCCATTGGCTCGGCATCGAGCAGCCAATCGTGCGGCTCTCGAACGAAGACGATTTCCCCACGGGCACCGGCCTGACGTATCGCCTCGAATTGGGAATGTCGAAGAGGATGACCACCCCGCATATGGTGCCGCGGCCGGCATACCTTGCTCTGATGAACCTGAGGCGGGCACTGCCGCCGCTCAAGCCCTACGCGTCGGTGGAGATGGATGACCTGATCCCCGGCACAACGCGCGTGCTCATCTATACGGCGGCGAATGGCGCGGCTGTGATCATGTGGCGAGTGGAAGGAACCGCGGCACTGATGCTGCCCGGCACGCTCGCCGTCAAGGAAGCTCTCAACATTTACGGCTCGCCCATTGCCGGCCAGCCAGGCACCGTGCGCGTGTCGCAAACTCCGGTGCTGCTCAGCTTCCCCGGCCAGTCGCCCGAGACGGTGCACGCGGCGCTGCTCGGAGCGGAATTGAATCTCGATGGGCTGGAATCCAAAGCCAAGGCGATGGCGCTTCGCGACCGCGTGCTGCCGGCCGTCAAGCTCAGCGCCGACGAGCACAAATATGCCGCCGAAGGCGGCCGGCCGGCCAAGGCAGCGGGCATCGTGCCCGGCCTCGGCAGCGTCGACGAGCAGGGCATCGGCGGCATCACCAGCGAGTCCTTCGAGCTCGCGTGCCCCGCCGACTCCGACATGGTGCTCAGACGGCGATACCTGCTGGAAGGCAAGGGCAGCACCGCCGATGTGATCGTAAACGGCAAGAGCGCCGGCTCGTGGAACCTGGCGCACACGCGGGCCGAGCTGCAGGGCGGAATCCGCGACGCGTTCTTCATCGTGCCGCGATCTCTGCTCGATAAGGCGGGGCGGCAGAAGATCGAGCTACGCTACGCGCCGGAGAGCGCCACCACGTTCTCGGTCGCTGCGCTCTCGCTCGAGGCGCAGGCCATCCCTCTGAATCAACTCGCGCCGATCTATGCCGGACAGGCCGCGGGCGTGATGTCGCTCGGCCGCAACGTGGTCGGCGACCTCCTGAAGGTGGGCACCAGGGAATTCCAGCGCGGCATCGGCACGCACGCCTGGAGCGTGATCGAATATCCGATCAACAAGCAGTTCAAATCGTTCCGCGTGCTCGCCGGCGTGGATGCCTGCAGCGACGGACGCGGCTCGGTCAAGTTCGAGATTCTCGGCGACGGCCGCACGCTCTCGTCGAGCAGCACCGATCCCAAGACCGCGAAACTCGCCAAAACCGCCACGCTCACCGGGCTGAGCGCCCCCGTGCACATCACCGTCGATGTAACCGGAGTGGACCGCCTTACGCTCGTGGTGCACGACGCCGACGACGGCAACCGCGAGGACGCCGCCGATTGGCTCGAGCCCGAGTTGCTCAGGGCGCAGTAGCGGCACCCTCGCCGACCAGTCCGCCGGCAGTACGCTGTTAACAAACTCGCCGCTCGTCGACGTCACCATCTCGGCCTCGGTGGCCGGCGGCAGATGGATTCCATGCCTGCAAGCGGGGAGTACACGGGCATCTACCTATTTACCTGCCGCCACTGACTCGGTGATCGAGAAACGGCAGATGAGCGCGCCGCCGATCAGCAGCATGCAGCCCAGCCCCAAAGCGGTACTGAGCGGCACGCCCAGGTACAGGGAGCTGCAGAGCGTCGACAACAGGGGCGTGCCGTAGGAGGCGGCGCCCAGCAGCACCACGTCGCCCCCCTGCATCGCCCGATCCCACAGACTGTATGCCAACCAGCCCGGGAACACGCCAAGAAACGCGGTTTCCGCCACTGTGCGGGCGGTCCACTGCTGTGTCACCGGCAAGCCGCGTGCCAGCGACAATAGCACGACGCCGGCCAACAGAAAGAACCACGGCAACGCCGTTACCTGCGAACCCGCCAGCCAGCGGCGCGTCAACAGGCTGTACGACGCCCACATCGCCGCGCCGCCCGCCGCCAGCAGGCAAGGCAAGGGATCGGCTCCCAGTTGCGCCCACAATCCGGACGCCGACAACTGGCCGCGCCCCACCACCAGCACCAATCCGAACAGTGCTACAAGCAATCCAAGGCCCAACGTCCATCGCGCCTTCGCACCGAGAATCGGTATCGAAAGCGCGAGCAACAGTGCCGGCCACAGGTAGTTGGCCAGCGCCACTTCCATCCCTTGTTCCGCCCCGTGGCTAAGGTGCAGACCAAGGAAAACCCCGACCGAATAGAGAACGAAACAGGCGGCGCCCGCCGCCAGATAGCGTCGTGGAAACATTCGCAGGTCCGGCCAGCGGCCGGTCAGCGCCCCGGCAAGCAACCCGAGCCCGCCCGCGATCAGATAGCTCCATCCGGTCGCCGCCAAGGCGCCGACCGCGGCGTTCGCGTGCGTGGTGATTGCAAACAAGCTGCTCCAAAGCAGAATCGCCGCCAATCCCATGGCGGTACGGATGCCCCGGCTGGCGGTAGCCGCTATAGTGACTGGTGTGGTGTTGTTCATTCCGAATCCCGCCACGCCATGAACCGCATCGCATTCCCGCGCATCAGAGCGGGCAGCTTGTCGACATACTGGAAAAAAATGGGAAGAAGCCGGACATCTTGCGGCCCGCCTGTTTCTTACTGGAGATCGAAAGGTGTTGTGGAATAAGGACTTGAGGTGGTGGGCAGAGGCGGGGTCGAACCGCCGACACCAGGATTTTCAGTCCTGTGCTCTACCAACTGAGCTACCTGCCCGCAAAAGCTCAACAACAGCAAAGATTATACCAAGTGAGGAAAATCGAGTCAATGAAAAATCGGGTTCTACGTAACGAATTTCAGCTTTCGGCGGTGCGCGGTCTGCCGTAAACCTTTGCCGCGATTTTGACGATGTAGTTTTAGGCTGGTGCGGTTTTTTTCGTCCGCGGTGCATTTTATCCTTGAGCGCGAAAGCTGCTTTGGTGATAATACACGGTTGGCTGGGGGCATAGTGTGGTTTGCCGGCCGGCCGTGCATCAGGGCGAGCTTTTGCGGAGATCATTACGTGGCAAAGAGATCGGCAAGAATCGGGTTTGTTTCGCTTGTGGCGTGCACGCAGGCGCCGAACGAGCGTGCGCGTAAGGTGGCCGAGGATTCACGCAAGTATCTGCTGAAGCGCGAGGGCGTGGAGGTGGTGGCGCCGGAGAATGCGATTGCGAGCGTTGATGACGCGCTGCGGGCTGCTTCGCTGTTCAGGCAGTCGGAGTTGGACGGCCTTGTTATACAGCACGGTTCGTTTTCGCCGGCGAGCCTGAGCGTGGAGCTTGTTTGCGAGGCGCATGTGCCCGTGGCTATGTGGGGGATTCCGGAGGCGCATATCGAGCCCAATCCGCTGAATTGCGGAAGCATGACGAGCTTGCTGAGTCACGCGGCCGCTCTTACCGAGTCGGGCTGCCGTTTCACGTTTGTGCATGGTCTGCCGGATGTGGAGGAGGCCCGCCGTGATATCGACCGTTTTGTGCGCACTGCTATGGTGCGTCGGGCGTTGAGGTTTGCGAAGGTAGTGGTTATCGGGCATACGCTTAGCGGCTGCCCCGCATGCCATTTCGACGAGTCGGAAATCAGGAGGATGTTCGGCATTCAGATCCAGCACGTGGACCTGTCGGAGGTGTTCAGGTGCATTTCGGACCTTGGGAAGGGCGAGGTAGACGATGACCTGGCGGAGCTGCGTTCGCGAGACCTGCTGCTGGAGGGGTGCGACGCCGACGCTTTGCGGCGCTCGTGTGCGGCTCACGC
>DATLAR010000013.1:0-4547 GCA_035527355.1 Planctomycetota bacterium
ATCGCGTTTGCACCGAGGTGGTTGATCGAGAAATCGGCGATATGCATTCCGCCGCCACGCCCGCGGCAGTAGCCGGCGTCTTTGCCGAAAAGCTCGGCCACCGCCCTGAACAGATGCTCTTCGAGGGCGACATCCTCGAGCTCGGCGCGGTTCCTTGCCTTCGCCGCCCTGTCGCCCAGCACCTTGCGAAGCTGCTCGTCGCTGCGTTGCTTCACCGCCATGCAGCCCTTGGCGATGCTCTCGCCGTGGCCGCGGTGGGTGCTCGTTATGTAATCGGAAAGCTCGATCACCGCGCAACTGCCCACCGCAGACGCTTCCTGTCCTATCGAAAGGTGCGTAGGGCCGCGGTACTCAAAACCCTTGATTGCGGGGTATGCCTGGTTTCGCACCGCGATGATCATCTCTTCAAACGTGCGCACGCACAGCATCTGCTCGTACAGCCAGAGCGCTTCGGCGGGCGTGATCGTCTTTTCCTTGATCTCGCGTCCCAGGTCTTTGTTGTACTTGAAAGCCTGGATCGAGCTGAAATCGAGCGTATGGGGCCTGAAATCGGGCAGCGCGGGAATCTCAAGAACCATGACTACCTCTTGAAAATTGTTGTGACATTGACCAGACACGCACACCTTTTCTGCCACAGCATTATACATGGAAGCAGGGCGAAATGCCATTAAAAAAACATCGATGGGGGGGCGGCAAACCATTCATGTGCGATCCGTATTGCCGTTACCATTCACCGCCAGAGGAGGTTGCTGATCGTCCTCGTTGAGTTCTTGGACTCCACTCAGAGACAATCGGCCAAGCAAGCAAACGCCCATTTGCACCTTGCACCCCAACCTTGGCCGGGATTCCCGTTGAAAAACCCGTTACATTGTGGTAAAACGTACATGCGATGGCTGAAACAGAGAAACAGAACCAAGAGGGGGCGCCGAACGGCGGTGGGGGAGGGGCCGACGGCGGGGGAGGTGCATCCGGTGCCGGTTCAGCCGGCTCCGGTTCCACCGGGCCTCAGCCGCCGGAGGAACGTTCGGCGAGGCTCCAGCAGAAGCTCGATTCGCTGCCGCCTTCTCCGGGCGTGTACATCATGAAAGACGCCGACGGCCACATCATCTACGTGGGCAAGGCCGTGAACCTCCGCAACCGCGTGCGCTCCTATTTCACCGCCGGCGACGATGGCCGCCTGCTCTATCCGTCGCTGGTCGAGCGCATCAGGGACCTCGACTACGTGGTAACGAACACCGAGAAGGAAGCGCTGATCCTTGAAAACAACTTCATCAAGCAGTTCAAACCCAAGTACAACCTCCGCCTAACCGATGACAAGAGCTACATTCTGCTGGCAATAAACATGACCGAGCCGTACCCGCGTGTTCAGCTTCCATCGGGGAAGCAGCGGGCCGAAATGAGCAAGGTTCAGAAAGAAGGAGTTAAAAAAAATGGCATGATCTATTTTGGGCCCTACACGTCGAGCCGGGCCGCGAGGGAAACCATTCGCCTATTGAACAGGGTGTTTCCGCTGCGAAAGTGCAAGGACATCGAGATCCGCCGTGGCCGCCGCCCCTGCCTGCACCACCAGATGGGCAAGATGTGCGGATACTGTTCCGGGATGGACGAGGCTTCCTACCGCAAGATGCTCGACCAGGTGATAATGGTTCTAAACGGCAAGTATGGTGAAGTGCTTGAGACGCTGACAGAACAGATGGCGCAGGAGGCAAAGGAACAGCGTTTCGAGCGTGCGGCGCAAGTTCGCGACCGCATCCGTGCAATCCAGCGCACGTTCGAAAAACAGGTCATTACGTCCGTGAGCTCGCCCGACCGCGACATCTTCGGCCATTTCGTGGCGCCCGGTGTCATCGAGATCGTGGCGATGTTTGTGAGGGACGGCAAGCTGGGCGACCTTGCCACATTCAATTTCGAACTGCAGCAATTCAGCCCGGAAGAGGTTTTCGCTTCGTTTCTAAAGCAATTCTACAGCCAGCAGCGTTTCATCCCCAAAGAGGTGCTGATACCCGTGGAGACTGAAGACGCCGATCCGCTCGCCGCTTACCTCTCGGACCTCAAAGGCGAGAAGGTGGAGGTGCTTACTCCCAGGCGCGGCGAAAAAACCGACCTCGTGGAACTGGCCCGACGCAACGCCGAAAACTCTTTCCGCGCTCGTGTGTCAGCAAAAGAATCCGACGTACGCCTCCTGGAACTCTTACAGCAAAAACTCGAATTAAGGTCTCTACCTGAGAGGATAGAATGTTTCGATATATCAAATATTCAGGGCCGGCTGGCGGTGGGGGCAATGGTGACCTTCGACAGGGCGATGCCCAACAAGAACCGCTATCGCCGTTACAAGATACGAACCGTGACGCAGAGCGACGACTTCGCGATGATGAGGGAGGTGCTGCTGCGCCACCTCAGCAAAGCCAAGGAGGAGACGCAGCTCCCCAGCCTGATAATGGTGGACGGCGGGAAGGGCCAGCTCAGCCAGGCAACCGCCGTGATGGAGCAGCTCAGGATCACCAGCGTCGACGTCATCGGAATAGCCAAAACACGCCTGAAGCCCAGGCCCGGTCTGGGGCCGTGGCTCGGCGCGACGGAAAAGATCAAAGTAGGCGAGAGGATTTTCGTGCCCGGAAGGCTCGAACCAATCGTCCTGCCGGAGAGCAGCCCGGAGCTTCACCTGCTGCAGCGGGTGAGGGACGAAGCCCACAGGTTTGCAATCAGATACCACCGGGAGCTTCGAAAGAAGAAGCTGATAGTCGATCCTCTGGCCGGAATCCCCGGCGTGGGCCCGGCCAAACGGAAGGCCCTGCTGGATCATTTCGGGGACGTGGGCAAGATAAGAGACGCTTCGATCGACCACCTTTGCAAGGTGAAGGGAATCAGCGAAAACCTCGCCAGGGCGATCCGCGATCATCTGCACCATCAGGAGACGCCGACTCCAGACAACGCCACAGAGACCGACACGAACCACACGGCGGCCATAGCGGACGAGGACACCGCCACCGGAAAGACGCATACATAGCTTTCCCGCGGCCCGAACAAGGCAAGCGAATCAAGGTGCTGCTGCTCGCACCCGCACTGCCCGGCCCCGCCGCGCGTGCCGCCGTCGACAACACACTCGGCAGCTCGCTTGCAAACAAGGTAGACCTGAAGCTCTTCGACAACACCGGCTGCGCCGGAATGTCGCGCATCGCCGCCATCAAGCATTGCGTCAATATCATCCGCCGGCAGCAGCCCGACGTCATCCACGTGCTGGCCGAAGGCGACATCGACTTCAGCCAGGCCGCAACCATTGTGTTTGCCCGGCTCCTTGGCGTGAAGGTCATCCTGCACAACCACGGCTCCGATCCGTCGGACGCCGACCTACGCTCGTTCCTTGGGCGGCGTTACCTCAAACTCGTGCTCGGCCGCTGCCACCGCGTGATCGCCGCCTCGCAATCGGCCAAAGACAATCACGCAAAGCTCATCTCCGCCAGCCGCATCGAGCTCGCCCGCAGCGCGGTATTAGCCGCACCTTATGAATTCAACCTCCACGGCAGCCGCGCCCGCCACATGCTCGGCATACACCGCGACAAGGTGGTGGTGCTGGTGATGGGTGCGATGGGCAAGCGCGGCGGCGCCGCCGATGTCATCCACGCCGCTCCGCTCGTCGCCAGGATGGACCCCTCGGTCCAGTTCGTGCTCGTCGGCTCGCAAGACGACGTATCGTCGGGCGCCATAGAAGAATTGAAGAAGCTGCGCAAAGACAGCAACGCAGAGGACAGCGTTGACGGGCGCGTGGAGACGGACGAGAGCCGGCGGCGCCTTTACTACGCGGCCGCCGATATCCTCGTCATGCCATGCACGGGCGCCACGCTTCCGGTGCCGATACTCGAAGCCATGGCATCGAAGCTGCCGGTCATCAGCACGTCGGCCGGCGCCGTGCCCGAAATGGTTGACCACGAAAAAACCGGGCTGCTCGTTCAGCCCGGCAGGCCCAGCGAAATCGCCGAGGCGATCGTCAAATTGAGCAAAGACCAGCACCTTCGCAAGGAGATGGGGCACGCGGGCCTGAAAAAGTTCCGGCTCATGTTCGACATGGAACGCGTGTGCGCACCGGCGCTCTGGCACGCCTACCGCGATCTCGCATTCGGCCCGAAAGCGGCGCCCGATCAGCAGCCCGCCGCACCGATCTCCGCCGAAGACGACGATCTGCCCGACGACGAAGCTGAGGCCCGCGAAGCCGCAAGCTGACAACCGCATTCAACGAGAGAGGGCGGCAGGCACACGCCTGGCCGCCCTTTTGCATGAAATCCCGAAAAAATTACTCTCGCGCCGCTTCCGACATGGCCAGCACGTTTTCCGGCGGTACGTTTGGCAGGAGCGCCTCGTGGCTGGGGCTCACCACCAGGCACGGGCCTAGCAGGTGCTTCACGCGGCGCACCTCGGCTTTCACCTCTTCGGGCGTAGCGTGAATCAGCAGGTGCTGAGTGTCGATGCCCCCGAGGAACGCGATGCGGCCGCGAAATTCATGCGCGAGCGACGCCGCGTCCATGTCCGCAGCTTTCGCTTGCAGCGGGTGG
>DATLAR010000014.1:0-10733 GCA_035527355.1 Planctomycetota bacterium
CCAGGTGCTGCTGAAGTCCGACGGCTTCCCCACCTATCATCTTGCAAACGTGGTAGACGACCACCTGATGCTCATCACGCACGTGATTCGCGCCGAAGAATGGATATCGTCCACGCCCAAGCACATCCTCCTCTACGAGGCGTTTGGCTGGGACAAGCCGGGGTTTATCCACATGCCGCTGCTCCGCAACGCCGACAAAAGCAAGATCAGCAAACGCAAGAATCCGGTGTCGCTGAAGTGGTATCGCGACGAGGGCTATCTGCCGGAGGCATTGCTCAACTTCCTCGGCAACATGGGCTATTCGTTTGTAGACGGCGGCGGCGAGGCGCGCGAAATTTTCACGCTGCAGGAAATGATCGCTGATTTCTCGTGGGATCGCGTGGGCAAGACCGGCCCGATCTTCGATTTCACGAAGCTCGACTGGATGAACGGCGTTTACATCCGCAACCTCAGCGTAGATCAACTTGCCGACCGATTGCTGAGCACCGTGCTGAAAGACGCGCAGGTGAAGCGGGATTACCTGCTGAAGATCGTGCCGCTGATCCAGGAGCGCATCGCCAAGCTCAATCGCGAGCAATTCGACGCGATGGCTGATTTCTTCTTCGTGAAGGCCGCCGATATGCAGTATGACCCGGCCCTGCTGGTGCCCAAGAAGCAGACGGCCGAATCGACTGCGGCGGCCCTCCAGAAGGCACACGCCGCTCTTGCACAGGTCTCAGTGTGGGAGGCGCCCGCGATGGAGGAGAAGCTGCGAGCCGTCTGCGACGAGATCGGCTGGAAGGCCAGCGACCTCTTCATGGCGATCAGGATTGCAGTGACGGGAAAGAAAGCATCGCCGCCGCTGCTCGAAAGCATGGTGGTGCTCGGCCGGGACGAAAGCCTTGCGCGGATCAAGAGAGCCACCGGCCTCCTGTAGGCATCGCTGGGCGGCTGCACGCCACCGTGTACAAGTCTCATGCAATATTTTACACGTGCACACCGCCTGCGCTGCCACCTGCGCTGCCAAATGCTCTTGCAGCCGCGCTGCAAACCTGCTATAATCACGCCGCGAATGGTTGGCGGAGGCGAAGCCGATTTCCTGCCGGTGCGTGGCCGTGCAGCGGCTTTCCGCACGCCGACGTATAGCAGAGGAGTATGACTATGCGACTGAGCAGATCCTGCATGGCGGCCGCACTGGCGGCCGGTTTATTGGTCACGAATGTCGCCGCGGCGGCGGACGTTTTCGACCCTTACATCAAGGTGGCAACGGCCCGGGCCAAGGCCGAAATCGCCCTGCGCGACGGCGCCCAGACGTTCAACCGCGACCGCAACTCGTGGAATGATATGTGGCAGAGCATAGAGAAGTCCTATAGAGCGGATATAGTCCTCCTTCAGCGGGCGCGCCAAGCGGAGGGGGAAAAAGGCGAGCAAGCCGACAGGGCGTTCATCAAGGAAGCCGAGACCAGAGAGCAGGCGGCACATGCGGCCAGCAATGCGCTTGGACAGGCCCAGGGTGCCCGCACACTGGCGGAGCAGAAACTCGGCGAGGCGCAGCACCAGTGGAATAATGTTGCGAACGCGCTAAGCCAGATTCGCGGCGCCGAGGATTCATGGAAGGCCGCAAAGCTGGACCTGGGCATGCTGGAGGCGGCATACTTCGCAATCGAGCGGCGAGCGCTCGAATGCCGCGCCCAGGCCGAAGCCGCCATCGCCGAGGTCCGGCCTGTGAAAGCGGAGTGGGACAACATGCTCGCCGAGACGGAGAAATTCGTAGTTGGCCGAGTGCCGGCGCAGAAATAGCATTATTTGTGAGCTTGCCGCCGGCGGCGACACGCCGGCGGCAAGCGCCCGTTTCCTCACGTCTAATCGTCCCCGCCGCTTTTCACCCCGCCGAGTTCTTGATCCGCATGACGTCGATGCCTAGTTTCTTCACGCGGTGCCAGAGGCTGCGCTCGGTGATGCCGAGGTTCTTGGCGGCTTTGGATTGAAGGCCGGCGGTTTCGCGCAGGGCTTCGATGATAAGCTGCTTCTCGATGTTTTCGAGCGTTTGATCTATGCTGCCCTGGGCGGATTGCACGTGGAATCTGTGCTTCTTGCCGAGGTTCTGGATGTGCAGGGGCAGGCATTCCGGGCCGATGCTGTCGCCCTCGGCCATGACTACGGCCCGCTGGATGCAATTCTCGAGTTCGCGAACGTTTCCCGGCCAGTTGTATTCGGTGAGGAGGTCCATCGCCTCGCGTGAAACCGTAACCGGCCCGTTGCCCTCGTCGAGGTCGGTGTCGACCACGCATGGCTGATCGTCTTTGCGCCGCAGCGGGTGAGGCGATGCGCGGCGGTTGGTCTTGAGGAACTGTTCGACGAGCGCGGGTACGTCTTCCTTGCGCTGGCGCAGCGGCGGCATGTGGATGGAGAAGACGTTGAGCCGGAAGAAGAGGTCTTCGCGGAATGAGCGTTCGTGCACAGCTTGGGCGAGGTCCTTGTTGGTGGCGGCGATGACGCGCACGTCGATCTTGACGGTCTTGGTGCCGCCAACGCGTTCGAATTCGCGTTCCTGAAGCACGCGGAGTATCTTTGCCTGTGTGGAGAGAGTCATGTCGCCGATTTCATCGAGGAAGATGGTGCCGGTATTTGCCATCTCAAACTTGCCCATTTTCATGCCGGTGGCTCCGGTGAATGCCCCCTTTTCGTGGCCGAAGAGCTCGCTTTCGAGCAAGCCTTCGGGAATGGCCACGCAATTGAGCTTCACGAAGGGGCGCTCGCGGCGGAGGCTGTGGTTGTGCACGGCCTGTGCCACCAGTTCCTTGCCGGTGCCGCTTTCACCGCAGATCAGCACGGTCACATCGGTATTGATCACCTTATTGATGAGTGCAAAGACTTCCTGCATGGGGCCGGAGTTGCCGATGATGTTGGAGAATGCATATCGTTTTTTCAGGCGTTCTTCGAGCAGCCGCACGTCTTTCTGGAGCTTCCGTTTTTCGAGTGCGCGGTGGATTACTATATTGAGTTCTTCGATGCGGAAGGGCTTCGTGAAGAAATCGTATGCGCCGGCTTTCACGGCTTCCATTGCGAGCTGCTTGGAGCCGTAGGCGGTCATGATGATAGGCACGATGTGAGGGTTCAGTTGGCGGATGTTCGAGATCGCCTCGATGCCGCTTTGACCGGGCAGGCGGATATCCAGCACGGCCAGGTCGAATTCCTCCTGGGCGATGCGGTCGAGCGCGGATTCGGCATCGGGCACGGCCACTACTTCATAGCCGAGCTTGCTCATGGCTTCGGTGAGGAAGAAGCGCATGTTTTCCTCGTCGTCCACTATCAGGATGCGCTCTGGAAGCCTTGCGGGCCGTGGGAGCAGGATGCAGTGTTCATCCTGTGTGGCTGTTGCCATGAGTTACCTCCTGTTCGATGCCAATGTATGAAACGGATTGCGACAGTGAATCGGCGGAGGGCAGGTCTATGGTAAACGAGGTGCCTTCCTCGGGGTCGCTGTCGACCTCGATGGTGCCGGAGTGGCCTTTCACGATGGCGCTGGCGATGGAGAGGCCCAGGCCGGTGCCGTGTTTCTTGAGCGTGAAGAAGGGCTGGAATATCTTGTCGCGCATATGGGGCTCGATGTATGAGCCGGTATTGGTGATTTTGACGAAAACCCGCGGCAACCGGCCGCGGTTGCTGGTGCCGGTGGCAACGGTGATCGTTCCGCCTTCGGGGCAGGCCTGGTAGGCGTTCCTGATGATGTTCAGCAGCGCCCTGGAGAAGCGTTCGATGTCGACGAGCACGTCGGGCGTTGCGGCGTAGGCGGTTTTCACCGTGATCGTGCGATCCTGGAAATCATAGCCGGCAAAGGCAAGGGAATCGGCAACCAGATCGTCGAGGCAGCGGCGGTCGACGGCGGCGATTGGCGGCTGGGCGAAGCACAGCAGGTCTTCCACCAGTTTGTTCATTCGGTCGATTTCGCGGATGAATGTGTCGGTGTAGGTGCGGCGGGGCTCGCCCGGCAGCATGTCTTCCTGAAGGAGCTCGGCGAGGCCCTGGAGCGAGCCGAGGGGGTTGCGCAGCTCGTGTGCGATGCCGGCGGCCAGGTAGCCCAGCGAGGCCATTTGCTCGGTGCGCATTATCTGGTCGCGGATGCGTTTGATTTCGGCCAGGTTCTTGAACATCAGAACGACGCCGAACGAGTTGCCGTGCTCGTCGCGCAGTTGCGAGATGGTGATGCCGATAGGGATGCGTCGGCGGTCTTTGGTGCGGACGACCGCTTCTTCGGACGAGAAGGTGGCGCCGGTGGCGAGTGCGGCCTGGACCATTGCTACGAGGCGTTTCATGTCGCCCAGGGCGGGCATGACGCGGGTGTAATGCATGCCCACGGCCTCGCCGGAGTCGTAGCCGAGGATTCGTTCGGCTACGGAGTTGAAGCTGGTGATGGTGCCCTCGCGGGAGATGGTGACGACGCCGCCTTCCAGGCTATCGAGTGTGTAGGATACAAGTTTGTTGGTGTCTACTTGTGCTACGTGCCGTTTTGCGTCGATAGCGCTTTTACGGCTGTTGATTGCAGATTCGGCCATGCGGTTTGTCCCCATCTGTTCCTGTAGCGCTAGTATCGGCGGAAAGCGCAGGCCGCACAGGGGTTTTCGGAGTGACGGACGGTCAGAAAAGTCCAAAGTCCAAGGTCCAAGGTCCATCGAACGGAAGCCAGGGGTAGAGACGCCCCGGTGGGGCGTCTGAGACTGCGGATGCCGCTTGAAACGCAAACCCCGCATCACCGTGATGCGGGGTTTGCTATCAGGTTCAGGTCCTGGATAAGGGTATTATTTGCGCCGCCTTATGCGGAGCAGGCCGATGAGCCCCACGCCCAGGAGGGAGAGGGTCATCGGTTCGGGAATCGAGTGGATCACGTAGGTCGAGCCATACTCCAAACCTGGAGCTACCGCGCCCTGTGAGTTGGCAACGTATGTTCCATCCCAAGTGCCGGGGTCGAAGGGGATGATCGACACGGTGATGTCGCCGGGGCCCGTTGCAAGGATTGAGAAGGTGGCTATGGTGCCGCCACCAGTGAGGGAGACCGGCGACCAGAGAATGCCTCCCTGCTTGTCGGCGGGTGCGTGGTTCAGAATCTCTTCCCAGTCATCTTCGTATACATCGGGGGTGCCATTGTCGTGGAAGACGGTCTCTTCGTATGAGCCGAAGAAGGTAACGCCAGTGCGGCGGACCCACGAGCCGACCTCGCCCTGCGCAACGGCAACGCCGGGGCCTTCCACTCTGATCCACGCATCGAATCCGCTGAACTCACCTGCCAGTGCGCCGGAAATATTGCACTTAATCTGAACGATAGTTCCTACCATCACGGTGGTCTCGGTCGCGGTGGTATCATAATCTCTCAGAAAAATTGTGATTGCGGATGCCGGCGTGCATACCACAAGCAACGCTGCAAGCACTCCAAGCGTCAGAATAACCTTTCTCATTTTAATCTCCTTTTTTGTCAAAGTCACGGCCAGCCCTATCGCTTGTAAAGACAGTTATCCAAGACCTCGAATCTCAGGAATCATTTTTGGTTCCGACTTTCACCCCCCTTCTGGAAGGATGCAGTTTATAGAACGGGCATAGAATAACCAGATACTATTGAAAGCTCAACCGAAACAGATGCAAATGCCGTGCCACATTCGAGGGCAAGGCTGCATTTCTTGGTGCATTCACCCGAAATCGTTGCGGCACAAAGAGTTGTGTACACGGCTTTTTTCGGCTGTGTCTGTTCCCGGCCAAGGCCGGATTCTCGGAGTGTTGCCCGAATTAGACACGTTTTCGCCCGAAAACCGTGTTCCGCTGATGCAAGTCCTTATGCAGTAACCGCTTACGTAACGTTGCTATTTTTGGACGCCATGTTCAACCAAACCAACGTTTCCAGCCACCTCCAGCCGATTGCGCGGCGCAAGCGGGTTCATCCTTGAGGTTACCAAGCTTATCCGCCTCAAAGAACTGATTTGTAGAATTGCAAAAAACATGCCAATGACGGGGTGGAATCAGGGAATACCATTGAGGTGGCTTTGCAAGTGTTTGATATCCAATAACTTAGTGATTCTGTAAATAAAGCGGAGGCGGTTTGGGGAGAAGGTTTCAGATCGTGGCAGTGTTGCTTTGATTGGACATGAAAAGGGAGGAAAACGGCGGCTGGCTCTGTAAGATGTTGGCGCACAGTAACTTACATGATGATGACATGAATGAACACGATGTCCAAGAATGGAATCGTTTTCCGCTTGTCAGCCGCTGATCTCTGGCGAGGATGGCGAGATTCTGGGAATCTCGATCTGTGGCGACAGTTTGTTCTCAGGCAGTTGGACGTCTTCCGGCTCGGGTACCTCGTTTGGCGGAAGAATCACGCCTCCCGAGATAACGTATCGCAGGGCCTCGTCGATTGCGATAGGCAGCGAGATGACGTCGGCTTCCGGCACGAGGATCGTGTATCCGGTGAAGGGGGTGGGCGAGCTTGGCACAAATACGCCTATCATCCGGCGGCCGTCGGGGGTGAGGATGTCTTTGAAGCCGCTGTTTGTGACGAAGCCGATTGAGTACATGCCCTTGCGAGGGTATTCGACGGCTACAACGCTGCTGAACATTTCTGATTTTTCGTTGAGGAAGAAATCGGTTACCTGTCTTATGGGCTTGTAGATGAAGTTCAGCAGTGGTGTTTTTGAGAAGTGGTGCTCGAAGAGCTTGAAGATTCTGGTGCCGATAACGCTGGTGAGAATGAGCCCGGTGCCGGCGACAACGAGGATGATTATGAGCAAACCGGCTATGCCGCCGGACACCGTGATCCATGCCGGGATTTGCTCGTATTTAAGTAGTGTGGCTACTCGCTTTGCGAGTGGAGTACCGATGAGGTCGCTGGCGTACAGCCAGAGCTTATAGAAAACGAAAGCAGTGAAGAACGTGGGAAGCAGGGCGGCGAGGCCCGACGAAAAATGCCTCCGCAGCGGGTTTTTGCTCATGTAGTTTGCTCCTCCGGATGTAGCTGCCACGGCGCAATGTTTTATGGCATACTGAAGTACTTAACAATTGATGCGGCTGCGGTTGCGCTCTGGAAGGGCACGAGTGCTATTCTTCCATGATCATTGCTGTTTCGCCGCAGTCGGGAAATTTCGGGCATTTCACGCATTCGGTCCATACCTTGTGGGGCAGATTTTCTTTGCTGGTTTGGCGGAAGCCGTGTTTCTCGAAATAGCGGGGGATGTAGGTGAGCACGAAAATCCTGTTTATGCCCAGCTTCCTGCCTTCCGCGAGGCAGCGCTCGACAAGCAATGCGCCTAGGCCGGCGCGTCGCGAGCCGGCCTCGACCATAAGCGAGCGTATCTCGGCGATGTTGTCCCAGACTACGTGCAGGCCGCAGCATCCGACGACGCGGCCGTCGCGTTCGCACACGTGGAAGTCGCGAAGCTTCTCGTAGATGTCGCTTAGAGATCGTGCGAGCATTTCATCTTTGGCTGCGCCGTCATTGATCAGGCGGTGAATGCTCTTGACGTCGGCCATCTCCGCTTTGCGGAGATGCACGTCGGTGGGTTCAGGTAGCATTTGCGCCTTTCACAGCTCTATGGCCACGGCCGCTCTCACGTTTTCAACGCGGCGGATTTCTTCAAGCACGGTCTCGCACGGTTTCGCATCGAGGTTCAGCACGGTCATGGCGTCGCCGCCGGGCACTTTGCAGCCGAAGGTCATCGACGAGATGTTGATGTTGCGTTTGGCCATGATCCGGCCGAATTCGCCGATGAGGCCGGGGCGGTCTTTGTTGAGCATGATCACCAGAAGGCTTTCGCGTGGTATTACCTCCACGTGGTAGCCGTTCATGTTGACTATGCGCGGGTCGCTTTTGCCGAAGAGCGCGCCTTCAATGAAATGTGTGTCCTGGTCGGTGATCATTTTCACTTGCAGCGTGGTGGTATAGTCGCCCGAGGTGCTGCTGCGCGATTCGATTATGCTGATTCCGCGTTCTTCGGCGAGCACGGGTGCGTTCACGAGGTTCACGTTTTCTTCGAGCACCGGCTTCAGCAGGCCGGCGGTGAGGCTGCGCGTGACGGGTGTAACGTTCATTTGGGAAAGATCGCCGGTATAGCACACTTCGACTGCCTTCAATTGGCCGGTGCCGAGTTGACGAAGCAGGCAGCCCATTTTTTCGGCGAGGTTTGAATATGGTTGCAGCACCTGCGCCTCCTGCGAGTCGATTGAGGGCAGGTTGACGGCGAAGCGTACGCCGCGGCCGGTGAGGGCATCGACCAGTTGTGCGGCGGCGTCGATAGAAACGTTGATCTGGGCTTCCTCGGTGGAAGCGCCGAGGTGAGGAGTGCAAAGCACCTGCGGCATGTCGATCAGCCGGCGGCTGGTGGGCGGCTCGGCGCTGAATACATCGATGGCGGCGCCGGCCACCTTGCCTGCCTGCAGGGCGTCGGCCAGAGCTTCTTCGTCTACAATGCCGCCGCGTGCGCAGTTGATTATGCGTGCCTCTTTTTTCATCTGGGCTAGCTCTTTCGCGCCGATGAGGCCGCGGGTTTCGCTGGTCATCGGGGTGTGCACGGTTATGAAGTCGCCACGCTCCCAGATCGACTGCAGGCTGGTGAGCTCGATGTTGAGCTGAGCCGCGCGTTCGGGCGAGATGTATGGGTCGTAGGCGAGCACTTTCATTTCAAAGGCAAGGCAGCGCTTGGCCACTTCAAGGCCGATGCGGCCCAGGCCGATGATGCCGATGTTCTTGCCCGAGAGCTGCGTGCCCACAAAGCTCTTGCGATCCCACTGGCCGGACTTGAGCGAGTTGTATGCCTGGGGGATGTTGCGTGCCAGTGCAAGAAGCATTGCTACGGTGTGTTCGGCGGTGGAAGTGGTGTTGCCGCCGGGGGTGTTCATTACGATGATGCCCTTGCGGCTGGCGGCTTTCACGTCTACGTTGTCCACTCCCACGCCGGCGCGAGCGATCGCTTTCATCTTGCAGGCATGATCGAGGATATCGGCCGTAAGCTTGGTGCCGCTGCGGATGATGATCCCGTCGTAGTTGCCGATGATGGCTTTGAGCTCGTCGACCGGAAGTCCCGGCTTGTTGTCAACCTCTATGGAAGGTTCGGCGGTCAGTATCTTGACGGCAACGTCGGGCAATTTGTCGGAGATAAGAACTCTCATTGGAATCCTCAGCTTCTTTCACAAGTGTGTAGGGCGTTGTTGCATAAACGTGAATTCGGAAGTATTGGGATAGAGGAAGCGCGAGAAGGCTCGGCTTACTTGCCCAATAGTGCCATTTCGGCAGCGCGAACGCCAGCTCCGATTTCGAGCTTGTGGCCCATTTCCACGAGGAGCATTTCAACTGCGGAAATGGCGATGATCACGTCTGTTGAATCGGCATAGCCCATGTGGCTGATCCTTATGATCTTGCCCTTCAATTGATCTTGCCCGCCGGCGATGGTGATGCCGCAGTCCTTACGCAGGCGCTTCACGAGAGCTTCGCCGTCAATACTGTCAGGCAGCCTGATCGCCGTTACGCAGTCGGCCGGCGGATCGGCAAATACCTGGAGGCCCATTGCTTTTGCGGCGGCGCGTGCGGCCTTTGCGAGGCGGGTGTGGTCTTTCCAAACCTGCTCGATGCCGCGTGCGTTGATGATTTCGAGGGACTTTTTGAGCCCCACCACGAGTGTGACGGCGGGCGTCCAGGGGTTGTCGAACGTTGCAAGGTTTTTGCGTGCCTTCTTGATGTCGAAGTAGAAGGCCATGGGTTTTCGCTCGTCGATGCGTTTCCATGCCTTGGGGCTGACGGTGATGAAAGCGAGGCCGGGCGGCAGCATGAGGGCCTTTTGGGAGCCCGAGACGAGCATGTCGATGCCCCAGGCGTCGGTTTCCATAGGTATGGCGCCGACGGCGGAGATGCCGTCGCAGACGAGGATGGCGGCGGTTTCCTTCACCACGGCTCCGATTGCTTGCATGTCGAAGACTACGCCGGTTGAGGTTTCGCAAAGCTGTGTATAGACGGCGCCGATGGAGGGGTCGGCTTTGAGGTGCTTGCGGATTTCCTCGGGATCGACGGCCTTGCCCCAGGGGACGTCGATGACGATGGGTTGTGCGCCGAACGCTTTGCAGAGGTTTACCCAGCGTTCGCCGAACTTGCCGCCCTGCACCACTAGCGCTTTCTCGCCCGGGCTGAGCACGTTCACCACGGCTGTTTCCATCGCTCCGGTTCCCGACGACGTCATCGTGTAAACGTCGTTCCTGGTGCGAAAGACGGTTTTGAGGTCTTCCAACACATCCTGATGGAGCTTGCGGTATTCGGCCGTTCGATGGTGGAAAACCGGCCTTGCCATCTCCAGCAGCACTTCGGGGGGGACCTGTGTGGGCCCTGGTGCCAGCAAGTATTCCTTGCGCATGGGTGCTTCCTTTCCAAGAATGGTGAACTCCGGCGGGCGGCCTTGTGCCACACGATGCGTTTTGGCCGGCCCGCGGAAACAGCGAAATCGGGAGGCAATCTCCGCTTGGGGTTATCGAATATATTATATCACAAGCGCGTCTCGATTCAAACCGAAAATGGAGGCGGGAGGAGACGGAAGAAGTGCCGGGCGCCGGGTGCCGGGCCCGGAGAGCTTTGGGGCATTCTTGCATAGCGGAGGGATGATGAGGAAGAGGCATTACATGGTCTCGGGGGTGGTTGCGCTTGTGTCGCTGGGTGTCGTCGCGGAGTTTGTTGCGAGGCGGGAGCCGCGGCGCGAGGTCGACTACGAGTATTACGCTGCGACCCTGCGGAG
>DATLAR010000015.1:0-10086 GCA_035527355.1 Planctomycetota bacterium
CGACAGGATTTCGGCGTTCGATTCGGTGCTGGCAAACGGCATACCGGGCAAGGGCCGCGTGCTCACGCAATTGTCGGCCTTCTGGTTCCGCTTCACGGCCGAGCTCGCCGCAAACCACCTCATCACCACCGACCTCGCAAAGATGGGCCACAGCCTGGAGAAGCACGCCGACCAACTGGAAGGCCGCTCGATGCTCGTCCGCAAGACCAACGTCATGCCCGTCGAGTGCGTAGTGCGCGGGTACCTCGCCGGCTCAGGCTGGAAGGATTATCAGGCCGCCGGCTCTGTGAGCGGCGTGAAGCTGCCGCCCGGACTGCGCCAGGCCGACCGCCTCCCCGAGCCGATCTTCACGCCCTCCTCCAAGGCGGAATCGGGCCACGACGAGGCCATCACCCAGGCTGAAGTGGAAAAGATCGTGGGCAAGAAAGCCGCCGACTACATCCGCACAAAGACCATCGAAATCTACCTCAAGGCATCACAGCACGCCCTCACCCGCGGCATCATCATCGCCGACACCAAGTTCGAGTGGGGCATCGACGGCGACCGCATTCTGCTGGTCGACGAGATTCTCACGCCCGATTCGTCGCGATTCTGGGACGCCACCACCTACAAGCCCGGCATCAGCCCGCCCAGCTTCGACAAGCAATTCGTGCGGGACTACCTCGAGACGTCGGGTTGGGATAAGGAGCCGCCGGCGCCCGCGCTGCCCGATGACATCGTGCAGAAAACACGCGCCAAATACGAAGAAGCCCTGGGCAGGCTGGCGGGCTGAGGATGTGTAAGATATCCCTGGGCATCCGCGTATAAGCAGGGAGGCTAAAGCCCAAAGCCTAAAAGGCCAAAGCCTATTCCGTTTCCGGCGGCGCAAGATTGGCCCTGATGGCACCTTGCCCGTGCGCCCGCAAATCTCTTACAGACCTGATGCCTTGGGTGTGTAAAAGATTCGTGGGCATTCGCGTATAAAGAGGGATCCTCGAACGTGCAGAGGTTACCCCCCCACAAGGCTTCATTCCATTAGCCCCTCGATTTATCGAGGGGTCTAGTGACCGGCCCCTCATACTCAACCGTTTCAACGGTTGAGAAGACACTGGGGTCGCTGCTGAACACCTCGATAGAATCGAGGTGCTAATGGAATGAAGCCCCGCGGGTGTGGACGGTTTCCTTGTTCCGGATTCCGCCTTTTGGGTTGCGGCTTCTGATTACGATGGCAGCCACCGGCATACGTATGCATCGGGCGCTGCCAGCCGCGCCCACGAATCGTTTACAGACCTCATGCGTTTGCGCACTGCGAAAAAACTTGATTTTCCACTCCACGGCTGATAGTATATTCACTCCGGCCGCATTACGTTTTTCCCAGCGCTTCCGGCCGTGCAGGGCAGCCCAAATGACAGATGACCCCCTTCCTCCGGATGATCTCTTTTCCTGGCGCCGGCGCAGGGAGCAAGACTACGGCCGCACGACCGAAGAGACCCGTGAGATACTGACCATCTCCGAGCTGACCGCCAAGATCAAACGGCAGCTCGAGTCCTCCTTTCAAGGCATTTGGGTAGCCGGCGAGATATCGAACCTCTCGCAGCCTAATTCAGGCCACATCTATCTAACGCTCAAGGACGGGAACTCGCAACTGTCCGCGGTGCTCTGGAGGTCGGTAGTCCAGCGCCTGCGCTTTGAACCGCGCGACGGCATGGCCGTGCTCGCCCAGGGCGACATCACCGTGTACCCGCCCCGCGGCAGCTACCAGATCGTCATCAAAAGGCTGCTGCCGCACGGGATGGGCGCGCTGCAGCTCGCTTTTCTGCAGTTGAAGGAAAAGCTCGAAAAGGAAGGTCTTTTCGACCCCGAGCACAAGAGGCCGCTGCCGCTGCTGCCGCAGACCATCGGCATTGTTACATCGCCCAGCGGGGCCGCGATCCGCGACATCCTCAAGCAGATACGGCGGCGTTTCCCCGCGGTGAATATCCTGCTGTGCCCCGTGCGCGTGCAAGGCGAAGGGGCCGCGCGTGAAATCGCCGATGCCATACGCAGCCTGAACGAATACGGCGGCGTCGACGTGATGATCGTCGGTCGCGGCGGCGGAAGCATCGAAGACCTCTGGGCGTTTAACGAGGAAGTTGTTGCCCGCGCGATTTACGATTCAAACGTGCCGGTTATTTCGGCCGTGGGGCACGAGATAGATGTAACAATCTCCGACCTCGTGGCCGACCATCGCGCTCTCACGCCAACCGCGGCGGGCGAGGTGGTAGTGCCCGACCGCTTTGATCTGGCAATGCGGCTGGCACAATTCCAGGGGCGGCTGCGCAATTCCCTCGTTGGCAGGGTGCACGTGGCACACGCCAGGCTGCAAACAGTGGCGCAGGCCACCGCCTTCCGCCGTCCCCTCCTGGCCATACGGATGCACCAGCAGCACATCGACGAGCACGCGATCCAGATGAAGAGAATGGCGGCTCATTGGCTGGCGCAGCTCGACCAGAGGGCGGCATCGCTGGCGGGGAAGCTCGAGTCGCTCGGCCCGCTCAACGTTCTTGCACGCGGCTACAGCGTTACGCTCAAGGCCGATGGCACCGTGGCGCGGCGAGCTTCCGAGCTGGCGAAGGGCGACAATGTGAAGACGCTTTTATCTGAAGGTTCATTCATATCGGTGATAGAAAATACGGCATACGGAACAGATGGAAGAGAAAAAGCCCAAATTTGAAGACGCTCTCCGCGAGCTGGAAAATATCGTCGACGAGCTCGAGAGCGGCGAGCTTACGCTCGACCAGTCGCTGGAGCGATACGAGCGCGGCATAAAGGCGCTCAACGCCTGCCGCAGCATCCTCGGCGAGGCCGAAAAGAAAATCCAGCTTCTGCTGAGGAGCTCGGAAGGCGAGTTGAAAACGAAGCCTTTCGAGGCCGAAGAGGCGGCCCCCGCGGAGCACGATGAAGTGAAGGGCGAAGATGAAGTACCCTTCTGACCAGGCGGCGGCCTTCGACCACCTGGCTGCACTGCTGCAATCGCACGGCGAGCTTGTGGACGCCGAGCTGAACCGTATACTGCCGGCGGCCGATGTGCCGCCCGCGCCGATTCACGAGGCAATGCGCTACTCGATCTTCTCGGGCGGCAAACGCCTGCGGCCCGCTCTCGTGCTGCTTGGCTGCGAAGCCTGCGGCGGCTCCCTGCAGGCCGCGCTGCCCGCCGCCTGCGCGTTCGAGATGATACACACTTACTCGCTGATCCACGACGACCTGCCGGCAATGGACAACGACGACTTCCGCCGCGGGCGGCTCACGTGCCACAAGGCGTTCAACGAAGCCATAGCGATCCTGGCCGGCGATGCCCTTCTCACGCACGCGTTCGAGGTGCTCGCAAACGGCCTGCCCAACGGCTCATGCGGCCGCCTTGTGGCCGAGATCGCAGCCGCCGCCGGCACACCCGGCATGATCGGCGGGCAGATCGCCGACATCTGCTCGGAGCACATGCCGCCCGACTCCGAGCTCGTGAGGTTCATACACGACCGCAAAACGGCGGCACTCATACGCCAGGCCGTTCGCACCGGCGCCATTATCGCACGAGCCGACTCCGCCCGCGTCGACGCCATCAGCAGCTACGGCGCGAATATCGGCCTGGCTTTCCAGATCGTCGACGATATCCTCGACGTCGAAGGCTCTATCGAGCAGTTGGGCAAGAAAGCGGGCAAAGACGCCGAGAGCGGCAAGCAAACCTATCCGGGCGTCTTCGGCCTCGAAGCATCGCGGCAGAAGGCAGCCGAGCTTGTCGCCTTGGCAAAACGCAATCTCGAACCGATAGGCGCCGGCGCCTGCGATCTGTGCGCCCTCGCCGATTTCGTCATCACGCGCAAAAAGTGAATTTGCTATGCCTGCTCTGCTGCAACAAATAAACAGCCCAGACGACCTCAAGAAGCTCTCGCACCCCGAGCTGACCGACCTCGCCGACGAAATCCGCGAGGAGATCGTTCGCGTGGTGCAATGCAACGGCGGCCATCTCGGATCAAACCTTGGCGCCGTCGAGCTTACCATCGCACTCCATTACTGCTACAGCTTCTCGAAAGATTGCCTGCTGTGGGACGTAGGCCACCAGACCTACGCCCATAAGCTGCTGACCGGGCGGCGCGACTGCTTCGGCACGCTGCGCTGCATGGGCGGCATCAGCGGCTTTCCAAACAAGAAGGAAAGCCCATACGACCGCTTCACCACCGGCCACAGCGGCACCGCAATCTCCACCGCCCTCGGCCTCGCCTGCGGCGATGCCATCACGAAGAACGACCGCAAGATCGTTGCCGTCGTAGGCGATGGCGCAATCGCGTCGGGCATGCCCTTCGAGGCCCTCAACCACGCGGGCGCCCTCGGCAGGAATATCCTCGTAGTGCTCAACGACAACAAGATGTCGATCTCGAAGAGCGTTGGCGCGCTCTCCGCTTATCTCACGCAGGTTCGCTCGGCGCCCGAATACGTCGAGCTCAAACACGAGGTGGCACACCTGCTGAAATCGCTGCCCGTAGGCGCGAAAATGACCCGCCTGCTCGCCCACGTGAAAGACGGCATACGCAGCAGCATGACACCCGGCCGGATTTTCGAAGACCTCGGTTTCCGCTACTTCGGACCAACCGAGGGCCACGACCTGCAGCTCCTTATCCACACACTCGAGCACATCAAGGATATGCCCGGCCCCATACTGCTGCACGTGGTTACCGAGAAAGGACGCGGGCACGATGAAGCGCAGAAGCATCACCACCGCATGCACAGCGTGCCCCCGCCCGAGAAGGTGCCGGCGCAATCCGGCGAGGAAAAGCCGGGCTGGACCTCGCGCTTCTGCGAAACGCTCGTGAGCCTGGCTCATCGCGACCCCAAAATCGTGGCCATCACCGCTGCCATGCCCGACGTTACCGCCGCATTCCAAAAGGAATTCGCCGAGCGGCACTTCGACCCCGGCATCTGCGAACAGCACGCGGTGGGCCTTGCATCCGGCCTTGCCGCCGCCGGCATGAAGCCCGTTGTCGCCATCTATTCCACCTTCTTGCAGCGGGCCTACGACCAGGCGTTTCAGGAAATCTGCCTGCAGGAGGCGCCCGTGGTGCTCGCGATCGACCGCGCCGGCCTCGTAGGCAGCGACGGCCCCACGCACCACGGCGTGTTTGACATCGCCTACCTGCGGCATCTGCCCGAGATTACCCTCATGGCTCCGAAAGATACGCTGGAGCTTGCGAGCATGCTCGAGGCCGCACTTGCATGGCAGCGCCCATGCGCCATTCGCTTCCCGCGTGAATGCGTGCCCGACGACTTCGCCGCGCACGCCCCCATCGAGCGCGGAAAAGCCGAGGTGCTGCGCGAAGGCACACGCGGCCTCATCATCGCCTACGGCTGCATGGTATGGCGGGCAATGAAAGCCGCCGATCTCCTTCACCAGCAGGGGATCGACGTCACGGTCGTAAACGCGCGCTTCGCCAAGCCGCTCGACGAGACCATCCTGCTCGATCTCATGCGCAAGAGCGCCGCAACAATCACCGTGGAAGACGGCTGCCTGGCAGGCGGATTCGGTTCCGCCGTGCTCGAGCTGCTATCCGAGCACGGCATCACCTCCGCACGAGTGGCCAGAATGGGCCTGCCCGACCGATTCGTCGAGCACGGCCGCCGCGACGAGCTTCTGCGGTTGTTCGGATTGTGCCCCGAAGGCATCGCGGCCGCCATGAACCAGGCATTGGAGCAAGCCGCCAGATGAAGAAGGCATTTGTGATCGGCGACAAGACCCGAGACGCGGTGCGAGCCTCGCTCGAAGAGGCCCTCCCGCTGATCAGGCAGCATGTAGACGTTGAAGAGGTCAACCTCGCCACCCTCACCGGCGAGCTGCGCGGCCATGCCGACATTGCGATCGTGTTTGGCGGCGACGGCTCAATCCTGCGCGTCGCCCGCGCAATGGGGCACAGCCAGATTCCCACCATCGGTGTGAACATCGGCAAGTTCGGCTTCCTCGCCGAGGTGAACCAGCAGCAGCTTCATCACGCGCTCGATACACTGGTGGCAGGCGATTTCCAGGTGGCACGGCGCATGATGCTCCACTGCCGGGCTATGCGCGGCGAGCAGGTGCTGATGGACAGCATCGGGCTCAACGACGCGGTAGTCTCGCGTGGAGCATTGTCGCGGCTGATTTCGGTCGGGCTTTTCATTGACGATGAACACGTAACCGACTATAATGGTGACGGCCTGATCGTGGCCACGCCCGTCGGCTCCACCGCTCATTCTCTGGCGGCCGGCGGCCCGATCCTCGAAGCCGATTTGAGAGCTTTTGCTATTACGCCCATCTGCCCGCACACGCTCACAAACAGGCCGCTCGTGATCCCGGCCAACCGCAAGATCGAGCTGCTCGTCAACCCCGTGCACCTCGAGGTGGCCCTGACGATTGACGGACAGGTTTACACCCGCCTCGAGCCGGGCGACCGCATAACGGTGCTGCAGGCGGAACAGGACTTTCACCTGATCCAGATTGGAACCCGAAGCTATTACCAGACGTTGCACACAAAGCTCGGCTGGGGAGGTCATCCCAATTATGGCGGCAGTCAGAATCCTTGAAGAATACTGCAAGAGCTGCGGCCTCTGCATCGAATTCTGCCCGCGCTCTGCTCTGAGCCTGGGCGCAAACATCAACAGACACGGATGCAGACCGGCCGTATTCGACGAATCGAAACAATGCAGCGGATGCGGCAACTGCACTGCCATCTGCCCCGATGTTGCAATCGAGCTGTATGCCCGCGTGAAGGCCGAGGCCGCCGTAAAGAAGGCATCGCGCTGAGGCCTCGCACGAAACCAGCCCCACACTTCGATCACAGGAGGTGACCTTGGGCAAGAAAATACTGATGGCAGGAAACGAAGCCGCCGGCGAGGGCGCAATCCAGGCCGGCTGCATGGCATACTATGGCTATCCCATCACCCCGCAAAACGAGCTCACGGGCTACATGGCGGTGCACATGCCCCGGCATGGGCGCGTTTTTCTCCAGGCCGAAAGCGAACTCGCCGCGATCAACATGGTGCTTGGCAGCGCTGCCGCCGGCGTACGCGCGATGACCTCATCCTCAAGCCCCGGCATGAGCCTGAAGCAGGAAGGCATCTCCTACCTCGCCGCCCTCGAGCTGCCGGCCGTGGTCATAAACGTCCAGCGTGGCGGGCCCGGCCTCGGCAATATCGCCCCCGGCCAGGCCGACTACTGGCAAGCCACTCGCGGCGGCGGGCACGGCGACTACCGCTGCATCGTCCTCGCCCCTCACTCCGTTCACGAAATGTTCAGCATCATGACCACCGCGTTCGACCTCTCCGATAAGTACCGCATGGTCACCATTGTGCTGGGCGACGGACGCCTGGGCCAGATGATGGAGCCCGTGGAAGTGCCCGACTCGCCCCAGCCCCAGCCCCAGCCCCCGCCGAAGCCCTGGGCGCTAAACGGCTGCAAAGGCCGCCACTCAAACAAGCTTCACTCGCTGCTGCTGAACGAAGACCGCCTGGAGGCGCTCAACGTGCGCCTGCAGCAGAACTACGCGCTCGTGGCGAGCACCGAAACTCGATACGAGGAGGTGCAAACCGCCGACGCCGACGTGGTGATGGTGGCATACGGCACCTCGGCACGCGTTTGCAAGGAGGCCCTGCGCCAGGCACGAAAACTCGGCATCAAGGCCGGGCTGATCCGCCCTATAACGCTCTGGCCCTTCCCCGCGCAGCCTATTCGCGCGGCCGCCGCACGCGGCGCCAAGTTCCTCGTCGTTGAAATGAGCGCCGGCCAGATGATCGACGACGTCCGGCTGTCGCTCGACGGGCCGGCCGATGTGCGTTTCTTCGGCCGAATGGGCGGAAACGTGCCGCAATGGGATGTTGTGCTCGAGAATATCACTACCATCGCCAAAGGCAAGTGAGCCAGGCAAAGGACACAGACAATGGACACCTCTTCGAGCATGGAGCTGGCATACGGCAAGCCTGATTCCATTCGACGCACGCGCACACACTACTGCGCCGGCTGCGGCCACGGAATCATCCACAGGCTCATCTGCGAAATAGTCGACGAGTTTGGCATCCGCGAAAACATCGTGTCCGTGGCGCCCGTTGGCTGCGCGGTTCTCGCATACGATTATTTCGATTTCGACACCTGCGAGGCTCCTCATGGCCGCACGCCCGCCGTCGCCACCGGCATCAAGCGCGTACTGCCCGACCGCTTCGTCTTCTCTTACCAGGGCGACGGCGACCTGGCCGCCATCGGCACCGCCGAAATCATCCACGCCGCCAATCGCGGCGAGCACATCTGCGTGTTCTTCGTGAACAATGCCGTCTACGGCATGACCCAGGGCCAGATGGCGCCCACCAGCATCGTCGGCCAGCAAACCGCCACAACGCCAAACGGACGCGACCCCAAGACCGAGGGCTACCCAATCCGCGTCTGCGAGCTGCTGGCCACGCTGGAGGCGCCGGCCTACATCGAGCGCGTGGCCATCAGCTCGCCGCAAAACATACGCCGCGCAAAGAAGGCCATTCGCAAGGCATTCAAAACGCAGCTCGAAGGCAAAGGCTTCTCATTCATCGAGCTCCTCTCGCCATGCCCCACCTACTGGCGCGTGGATCCCATCGTCGCAATGAAGGAGCTCGAGAAACGAATGATACCGGTTTTCCCGCTGGGTATCTTCAAGGATTGGGAACAGGAAACCTGACGGATTTCCGGAATCGGCAGTGAACAAGAACCGAGGACGATCATGCTGGAAAAAGTGATAATGGCAGGCTTCGGCGGGCAAGGGCTGCTCTTCATGGGCAAGCTCGTCGCCCAGGCAATGATGAACCAGGGCAAACACGTCACATACTTCCCCTCCTACGGCGCCGAAGTGCGAGGCGGCACCGCCAATTGCCACGTGATCATCTCGGACGACGATATCCACAGCCCCGTTGCCGATCAAGCGTCTACGCTCGTTATCATGAACACGCTGTCGTACGAGCGTTTCGCCGCCAGCCTGCAGCCCGACGGCCTTATGTTTCTCAACACATCGATCGTAGACAAATACGAACAAACCACAGGCACCATTGTCCCTATCGCAGCCACCGACGAGGCAAACGATCTGGGCAACGCGCGCGTGGGCAACATGATCATGATGGGCGCCTACGTCGAGGCCCGCAACCTCATGTCGTTCGACACACTCATCGAATACCTCTCCAAGACCCTCACCACAAAAAAGCCCGAGATGCTCAAGGTAAACATCGCCGCCGTAACGCTCGGCCGCCGAATCGTTCAGCAGCGCGTCCAAACCGGCGAACTGAAGCTTCCATAGTGAACCGTTTGACTTCGGACCTTGGACTTCGGACTTTGGACTTTGGACCCTGGACTTTGGACTTTGGACCCTGGACCCGGCCGGTCCGCCGGCCGCTCGGCCGGCCGCCCTCACCACTCATCGCAATCCGGCACGTAATGCGGCGAATTGCCCGTGCCGGCATAGCCAACAGAATGCCGGGGCGAGGTGATCGTTCCTTGCGTGCTCGAGATGCCTTCTACGTGGCCGTCAACGAAGCAGACGTTTGCCTGGCCGGAGTGCCTGAAGCATAGCGTGGGATTGGGATTGCGGCTCCAGCGGCCTTTCGAATAGACGAACGGCGGATCTACGAAGCAGGAGTTCGTCACCCGGCCCTTCCCCCAGTCAAGCAGTGTATCGGCAAACATTATAACCTGCCCGGGCGTGTTCTGGCTCTGCACGTTCTGCCAAGGCCGGTGCTTGATGCTAGACGCCCAGCCGGGCGTGGCTTCCGGGCAGAGGTAGTAGCCGTTGTAACCGTAGGTAGTGGTGAGCGCTCCGCCTTCGCCTTCGGGCGTGTAGCTGCCGGGCGGCTGGGCCGGGCATTGGTAAACATCGCCATCCTTGCCCGCCTGGCCGATGTACGGCGCGAGCAAGCCGTCCTTGTAGTTGGGCGGGTTCGAGTTCACCCCCCACCAATAGCGAGCAGGATACTGCTTCCAATAACCCAGCGGCGGGAAATAGCCGGAATGCCGGTTCTCGTAAAGGCGCACTGCCATGCCCAGTTGCCGCAGGTTGTTGCGGCAGGTCACATCGCGTGCCATCTGCCGGCTCGAACCCA
>DATLAR010000016.1:0-4047 GCA_035527355.1 Planctomycetota bacterium
GATCGGCTGCTTTTCACCCCCAGCGGCGTGAGCAAGGCATTTGTAACCGAAGACGAGCTGATCGTAACGGACCTCGACGGCAAGAAGATTTCGGGCGGCCGCGAGGCGTCGTCGGAGATCAGAATGCACCTCGCCGCCTACCAGGAGCGGCCCGACGTGTTGGCCGTGGTGCACGCGCATCCTCCGATTGCCACGGCGTTCACCGTGGCGGGTCTTTCGCTGGCGCCGTGCGTGCTGCCCGAGGTGGTATTTCATCTCGGCACGATCCCCACGTCAAAGTATGCCACGCCCGCGTCCGAGCAGGGGCCCGAGGCGGTGCGCGAGCTTGTTCGCGGCTGCGATGCCATTCTGCTCGACAGGCACGGCGCCCTCACCGTTGCCGAAGACGTGTTCAAGGCTTATTTCAAGCTCGAGAAGCTTGAGAACTACGCGCAGGTGATGCTGGCGGCCCATCAGCTCGGCAAGGTGAAAACGCTGCCGAAGGCCGAGGTGGACCGCCTCATGCAAACCCGCCGCCAGCTCGGCATCACAGGCCGCGTTACGATGTGCGTCGGGTGCGATATCTGCAAAACCGGCAGTCCGTGAGGCCGGCAGTTTGCAGACCAGTGATTCCGGACACCAACCTCTGACCCTGGGCTTTTGAACCTTGGACTCCCGCTCGATCCGTCTCATTCCCGTTCTGCTTGGCCTCGTGGCCTTTGCAGCCGTGGCGGCAACCATCCACGGCCCCGGGCCGGTGTGGGACGAGCCCCCTACCATCATCGCGTCCGACTGCTACATACATTGGCTGGCCGAGCCGTCGCTCTCTCGTGAGGCGATTGACCACAACTGGAAAGTGAATCACGAGCACCCGCCGCTGGCAAAGCTGGGCATGGGAATAGTGCGGCGGGCCGTGCAATGGGCAGTGCCGGGCATGCCTTATGTAGCCACGTCGCGCCTCTTCACGGCAATGGCGTTCGGCGTGCTGGTGGGGCTGGTTTCCGCCTTCGCTATGAACTGGGGCCCGGCCGCGGGCGTGGCGGCGGGGCTGTTCGCGCTGTTCATGCCGCGGATGTTTGCCCACGCGCACTTTGCCACGCTCGACATGCTCATGGCCCTCACGTGGTTTGCCACCGCATACGCATTCAGCCGCGGGATCAAAAGCAATGCATGGGCGGCGTTTGCCGGCGTGCTGTTTGGCAAGGCGCTGCTCACCAAGATCAACGCCGTCTTCATCCCCGTGCCGCTTATAATCTGGGTGCTCGTTTTCCACCGCAAGAAAGCCCTGGTGCCGATCGCGTGCCTCGGCATCGGCGCCGCCGTGTTCTTCATCGGCTGGCCGTGGCTGTGGCATGATACGTTTGGCCGGCTGCAGGCGTATTTTCTCGGCACCACGCTCGAGCGGTTCGCCGTGCAGGCTTTCTACCTCGGCCGCGTCTACACCGGCCAAACAGGCTACGCGCCCTGGCATTACCCGTTCGTCCTCACGCTGTTCACCGTGCCTGCGGGCGTGCTGGCCTGCTTTGCTCTCGGCGTGCGGTCTATCATTCGCAGGGTGCCGCAAATAGCAACCGAGCGCGGCAGAAGCCTCGCGTGGCTGGCGGCAATCAATGCGGCGGCGATCCTGGTGGTGGCGGCGCTGCCGATTGCGCCAAAGTATGACGGCGTGCGGCTGTTCCTTCCGCTCTTCCCGTTCATCGCGTGCCTGGCGGGGCTGGGATTTCAGCGGCTGTGGGACTGGTGGGGCGCGCGGCGGTTCCGCGCGGCCGCCGCGGGCGTGTTCATCGCGGCCCAGGCCGCGGGCATCATTATCTTTCATCCGTATGAAACTTCCTGCTATAATCTGCTGTGCGGCAGCCTGCCGGGTGCAAAGGCAATAGGGCTGGAAACAACCTACTGGTGCGACGTCTACTCGCGCCCGGTTTTCGATTTCGTGAACGCTCTGCCGCCCGGCACGCGCGTGGCATTTTACCCCGTGGGCGAGTTTATGGAGCCGGTCTACCGCGCCGACGGTTACCTTGCGAATGAAATCAGGTACGTGGATTTTGCCGAGGGCGATTTCGACTATGCCGTGCTGATGAACCGCCAGGGCATGCTGCGCGGCACCAGCGAGGCGGCCGAGCGCGCACGGGAGATGTTTGAGAAGCATCCGGAGGAAAGCCTGCTGACCGTGAAGCGGCTGGGCGTGCCGCTGTGTGTGGTCAAGCGGCGGGAATCACCATGAGAATCACCATACCCGATCCGAGCCTCGTGATACTGTGCGGGCCGGCCGCGTGCGGCAAGAGCACCTTCGCCCGCCGGCACTTCAAACGCATACAGGTGGTATCGTCCGACGAATGCCGCGCGCTGATCAGCAACTCGCCCGAGCACCAGCGCTGCTCGCCCGACGCATTCGAGCTGTTTCACATGATCATCGAGAAGCGCCTGAAGTGGCGGCGGCTCACCGTGGCCGATTCCACCGCGCTGGGCCGCGATGCGCGGGCCGAGCTGCGGCGGCTGGCGCGCCTGTGGGAGGTGCCGGCCGTGCTTGTGCTTTTCAACGTTTCCGAGGGCACCTGCACGTCGCGCGATTCTTCACGCGAGCGAAAAGTGGGCGAGTGGGTCTTGCGGGCGCAATTTGCCAAGCTGCAAGACGCCCTCGCAAACGTCCGGCACGAGCCATACGAATCGGTGCACATCATCGGTGAAGACGATCTCGGCAAAGAGCAGGTGAGGCGCAAACTCATCAAGCTGCCCCCTAGGCGCCGTGCGGCAAAGCCCGGCGCGCCATCTGTCGAGAAAAGTTGAAAACATCCGCAATTTTGCTATAATCGTTCCCGTTTCATCATACGCCCGCTGCAATCAGCGGCGTTACGCCAAAGCACACAAAGGGGAGCTTCAGATGTCTGACTCGCAAGGCCTCCGTTACGAACGGCGCATTCCGGTGCGGATCGACGTAGACGTTTTTGTGGCAGGAGGCGGGCCGGCCGGAATGGCGGCCGCCGTCGCCGCCGCGCGCCAAGGCAAAACCGTATTCCTCGCCGAATCGCTCACCTGCTTCGGCGGAATGGGCACCGCCGGAATGCTGCCCGTATTCATGGCATTTGGCGACAGCACCCATTTCTATGCCGACGGCTTCGGCCGCGAAGTGAGCGAGAGGCTGATTTCGGCCGGCGGAGCGCCTAACAAGAACCTGCGGGGCCCCTACATCGTTGGCGAGGTGCTCAAGAGGGTATATGACGACATTGCCGCCGAAGCCGGCATCGATTTCATATTTCAAACGTCTTTTGTCGACGTTCTGAAATCCGGCGAGCACGTGGACGCCGCTGTTTGCGCGAGCAAGAGCGGGCTGTTTGCCGTGCGAGCGCGAACGTACGTGGATGCGACGGGCGACGGCGACCTCTGCGCCCGCGCGGGCGCTCCCTTCGAAAAAGGCGATGCCGATGGCAACCTCCAGCCCGGCACGCTGTGCAGCCTCTGGGCCAACATCGATTGGGAGCGCGCAAATTCAGCCGGCAACGGCGCCTGGCGGCAAGACAGCCAACTGGAGCGCGCGTTCGCCGATAAGGTTTTCTCCGTTGACGACCGCCACCTGCCCGGAATGCTGCCCGTTGGCCAGCACGTGGGCGGCGGCAACATCGGCCACTCGTTCAGCGTTGACGGCACCGACGACCGATCGCTCACCGAGGCGATCCTCCGCGGACGCAAGTGCCTGCTCGAATACGAACGCTACTACAAGCAATACCTCCGCGGATACGAAAGCATGTCGCTCGTGCGCACCGGCTCGCTATTCGGCATTCGCGAAACCCGCCGCATCACCGGCGATTACGTGCTCGCCGCCGCCGACTACTACGCACGGGCGGTCTTCGACGACGAGATCGGCCGCTACAACTATTGGATCGACATACATCCCTCCAAGGCCGATCCCAAGGCGTACGAAGATCACGTGAAGCTGAGGGAAAACCCGCTGAAAGACGGCGAGAGCTACGGCATTCCGTATCGCACGCTTACGCCCCGCCGCCTGCAAAACGTGCTGGTAGCAGGCCGCTGCGTCAGCACCGACCGAAACGTCCAGGCCTCCATCCGCGT
>DATLAR010000017.1:0-7005 GCA_035527355.1 Planctomycetota bacterium
GGCGGTTCCCTCGAGGCTGATTCCCTCCGGAAGATGAACCGTGAGCAAGCCGCCGGTGGGCCGGCCGGGCTCGCCCGCCAGCGCGGCATCCAGATATACCCTCACATCGTCGCGCTTCACATTTCGCACCCGCGACGGCGCGCCCTTGATCTCGATGTCCACCTTTGGCTCGACCAGCGGTGCCAGCGGTTTGTCGTTGATGCTGCTGATCTCGATCACGTAAGGGAAATCAACCGGCCTCAGCACCCTCACAGGCACGTCTTTCAGGGCCAGCGTTACAGGAGCCTGTTCCACCTCCACGTTGATCAGGATCTCGTCGCTGCAGATGATCGGCACCTGCCGGTACTTCGGATGCTCCACGTACGGCACCAGACGTGTCCTGAGCTGCGTCGAGCGGCTGAGGTCGCGAACGTGCGCCGCCACCGTCTCCACCGTATCGATCCTGTCGGCGCCCGTCAGAATACTTTGCGGCCCCTCCACCAGCGCCCCCTGCACGGTGCAGCTCTTGATGCGGTAGCCTTCGGCACAGCCGTCGCCCGGGCTTGCAGTTGGCTGCACGGTGCCGTCGGCTGCCGTATGCACCAGCCTGGCCGCCACCTTCATATACTTCTTCTCCAGGCGGTCGATCTCCACCTTCACGAGCTCGGGCTTGTTCTTCCTGATCTCCACGCCCTTGGGCAGGTCTGCGATCTTATCTCTTTCGAGCCGCAGAATGGGCGTGCCCACCTCGCGCGAGCCGCGTGCGGGCAGGTCGTCTTTGCTGAAACTGTGGCGAACGGTCAGCGGCTTGCCGATCACCTGCTCCATTCTGTTGCCCGGGCCGTGCAGCTCCACCTTGAAAACCACGCTCTCCACGCCGGGTTCGCCGTCGACGGCCAGGATCACTCCGCCCGCCGGCGGTTCGAGGATCATTGTAACGTCGGTTTCGTAGGTGGTGAAATCGCGGCCCGTGCTCAGCAGCCACACCACGCAGGCCACCAGCAGCGACAGCACCTTGAGCCTCAGATGGCCCAGTATGATGTTCCTCACGTTCACCATTCGCAGATTCACCCTCTTGCGTGCTCGGCGCCGACGGATCGTTCGATGTAGAATTCGCGCAGGATGGCGCGCAAGCGCTCGCGGTCTACGTTACGCTCTATCTGCCCGCTCATCGCCACCGAGATGCCGCCCGTTTCTTCGGAGACGATGATGCAGATGGCGTCGGTTTCCTCGGTAACGCCGATGCCCGCCCGGTGTCTGGTGCCCATGCCCACGCCCACGTCGATGTTTTCGGTGAGCGGAAACAGACAGCCGGCGGCCGCGATGCGGTTGTTCTGGATGATCACCGCGCCGTCATGCAGCGGCGTGCCCGGATGGAAAATGCTGAGCAGCAGGTCTTTCGTTGCGTTGGCGTCGATCTTGTTGCCGCGTTCGATGTAGCCGCCCATTGTAACCTCGCGCTGGATAGCGATAAGCGCACCCACCTGCCGCCTGCTGAGCGCGACCACGGCGTCGAATATCTCGTTTGCCGTGGCCGATTCGCCGCGTGTGAGCAGGCTGAAGAACGGCGCCCGCCCCAGCATTATCAGGCCGCGGCGAAGCTCGGGCTGGAAAATGAAAAGCAGCGTGACCGCGAGGATCGGCAGCGAGTTGTTCACAAGCCACACGATCACGTTCAGCCCCATCCACGGGCCGGCCGACGATACAAACAGCAGGCCGATCACGAAGAACGCGGCCAGCACCTTGATGGTGCCCGCGACCCTCGTGCCCTTGATGAAGCGCAGCACGTAGTAGATCACCACCGCGATCAGCGGAACCTCGATCAGGGCCTGGGGCCGCCATAATTGCAGAAAGCTCTGCAGGTCGTACATTCCTGCTATTCCTCGATATCAGCGGCGGAAATAGTTTACAACGCTTTTGAACACGGCCGTGCCGCCGCCCTCGTCTTTCAGCCCCTCACGAGTCCAGCGCGGATGCTGGCAGCCCAGGACGTGGCGCTCGGGGTGCGGCATGAGGCCGAGCACGCGGCCGGTATCGTCGCAGATGCCGGCGATGGATTCAACCGAACCGTTCGGATTCCACGGATAGCCCGCGCTGCGGCCGTTGGGGTCTACATACTGGAAGACCATCTGGCGGCTGTCGACGATCCGCCGCAGCGTTTGCTGATCGGCCACGAATTTGCCTTCACCATGCGCCACCGGCAGATACAGGCTGGAGATGCCGTCGGTGAAGACAGATTTGTTCGGCGCCGCCTTCAGGTAAATCCAGCGGGCTTCAAACTTCGCAGAGTCGTTGAAGGTGAGCGTTACCTCCTGCGGGGCGCCGGGCGAGAACGGCCCGGGCAGCAGGCCGGCCTTCACGAGCACCTGGAACCCGTTGCATATGCCTAGTATCGCGCCGCCCTTGTCGATGAATTCGCGAAGTTTTCCACCCAGGCCATAGCGCAGTTCGTTGGCCAGTATCTTGCCGGCCGCTATGTCGTCGCCGTAGGTGAAGCCGCCCGGTATCACGAGTATCTGATAATCGTCCAGCCCCGCGCCCTTGCGCAGCACCTGGTTCACGTGCACCGATTCGGTGGCGGCGCCGGCCTGCTCAAACGCGAAGGCCGTCTCGCCGTCGCAGTTTGTTCCGGCAGTTCTCAATACGCAAACTTTAACTTTAGCCATGTCATCCTGCTCAGTTGAAGCCCCGCGCCTACCATCTCAGGGGGGCCTGCCATGCTTCCTTCAGGTCGGTGATAGATGCATCAATGACTTTGCGGCCGGCCAGGCCGGCCACGGTAAACCTGCCGCCGCCGGCAACCGTGCCGATTTGCGCGAACGGAACACCGGCGAGTGCTTTTTCAAATCCCGCCTTGGCCGCGGGCGCAATCTCGACAATGAACCTGCTGTTCGATTCGGAGAAAAGCAGCTCATCGTCGCGGGTGCAGCCCTCGTGCGGCACGCGGTTCAGGGCTATGTCTATGCCCAAACCTCCTGCAAACGCCATCTCGGCGGCGGCCAGTGCAAGGCCGCCCTCGGAGCAATCGTGGCAGGCACGCACGAGGCCGCTCGCCACGGCGCTCGAAAGCGCGTCCATAGTTTTGCGGCCGGCAGCGGCATCGACCTTCGGCACGCTGTTGCCTATGGCGCCCGCCAGCGCGTAATAGTGCGAGCCGCCAAGCTCGAGCCTCGTAATGCCCACGATGTAAATGAGATTGCCGGCGGCCTTCGCGTCCATCGAGATCAGCTTGCCGATGTCGTCCACCACGCCGATGGCCGAGATCAGCAGCGACGGCGGGATTGCGATGCTGCCGCCATCCACCAGATACTCGTTGTTCAGGCTGTCTTTGCCGGAGATGAACGGCGTTTCATACACCTTCGCGACATCGTAGCAGGCTTGTGCGGCGCGGACGAGCCCGCCGAGCCGGTCGGGTTTGTTGGTGTTGCCCCACGAGAAGTTATCAAGCAGGGCCACCTGTTTGAGGCTGCCGCCGACGGCGATGATCTGCCGGAGCGCCTCGTCGATTGCCGACGCGGCCATGTGGTAGGGATCGATGTCGCCATACTTGGGATTCATGCCGTTGGAGACGATGATGCCCTTGCGCGAGCCGAGCACCGGTGCGATAGCGGCTGCGTCGCCCGGGCCGGAGTTGTCGACGCCTACCAGCGGCTTGAGCACCGAGCTGCCCTGCACCTCGTGGTCGTACTGCCGGATCACCCATTCCTTGCTGCATGTGTTCCACGACGACAGCAGCTTCATGAGATCGGAGGAGAAATCGGTTTTGTCGGGCAGGGCCGGTTCGGCGAAAACGGGCTGCTGCCATACCGCCTCGCGTTCCAGCTTCGGCACGCCGTCGTGCAGGAAATCCATGTCCAGCTCAGCCACCACGTGCCCGTCGTAGCGAAGCACGAGCTTTTGCGTGTTGGTGTATTTGCCGATGGCGGTGGCCTCAACGTCTTCGGATGAAAACAGTTCGAGCAGCGCGTCGAGCTTGCCCGGTGCGACGGCAAGGACCATTCGTTCTTGTGCTTCGGAAATCCAGATTTCGGTGTATGAGAGGCCGTGGTACTTAAGCGGCACCTTCTCGAGGTTTACCTCGGCGCCGAGTTTGGCGCCCATCTCGCCAACGGCTGAGGAAAGCCCGCCGGCGCCGCAATCGGTAACGCAGGTGTAGAGGCCGCGGTCGCGCGCTTTCAGCAGCACGTCGGTCATTTTCTTTTCGGTGATGGGATCGCCGATCTGAACGGCGCCGCTGGACGTTTTCTCGGATTCCTGGTGCAGCTCAACGGACGAGAACGTGGCGCCGTGTATGCCGTCGCGGCCGGTTTTGCCGCCGACGACGACCACAAGGTCGCCGGTTTGCGCGTTCTTGGTGCACTTGTCTTTGGGGATGAGGCCGATGTTGCCGCAATAGACGAGTGGGTTGCCCACGTAGCGTTCGTCGAAGAAGATCGCACCGTTGGCGGTGGGAATGCCCATCCGGTTGCCGTAATCGCGCACGCCGGCCACCACGCCCTTGAATATGCGTTTTGGATGCAGTACGCCCTGCGGCAATTTCTCGAACGGATAATCCGGCGGCCCGAAGCAGAAGACATCGGTGTTCATTATGGGCTTTGCGCCCATCCCCGTGCCGAGCGGGTCGCGGATTACGCCGCCGATGCCGGTGCCGGCGCCGCCGTAGGGGTCGAGGGCCGACGGGTGGTTGTGCGTTTCAACTTTGAAGCACACGTTGAAATTGTCGTCAAACTCGATCACGCCGGCGTTGTCTTCAAACACCGATACGCACCACGGCTTGTTGAGCTGCCGCGTGACGGCCGCGATGGTGGATTTCAGCAGGTTGTCGATCTTCTGGCCGTTGTAGTTGATCAGGCCGCGGAAGGTCTTGTGCACGCAATGCTCGGACCACGTTTGCGCGAGCGTTTCGAGCTCGATGTCGGTGGGGTTTCGGCCGAGGGCGGCAAAATGCTCGCGTATTGTGTGCATCTCGGCGAGGTTGAGCGAGAGCACGGCAGTCTTGCTGATCTCCATCAGGCGGTCGTCGCCGGCCGAGAGGATGTCGATCTCGCGCCGCTCAAACCTGTAATTGGTGTCGAGGTGCAGCTCGGGCAGCTTGCCGGTGCCGAAAATGACGTCTTCGATCACGCCGTTCGAGAGAATTTTTTCTGCTATTGTGCGAATCTGGCCTTCCGACAGGCTGCCGCGAACGGCATATGCGAAGGCGGTGCGGACGGACTGCACGGCGAGGCCCATGTCGCCGATGCCGCGGGCGGTGCTGTTTGCCACGGGGTCCATTACGCCGGGTTTGCGAACGACTCGGACGACGGTGGTGCCGGGCTGCTCCTTCAGCAGCGGATCGTTGATCGAGTAGTCTTCGGTGATGGGATCGCAGAGCAGCTCGCGGGCGATGCGCTCGGCGTCGGATATGGTGAGGTCGCCTTCGAGGAGGAAGAGGCGTGCGGTGCGAACGTCGCGAACGCCGCCGATCCCGAGGTCACGGATGTCGGCCGCTACGGAATTACCGAGCGAGTCGACGTTCCTCTGGGCAACTTCGATTTGCCATCTCATATGTATTGCATTCCCTGAAAAACCTTTGGAGTCGAAACGACAAATGAAACCGGAAAAAGCTGTCGGCGGCCGCTCGCCCGTTGCAAGCAAGCGGTTCCGCAAATTGACGCAGAGCGATTCGGAAAAACCAGGATGCGAATTCGCGGCGGTCATGCCTGGCTGGCGGACGGTTTCTGCCAGTCGCGCCGGCGCCGGCCGGCCAGATCGAGCTTTTCCAGAAGCCGCTGGTCATCGCCGTGCTCGATCAGTGTGCGCATAGCGGCCAGCTCGTCGCGAAGCCTGTCGATGCCGGCGATGATCTCGGCGGCATTGTCGAGGCAGATGTCGCGCCAGAGCTGCGGCTCGCTGGCGGCGATTCTGGTGGTATCGGCAAAGCCTGAGGCGGCGCATTTGAGGCTGCCATCGGTTTGCACGTTTACCAGGCAGGCGGCGGTAACGTGCAAGAGGTGGCTTGCCAGAGCCACGCGGCGGTCGTGCTCGTCGGGCGGCAAGGCAACGGTTTGTGCGCCAACGGCCCGCCAGACGTTCTCGATTTGGCGGAGGGCATCGGGGTCGGTGCGGGGCGTGGGCGTGAGGATGCACAATGCACCGGCGAAAAGGCTTTTTGATGCGTTTGCTGCGCCGCGCTTGTCGGAGCCGGCCATAGGATGGCAGCCCACGTAGCGCGCCCTGCCGGAGAAAATTTCGTCGAGCTGCCGGCTCACCGCTCCCTTGGTGCTGCCTACGTCGGTAACGATGCAATGCGGCGGAACGAAAGCGGCGATCTCGCGGGCCTTCTCGGGGATGAGCTTCACCGGTGTGGCGATAACCACGAGATCGGCGTCGCGCACGCCGTCGGGGGCGTTGATCGTGAAATCATCCACCTGCCCAAGGCGTTTGGCCTCCTCCAGCGATGCGCTGCGGTAGCCGATGCCTGTTATGCTGCCGGCTATGGCGCGGTCTTTCAGGGCGGCCCCGAAAGAACCCCCGATGAGGCCTACGCCAACTATGGCTACTTTCCGGAAGAGCATTCGTGGACTCGGGTATATCAATGGACGGGCAAAGGAACCGGAAACTGCAAGACGGAATCACATTTTTGCGGAGATTCTTCTCACCAGTCGAGTTTATCACAGCGGGCAGCGAGAATCAATCTTTTTTTGCAGCCGGTGCCGGTTTCAACACGCAAGGATGATCGGGCGGCGGCCGCCATGGCATTATCGAGGCAATGACGGCATAACACGATCTTTGGCGGCGGATGGGTGTGTAAACAATTCGTGGGCATTCGCGTATAAAAGGTATACTCGAACGCGCAGCGGTCGCCGTCTGCATTCTTCATCCATTGTTCATTCAACTCCGAATAAGGCCTGAAGGGCCGGAGTGCCGTACAGCCCAGTCCGAAGGGCTGGGGGAAATGCGCCGCCCACCAGAGTCGAGCCCTGTAAGGGCGGCCTTACGTATACCCAGCACACAGCCGTATACTCCGCCCTTACAGGGCTTGGC
>DATLAR010000018.1:0-5104 GCA_035527355.1 Planctomycetota bacterium
TGGACCAACTACGCAAAGCAGATCAGGCTGAACAGGCGGTCGCTGCCAACCTATCGCGGCCGCATCTACGCCGGCGACGGCACGCTGCTCGCCGCCGATCTCCCGGCGTTCGACATCTCGATGCGGCTGGCCGACCTCGACGGCCGCGAGCCCGGCCGCCGCCAGCCGGAGTTCCAGCGCCGCCTCGCCGAGGCGTTCAGGGTAGACGGCTTGCGCGTGCAAGACCGCCGCGACGTGCGGCTGAAACTCGTTCGCAGCAACGACCAGTGGTGCGTCGAGCTGTCATACTCCGGCACCATCCGCCGCCTGCGCAGGGCATCGCCGCCGCTGAGCTTCGTTTGGAAGGGCAGCTACGTGAACGAAGCCGTTTCCGAGCTGCGGACGGTGCCGATCCCCGAGCCGATGGTCGACACAGCCGCCCGGCTGGCAGAGATGACGGGACAAGACATCCGCGTGGTTCTCGAGGCCGTGAGGAAAACCGCCGAGCAGGAGCTGCGCGGGCGCGCCGGCCGGTGGGACGTTTGCCCCGTGCTCGCCGACGTGCCATACGAGAGCGTTCTGAAGACGTCGGTGCTCCGCGAAGACATCCAAGGCTTCTTCCCCAGCGATAAGCTCGTCAGGCAGTATCCGCATGGCGATCTCGCCGCGCACGTGATCGGCTACATGACAAAGGTCTCGCCCGACGACTACCGGACGTACCGAACAGAATACAAAGGCTCGCGGGCAAAGCGGCTGTTCATGAACGATACCGTGGGCGCTGCCGGCGTGGAGGCGAAGTTCAACGACCTGCTCCGCGGCTCGCGCGGCGATGAGCTGGCCGAGAAGGACCGCTTCGGCCGCACCGTGGGCGTGATAAGCAGAAACGACTCCAACCCCGGCTGCGACATTCATCTCAGCATCCTGCCCGCGCAGCAGAGGGCGGCCGAAAAAGTGCTGGGCGATCATACGGGTGCGGTGGTGGTGATCGACGTTACCAACGGCGAGATACTCGTGCTGGCTTCTTCCCCGCGCTACAACCCCGCCACGCTGTCAAACGACTACCGCCGGCTCGTCGCCGATCCCGAAAAACCTTTTTACCAGCGGGCGGTGAAGCCGTATCCGCTTGGCTCCACATTCAAGGTCATCACCTCCATCGCGGCGTGGGCAAAGGGTATCGACACGGCCGCCGTGCACGAATGCAGCGGCGCGTTCCGCATCGGCGGCCTGAAATGCTCGGCCACGTGGGGGCACGGCAGCATCGGCTTTCACGAGGCGATGAAAAAATCGTGCAACGTTTACTTTTGCGAGCTGGGTTGCAAGGCCGGCGCCGATGCACTGGCCGAGTGGTCGCTGAAGATGGGCCTCGGTGAGCTTGCCACGCCGCACGAGCTTTACGGCGAAGACCCCGGCCTCGTGCCGTCGCCCGCACGCAGGGCCGAACGCGGCGAGCGCTGGTACTTGGGCGACACGGCAAACTATTCGATCGGGCAGGGCGAGCTGCTCGTAACGCCCCTGCAAGCCGCTCGCGCCATGGCGCTGCTCTGCAGCAACGGCCGAATGGTGAGGCCGCACGTCATCCGCAGGATCGTCGATGCCTCGGGTGCATCACTGCCCCTGCCTCACCGCGACCCCGAGAGCGTTCAACTGCCGCCCGGCGCCGCCGAGCGCATCCGCCGGGCGCTTGCCGCCGTAGTGAACGATCAAGGCGGCACCGCACTCCGCGCATGGCAAGGTTGGCAAAAACCATACAAGGCCGCCGGCAAAACCAGCACCGCACAGCGGCGCGTGCTTGATCCCCTCACCGGCAGCCCGCGCTGGGACGACGTGGGATGGTTTGTAGGCTTTGCTCCGGCCGACAAGCCCCGTATCGCTTTTGCTGTAGTGGTGGAGCATCTCGACCACGGCATCCACGGCGGCGACGTGGCCGCGCCGCTGGCTCGCAAAATCATCGAGGCATTCCCCGACGACTTCCTCACCGGCACCAGGAGCATCGCCGGCACAACAAAGGTGCAATCGAACCAATGAGGCTTTTCGACAGCGTTGATTACAGGCGGATAAGCTGGCCAACCATTATGCTGGCAGGCATGCTGCTGGCCATTGGCCTGGCTTTCGTTTTCAGCGCGTCCACCGATGGCGGCCCTCAGCCGCAGAAGCAGGTGGTCTGGTCGATCGTTGGTCTGTTCGTTTTTCTCGTGGTCATTTTGATCGACTACAAGCTGCTGGTAGACTGGGCCTACGTGATCTACGGGGCCGGGCTCGTGCTGCTGCTGGCCACGCTGTTTCTGGCGTCGCCGATCAAAGGCTCGCGGCGGTGGATCGACCTCGGGCCCGCCCAGCTTCAGACGTCCGAGTTTATGAAAATCGCCGTCATCTTCGCACTCGCCCGGTTCCTGCCCGGCCGCGACAGCTACCGCGAGCTGATCGGCCTGCTCTCGCCTTTCATCATCGTGATCGTGCCCATAGCCTTCATCGCCAAACAGCCCGACCTCGGCACGTCGCTGGTGCTGCTGCCCGTTTTCCTCGGAATGGTCTTTGTGGCGGGCGCCCGCGTGAAGCACCTGATCACGTTCGTGCTCATGGGCATCCTGGCGCTGCCTGTGCTATGGTTTATGATCGAACCATACCAGAAGGAACGCGTGATCAGCTTCATCAACCAGGACTCCAAGGACCCAGCGCTGCTGATGGACGAGCTTTACCACCTCACACAGGCAAAAGTGGCGATCGGATCGGGCGGCCTCACCGGCAAGGGCTGGGGCCAAGGCACGCAGAATCGCCTCAATTTCCTGCCCGAGCGCAACACCGATTTCATCTTCGCCGTGATCTGCGAAGAGTGGGGTTTCCTGCGGGCCGTGGGCGTACTGGCTTTGTTCTTCCTCTTTTTCTGCTCGTGCGCCAGCGTGGCCGACGCCACCCGCGACCCGCCCGGCCGCCTGCTGGTAGTGGGCGTGATGCTGCTTTTCGCCACGCAGATGCTGGTGAACACGGGGATGTCGGCGGGGCAATTTCCCACGGTGGGCCTGCCGCTGCCTTTCATGAGCTATGGCGGCTCTTCGCTGCTGGCGTCGTTTGTGGGGCTGGGGCTGGTGGTAAACGTTAGCATGCGGCCGCAAATCGTCCTGGGGCGGGAGATGCTTGACGAGATCCGCTGAGGGAGTCGCCAGCGCCGGATTTCAGGTGAAAATTCGCCCTCTCTTTGATATGCTATATAATATAATGGTCGACGATATACGAACGGTTCTCAATGAGAGGGTGCTGCCGTTTGTAGAAACGCCCGCGCAGTATGTTGGCGGCGAACCGAATTCGGTTGTAAAGGACCACGCTGATGTAGACGTAACTTTTGCATTGGCTTTTCCCGACGCTTACACCGTGGGCATTTCTCACCTCGGTATGCAGATACTATACGCCATCCTCAACACCCGTGAGGACGTGGCGGCAGAGCGCTGCTACGCGCCGTTTCCCGATATGGTGGCGAAGCTGCGCGAAGAGCGTGTGCCGCTATACTCGCTGGAAACACGCACGCCGCTGCGCCAATTCGATATCGTTGGTTTCTCCCTGCAATACGAGATGTGCGCCACAAACGTGCTGCTGATGCTGGATCTCGCCGGCATCCCGCTGTTGTCGGAGCGCCGCACCGCGGAAGACCCGCTGGTGATCGCGGGCGGGCCGTGTGCGTTCAACCCCGAGCCGATGAGCGGCTTCATCGATCTGTTCATCATCGGCGATGGCGAGGAAGCCGTGCTGGCGCTGATCGACGAGTTCAAGGCCGCCCGCGGCCGCAAGAAAAACACCTCGCGTCGCGACCTGCTCACACATCTCGCCAAGAAGGTGCCCGGCGCCTACGCACCGTCGCTCTACAACGTTGAATACAACGAAGACAACACCATCAAGTCCGTAGAGCCTGCCGTGAAGGGCGTGCCCGAACGCGTGACGGCGGCGCTGCTGAAGGACATGGACTCTTTTCCGCCGCCCACAAAGCTCATCGTGCCGCTCGTCGAGGCCGTGCACGACCGCATCTCGCTCGAGGTCGTTCGCGGCTGCACGCACGGCTGCCGCTTCTGCCAGGCCGGGATGATCAAGCGGCCATACCGCGCGCGCGACGCTATGAAGCTGATCGACGCCGCCTGCGCCTCCTACCGCGCCACCGGCTACAGCGAGGTGTCGCTCGGGGCGCTGTCCATCAGCGATTACCCGCATCTCTACCCCCTTCTCAAAGGGCTTACGAGCTATTTCGACCCGCTGCGCGTCAACATTTCGCTGCCGTCGCTGCGCGTGAACAAGGAACTGAAAGAGCTGCCGTCGGTCCTCAGCCGCGTGCGCAAATCCGGCCTCACGCTCGCACCGGAGGCCGCCACCGAATCGCTGCGAATGCGGATCAACAAGAACATCACAGACGAAGACCTGCTCAGCGGCGTGCGAGAGGCATACCTGGCCGGCTGGGAAACCGTGAAGCTGTATTTCATGGTCGGCCTGCCCGGCGAAACCGATGCCGACGTCGACGCCATCGCAAAGCTTGCGAGGAAGGTTTCGCTGCTGCGCAAGGAGCTTGGCAAGGCGCCCGCTCGCGTCAATATCTCCGTCGCACCGTTCGTGCCAAAGCCGCACACGCCCTTCCAGTGGGATGCAATGCTCACGGCCGACGCCTTGCGCATGCGGCAGGGCAAGCTGAAATCGGATATCAAGGGGCAGAACATCTGGCTGAAAGCCCACCGCGTGGACCGCAGCGTGCTCGAAGGTATCTTTGCCCGCGGCGACCGCACCCTTGGCATGGCTATCTTCGAAGCGTATCGCCGCGGCTGCATGTTTGATGCATGGGAAGAGCATTTCAGCTTTGAAAAATGGGAGAAGGTGCTGGCCGACTGCCGCATCGATCCCGCGTTTTACGCACACCGCGAGCGCCCCGAATACGAGGTGCTGCCGTGGGATCACATTGATGCGGGCGTCACAAAGAAATTCCTCATCTCCGAAAGGCACCGTGCCGCTAATGGCGAGGTGACGCCAAACTGCCTCGATGGCAAATGCAATGCCTGCGGCCAACAGGAAAACTGCCTTACGGCACGCACAGGAAATCAGGGATGACGGAAGAATCGATCCTTCTGGCAGGCGACGTGCAGCTTCACGCCGTGCA
>DATLAR010000019.1:0-11713 GCA_035527355.1 Planctomycetota bacterium
CCGCCGTCATCCAAGCAACGAAATGCCATAGATGTGGGCAAGGCTGTAGTAGATGCCTGCAAGGATGAACACCGCACCGGTGATCCCGCGAACCCACTTCTCGATCTGCGATACGCGGTTGAATGCCTTGCCCACGTACTCGCTTGCGAAAGCGATAAGGAAAGCAAACACGAGCACCGGCAATGCCGTACCGATGCCGAAGATGATCGGGAGAACGAATTGCGAGCCGTGCTTGGCCGAAAGGGGCAGCAGGGCGCCGAAATACAGCCCCGCGGATACCGGGCAGAACGACAGCGCAAAGAGGAATCCCAGGCCGGTAGTCCAAAACACGCCGCCGCGGCCCGCCTTCTGCTGTGCGCCCTGGCTCGCGAGATTCAGCGAAAACGAAAAGCCCAGCATCTCCAGCAGGATCATACCGATCAGGATGAGGGCCGGCCCGAGCACAAGGCTCATGTAGCGCTGGAGGAAACGCGAAACGTCGCCCCCGGACAGCGCCAGCCATTGAAACGCGCCCAGAATGATCGCACCCACCGCAACGTAAGCCAGCACGCGGCCCAGCGTGTAAAGCACGCCCGAAAGCAACACGCGGCGGTGGTTGCCCATGTGCCTGCCAATGAAGGAGATCGCCGCGATGTTGCTGGCCAGCGGGCACGGGCTGATCGACGTGAGCACGCCTAGCCAGAGAGCGGAAGCGACAACGTACCATGTCATTCCTTCGGCCCCCCTTCCAGGTAACCGGTAATGGCCCCCGCCACGTAGTCGTTAAACTCCTGAGGCTTGCCGTCAAGCAGCCACACATCATCCAGCCGCTTGAAATCCACTTCCTTGCCGTCTTGCACGTGGACTATCACAAGGCAGCTCGAAACCACGTCGTATCGTTTGGCAAGGTTTTCATTCTGCTGAAAATCCACTTCCTTCCAAACGAGCCTGCCGGCCCGTTTGGCCTCCGCGAAGGTGGTGTCGACCAGCCTGGCGGCCATCGCTTCAATCGAGTTGCAGGTGACGCAGCGGATGGTAGCGTGCATGTAATACACGATCACTTTCTCGCCCTGCCCGGCGGCCGATGCCGCGTCGCCGCCGCTCGGCACGCGCCGGAGCGTCGCTTCCTTGCCGATGGCAAATCCGATGCTGACCAGCACGAACGCCAGCAATATTTTGGAAAGCAGCTTTTTCGCGTCAATCTTCATGGCTTCTCCCGCGCGGTCATTTCGGGGCGCACTCGCCGATTTTGCAGGCCTTCTGGATCTGCTCGGGCGACAGTTTCATCTTGTCGGCCAAGGCCTGGTTGATGGTGATGAGTTTGCCGGTCTCCAGCGGGTTCTTCTCCAGCCACGAGCGAAGGTTGTCGGGCGTTGTGAAGAAGCCCTGGTGGAAGCATCCGGCCGATGCCTTCGTGCCGTCGGGTTTGGTGCGCATTCCGAACCACGCAACGGCAGTTTTCGGCTCGAGGGATGCAACGCCGCCGTCCAACGTCTTGACGTTGATCGGCTCGCCGGTGAGGCGGTCGCGCTCGCGCACCTCGATGTCCTTGCCGGTGCGGGCGGCCACCCCTAGGGCGCAGTGCGAGCAGCAGCCCCACGTTTGCACGCCTTCCACGATCACTTCGGCGGCGGCGGCCGGGTAGCACGCGCGGTCGCAGAAGCCGCAGCGGTGCGACATCTCCATCCGCTGGAGCGCGGCAAGGGAGAGGATGCTGCCGCCGGCGGTTTTCTGCGCTTCCTGGGCGGCCTCGCGGCCCGCGAATGCGCGAATCCACGGCCGGCCCGTCTGCTCGTCGTTGCCGGACAGAAGCGCGGCCTTGGTGAGCGGAACCATCTTTCCGGATGCATAGTCGGGCACGGAGACCTTCTTCTCGAATCCGGCCTTGTCTTCCGTGAGGCAGGAATACATGATGAAGTAGCAGTGCAGGCTGCACAGGCGCACATCGCCCTTGTCGGTCTTCACCGCCACGGCGGCCCTCTCATTGATGTCGCCGTCGCACATGAAGCAGATGCCGCTTTTCGCGCGGCTGTTGGCCTTGGCGGGCTCCCAGCGTTCGATTACGGGCAAAGCAGGCGCCGTTTTGAAGGCGAACCCCAGTTCCTTCCACTTGGCCAGAATGTCTTCCTTCGAGAGGAAGCCCTCGTGCCGCCAAAGCTCTTTGCCGTTGGCGTCGAAGAAGATCTGCGTGGGAATCACCTCCACGTTGTGCTTCTTCGCAACGGGAGCATTCTCCTTGATCCAGACATCGACAAACCTGACCTCGAACACGCCGGCATATTCCTTCGAGAGCTCGTCGAGGATGGGCGCCATCATCTTGCAGGGGATGCATTGCTTGGAGCCGAGGTCCAGCAGCAGCGGCAGTTGCTTTCCGCTCTGCGGGGCGGGTTCGGCGGCCATAGCCGAGCCGGCATCCCCGCCGCGCAGCCCGCGCGTTCCGCGAAATGTCGATCCCGCCATCATGACAGCCAAACCCAACAGGAGAACGGCGCCGGCGCCGATCATCAGTTTCTGTTTCATATTCGTCTCCTTGTGCTAGCGCCGGCCGGCGGCACATCAGGCTCAGGCGCCAGCCGACGCGCCGTCTTTGTTACAGAGCTTCCTCGATCTTCGCCGCAATCGCGGCAACCTTGTCGTCGGACAGCGGCGACTTCCCCTTTTCCATGCCCAACTCGGCAAGCTGTATGTGAGTGAAGCTCCTGATACCCGCCTGCTCCAGCGAACTCTTCGCGCAGTTCAGCGGGCAACCGTCGATCGCCACCACTTTTGATGCCGACTCGGTCGTCTTCAGGATGCCGGGCACGCGCCCGCCGATGCCGGCCATGCAGAACATCTTGCCCTTGCCGCTCGCGGTCACCTTTCGGGCCGCCTGATCGGCAATCGCGCCAACGTCGGCCGCACCGGAACAAGAGAAGATCAATTTCGGTCCACTGCAGCATTCAGCCATTGCAAGCTCCTTTCGGCACGGGGATCGGCAAAAAGACGGTTCCCAAGCACGCGCTCGGAACAAAATCACGCAAGCAACTTCATGATATCTTCAGGCGAGGGCACCTTGCCCGCCACCTTCACCTGGCCATCAATCACGAGAGCGGGCGTCATCATCACGCCGAACTCCATGATTCTGTTGATGTCGGTAACTTTCCCGATCTCATACTCAATGCCCATCGCCTTGGCAGCGGCCTCGGCGTTCTCGGCCAGCTTCTTGCACTTCGGGCAACCTGTACCCAGAATCTCCAGCTTTTTCATACCGTTATTCCCTCTCCCGCTATTGCGCCGAAAATCATGCCTGATATCGTACCCATTATGACCACGAGTGAAACATAAACAAGCGTTTTGCGCGTGCCTATCACGCTGCGGATCACCAGCATGCTGGGCAGCGAAAGCGCCGGCCCGGCCAGCAGCAGCGCCAGCGCCGGCCCCTTGCCCATCCCGGAGCCGATCAGCCCCTGCAGGATCGGCACCTCCGTGAGCGTTGCAAAATACATGAACGCCCCCGCTAGCGACGCGAGAAGATTCGACTGAAGCGAGTTGCCGCCCACCGCCGCGTTCACCCACGCCGACGGTATCAGCCCCTCGTGGCCCGGCCGCCCCAGCAGCGCACCTGCGATCAGCACGCCGAAAAACAGCAGCGGCAGAATCTGCTTCGCAAAGCACCACGTGCCCTCAAACCAGCTCCTCGTCTCGCCGGGCGTGCTTGCCGTCAGCGTCGAAAGCCCTATCACACCCGCCGCAAACGGAATCATCGGATACCGCGGGAAAAGCAGCGCCAGCACCGCCGCCGGCACGGCTGCCAGCAGCACCTTCCACCATTTCAGGGCAAACCACTTCACCAGCACCGCCGCAAACGCCGCCGCCAGCACGCCCGTAATCACCCATTTCGCCGAGTATATCGCCTGCCACATGCCAAACGGCGCCTTTGGCTCGCCCCAGTTTGCAAACACCAGCACGCCCACCATCAGGGCGAAGTAGATCACGTTTTGCCACAGCGGACGCGCCACTTCCGGCTCCGGCGCTCCCAGTTGCGCTGCGGCCTTGGCGTTCTCCTCCTTGCGGTATATCACGTGCATGATCAGCCCGATCACCACGCTGAACACCACCGCCCCCACCGCACGCGCCACCCCCAGTTGCATACCGAGAATCCTGGCCGTAAGGATGATCGCCAGCACGTTGATCGCAGGGCCGGAATACAGGAAAGCCGACGCCGGCCCCAGCCCCGCACCCATCCTGTAAATGCCTGCAAACAGCGGCAGCACCGTGCACGAGCACACCGCCAGCACGCTGCCCGAAACCGACGCTACACCGTACGCCAGCACCTTGTTTGCGCCCGCCCCCAGGTACTTCATCACCGATGCCTGGCTCACAAACACGCCGATCGCGCCCGCAATGAAAAACGCCGGTATCAGGCACAGCAGCACGTGCTCCTGGGCGTACCACTTCATCAGGTGCAGCGATTCCATGATCGCGCCCTCAAAGCGAGCATTGCCCAGCGGCAGATAAAAGAAAGCAGCAAACGCCGCTACCAGACCGGCCAGCTTTTTCCACTCGGTTTTCCAGTTCACCAGCAGTACCCCGGTCTGTAGATGGCCGGCAGCCCGTTCAGGCTGCGTGAGGCCGTGATAATATAATCACATAGTGGAACAAAAAAAAGCAGTTTGGTTCGGAAACTGCTTATATCTTCTTCAGGAGCTTGTTCTGCGACCGCATCTGCTCGCGGAGCACGTTCGACACGCAAGTCAGGAAGCCGGCGATGCACGGCGTGCGCAGGCTGTAGAGCACTCGCAGGCCGTCCTTGCGGCAATCCACCACGCCGGCCTTCAGCATCACGGCCAGATGGCGCGAAGCGTTCGACCGCTGCGCGCCCACGTGCGCGGCAATGTCGCACACGCACTGCTCGCCGTCGGCCAGAAAATCAACGATAGCCAAGCGGATCGGGTGCGCGATCGCCTGGATCACCTCGGCCTTCATCTCGTAAAGCTTTCGCGTGTCTCTATTCACGGATTCTCCCTGTGTGGTTACGTGAGTACATGCTCACATAGTAACAGCTTCCCGTCTGCTTGTCAAGCATTTTTTTCCGTTACCGCTTTTGTGAGAGCGTATGGTTCCTTTCGTCATGATTTCTGCCCGTCCGTCCGCCTGCAAACTACCGTCTGCCCGTCCACCTGCAAAAAAAAGGCCGCGAAGCGACCTTTTCGTTCGGTCTCTTCGCGGCCTGTACAACAATGCCGCCAAGCACGCGGTAAGCCGAGTTCTGTAGCCGGCCCCGTGAGGAGCCGGCGGTGGCCATTCATCTACGACGCCTCTTGCGAAGCGCCTCCAGCGGCCTACCCGGAAGTCGATAGCGAGCCGGGCCAGCTCATGCTTCCATATTTGGCCTTTCTCCGGGCGGGGTTTACCAGGCTACCGGGTCGCCCCGGCTGCCGGTGAGCTCTTACCTCACCATTTCACCCTTACCGTGCCCGTAAACGGGGGCTCGGAGGCACGGCGGTATCTTTTCTGTTGCACTTTCCCTGGGATCACTCCCGGTGGGCGTTACCCACCGCCCTGCCCTGTGGAGCTCGGACTTTCCTCTCCCCGGCGCGAACGCCGGGCAGCGGCCACCATCGCGTGCTTGACGGCAGATCTTATACCATATACATTATCCGCGAGCACGTTTTGCAGTAGACGATTGTCTCGTTTTTCAGAAGCTGGGCCTGCACTTCGGGCGTTACCTTCATAAAGCAGCCCTGGCAGCTAAGGTCGATCACCGGCACTACGGCGGTGGGGCCGCGCTTCTGGAGGATGCGCTCGTACTGGTGCAGCAGATCGCGCGTCAGCTTTTCGGTGTAGGTTTTTCGTTCTTCGCGCAGCCGTGCCAGTTGTGCATCCACCTCGGCCTGCTGGGCCTTTATCTCGTCTTTGTGGGCGTTATGGTCCTGCTTGGCCGCCTGCACGGCCGCCTTGCATTGCTCGATTGCCCGCTGCTGCTGGTCTACGGTTTCCATCGCCAGCAGCATGTCGTCTTCCACCTTGGCCACGTCGGCTTTGTTGGTGGCGATTTCCGAGAGTATGATGGAGTATTCCTTGTTGGTTTTTGCGGAGCCGAGCTGCCCCTCGAGTTTCTTGATCTGGGCCTCGAAGCCCTTGAGGTCGAGGTCGCGCTGGTCATAACGAGAGCGGAGGGCCTTTGAATGGCCCTCCGCTTCGCGCAATGCTTTTTCTTTGTCCAGCACCGCCTGTTCGAGCCGGTGCAAGGTCTTCGGAAGCTCCTCGTGCTTTTTCTGCAATGCTATCAGCTTGCAGTCAAGCTTGTGGAGCTGCTTGATGTTCTCCAAACTGCTGTTTTCTCTCATTAGCTCCTTACCTGCTGCCGAATCCCTCGATGAAACTCTCGAGTTTGCGGCTCCTGATCGGGTGCTGCAGCTTGCGGACGGCCTTTGCTTCGATCTGCCGGACGCGTTCTCTGGTCACTTTGAACTTCTGTCCGACTTCTTCGAGCGTATAGGTGAACCCTTCGCCGATGCCATAGCGCAGCTTGATGATATCGCGCTCGCGCTCGGTGAGCGTGTTGAGCACCGAGTTGATCTTGTCGCGCAGCATGTGATGCCCGGCCGCGCTCACAGGGTTTTCGGCGGTCTCGTCTTCTATGAAATCGCCGAAGTAGCTGTCTTCGCTCTCGCCGATCGGGCGGTCCAGCGAGATCGGATGCTTCGAGATTTTCATCACGCGGCGCGTCTCGTCTACCGATATCTGCGCTTCGCGTGCCAGTTCTTCGATCGACGGCTCGCGGCCGCGCTCCTGGATGAGCTTCTTGCTCACGTTGCGCAGCTTGCTCATCGTTTCGATCATGTGCACGGGAATGCGGATCGTGCGGGCAAGGTCGGCTATCGAGCGCGTGATTGCCTGGCGTATCCACCACGTGGCATACGTAGAGAACTTGTAGCCGCGCTTGTATTCGTACTTCTCCACGGCTTTCATGAGGCCGGTGTTGCCTTCCTGGATCAGATCGAGGAAGCCCAGCCCGCGGTTGCGGTACTTCTTTGCGATCGAAACCACCAGCCGGAGGTTTCCGCTGGAAAGCTTGCGCTTTGCCACTTCATACTGCTCGTGCTTCACGCGGATTTCTTCGGTGCGCCGGCCCAAGCTCATGAGGTCCTCGCCCGCCAGCAGCGTAAGCTCGCGAAGCTGCTCCTTCATATGGTGAAGCTGGCCGTTGTTCTCGGCCTTCACGGCGATCTCGGCGGTCTTCTTCTGGAAGAAGAGCATCCGTGCGTAGTGCTCGTTGAGGCGGTCGATCATCGGCTGTATGCGTTTGCCCGAGAGGCTCAGCTCTTCGAGCAGCGCCACGGCGCGGCTGCGCCGCTGTGCGAGGCGCTTCGCTATGCGGCGTCGCTCCGATTCGCTGGCAACCGACATTGTCTGCCCGTAGTCGCCGCGGTTGCGCTCCAGCATCATCTTGAGCGTCTTCAGGTTCTCGGGCAGTTTCTTGTGAAGGTCTTCCTTCGTATTGTCGTCGGTGCCCAGTGCGTTCAGCGTACGCTCGAAGGGCGCATCGCCGCGGCTGACGTCTTCGAGGATGGTGATGGCCGTCTCGATCGAAAGGTCCGACTCCAGCACCTTGGTGCGGAAATCTCGCCTTGTCATCTCGATCTTCTTGGCCAGCAGTATCTCCTCCTCGCGGCTCAGCAGCGGAATCTCGCCCATCTGCGTCAGGTACATCCGCACCGGGTCGTCTACGTTGTCGAGCTCCTCCGTCTCCAGCTCGTCCAGCAGTTCCTCGTCGCGCGCCTCCAGCAGTTCCTCGCGCTCCTCCACGTCCGACTCGTCGATCAGTTCGATGCCCAGCTCGTCTAGCTGCATCAGAATCTTGTCGATCTTGTCGGGCGCAACGGTATCATCGGGAAGCAGATCGTTGAGTTCCTCATAGGTGAGGAACCCCTTTTCCTTTCCCCGGCCGGTGAGGAGCTTAATGGTGTCCTCAGGTTTACCCATCGATTCCTCCTCGGATGTTGATTAACCCGGTATACTCCTGCTTAAGCCGCTTGGAGTTTTCTTCGTCTCCCTCCCGTTCGGCTGTAAGCATTCTTGCCTTTGTCTCGGAAATCTGTCTTTTCACTTTTTGCCGCCGTGCATTCTGCAGGCAGCCTTCCAGCCGGCCTGGATAATCGGGCGAGCCATCGGTATCGCTGAGCAATAATGCCAGCAGCGAAGCCAGGGCAGGCTCGGCCAGCCTGGCCGAAAGCCTTGCCGGCTGCAAATCGCCGGCCTCGTGCAGCTCGCGGGCCGCCTCAAAAACCGCTCGCAGCCCGCTGTGCGTAAAATCGTCGCCGCCAAATTCCTTCAGCAGCAGCGGAAAAAGCTCCGTCTGCTGCAGGCACACCGTCAGCATTTCACGCTCGATCGGCGGCAACTGGGCGCTTGGCGGCTGCTCGGCCGGTTCTTTCCGCGCCCGGCTCGCCTGCCCCGATCGCAGCATTTCCACCAGCCGGCGCCTCACGCTGCTTTCCTCGGCTTGCAGCCGGTGCCCCAGCAGCAGCGCCACGCGGTCAAACCGGATGCGGCGCTCCACGGGGTTTGGTATCCGCATGATCAGCGCCAGCACGCTATCGATCATCGCAGCCGCCTTTTTCGGATCGGCATTCTCGATGCCCTGGGCTTCCCTCAGCCGGAAATCGAATATCCCGCACGCCGCGTCGAGGCACTTGCGAAAAGCATCCGGCCCGTAGTCCACCAGGTACTCGCACGGGTCCTTGCCGCCCGGCAGGGTGGCCACCTCCACGTCCATCTCCTCTTCGATGAAAACCTGGAGGCTCGCGTCGGAAGCCTTCTGCCCGGCTGCGTCGCCATCGTACACCAGCGTGCAAAGCTGGGCGTACCGGCGCAACTGCCGCACGTGCTCGCGTCCCAGCGCCGTGCCCAGCGTTGCCACTACGTTTGTGATGCCGTGCTGATGCGCCATTATCACGTCCGTGTAACCCTCGACCACCACGGCCTTGCCCGTCCGGATGATCTCGTTCTTGGCAAGGTTCAGCCCGTAGAGCAGTTTGCCCTTGGTAAACAGCGCGGTTTCCGGCGAGTTTACGTACTTCACCGGCTCGTCCGGGTCCAGGGTGCGTGCGCCGAAACCCACCACCTTGTCCTGCCCATTGAATATGGGAAACACCAGCCTGTTCCGGAAGCGGTCGTAATGGCCGTTCTTGTTGTTGCTGATGATCAGGCCGGCGGCCTCCAGGTTTGCAGCCGGGGTATTGGTGGCCTGCGCTTTGCGGAGCAGGTCGTCCCAGGCCGGCATAGCATAGCCGAGGTGAAAGAGCGCCGTGCTATCGGCCGAGATGCCCCGGCGAGCCAGGTACTCGCGGGCGGTCATGCCCGCGTCGGACACGAGGTTACGTTCGAAATGCCGTTGGGCGGCGCGCATAATGTCGAATAGCGCCTTGCGCCTCTCCGACGAGCCGTCCGCCGCCGTGCGCTCCATCCGGATGCCGCACCGCTCGGCAAGCAACTCCACGGCCTCCGGAAATGGCACTTTCTCCATTTCCATCAGGAAGCCGATCGCGTTGCCCCCTTTGCCACAGCCGAAACAGTGGTAATTCTGCCTCTGAGGTGAAACGTGGAATGAAGGGGTTTTTTCGTTGTGAAAGGGGCACAAGGCAAGGAAACCTTGCCCGGCCCTTTTCAGTGGAAAGTAACGGCTGATAAGATCAACTATATCAGTGCTTTCCAGAATTCGAGTTATGGTTCCTTCCGGAATCAGGCCGGCCACCAGTAGCACCTGCTCTCAACATAGGGTTCAGTCCCGAAAATCGGTTTTAACATCAACACAAATCAGGCCGAACAGCGAGCGAGATGAAGAAAATACTGCCGAATCACTTAATTATAACACCACAAGGAGACAATGTCAAGGATATGAGAGAAAAATCAAGGAAATTCTCCACATCCTTTACAATATCCTACATTTGGTGAGTTCGGTGTACGTAACCAGGCGGGAACCACCGTTTATTAAACAAGCAGGGAGTGCCGCAAGTTCCCGTTTTTGACGGTTTTTCCGGCATTCGCCGGCGACGACTCCCAAGCCAACCCACCCGCAAAGGCCAGGATTTCCGAGGGCGCCAAGGATAATACTTAGACGCGCTGCGTATGCGAAAGTTCAAAAAAGTTCGGAAAACAGCCCACGCCGATTTTCGGCCCCGCGATGGCCGGCGAAACGAGAAAGGGCGAGGCTTCAATGCCTCGCCCTCATCCCGCAGAAAGAAGCAGGTGCACAGGGTTCATTGCCGCGAAAGGTAACGGCAGCAGATCGTGCGACTTTAGCGATTTTTTTGAAGGAACTCTGTGTGGCAAAATGGCCCCGCCTCAACGCCCCACCAGCCGCCTGTAGTTCTCAATCCCGTGGAACGTGATCCTGTTGAAACGGTTTTTATTCTCCGGAGGGCAGCCTCAAGCCCCCTCGATAGAATCGAGCTCGATAAGAATCGAGGGGCTAATGAAATGAAGCCTTGCACCCCGAAGACACTGCGGCAACATCTACGAAACGTAGAACCGCTGACGAAAGAATCTAAAAGGCTGAAATCCCAAAGGCCGAAGCCTGTAAGTTGGCCTTACGGCAGAAACTTCTTCGGGTTCTTCAGCTTTTCCGGCAAGTAGGTCTCCAGCACGAAATTCAGGCCGTGCGCGGCAAAAGCCTGCTGCTCCACGCGGCGGCCCAGCTTGATCATCAGGTTCAGGGCGTCTTGCCACTGCTTGTAGTGCAAAATGAACGGATCATTCTTCAAAGCATCTTCCGCACGCTTGATATCCACGTCCTTCAGCGGATGCGTGGGCAGGTTGTATTGCGCGATGTCGTGCGGCGTAACGCCCAGGAACGTAGCGTGTGGCACGCAGAAAAACTTGTTCACGTGCGCCGCATTGCCCGAGCCCACCTTCAACGTGCGGTAGATATTGCAATAGCCGTATGGATCGCCGTCCACAAACGCGTAAACGGGGATGTCTTTCGCCTCGGAGAGCAGCCGGATGAACCGCCGCGTGGCGCGCGTGGGCACACCGCCCATCGACACGAGGATGCAGCTAGCAGTGCGCCAGAAGCTGTGCTTCACCAGCCGCTGGAATGCACCGGCGGTTTCGATTGCGAGAATGAACTGTGCATCGGTCTCAAACTTCAGGTGCTCCACGTCGATCGGAATGGAATAGGCCCCCGAGCCGAACTTCGTGCAGTCGATATGCAGCGGCTTGCCCGTGGTCTGGTCCTTGTCGATGATCACCAGTTGGCCGGCCACCTCGCCGCCCTTCTCCTCGGGGATGAAGCCGAGCTGCTCGCGGTTCACGTAAAACATCGCCTCGATATCATCCATCACCTCGTCCGACTCCGGCTGCTCGTCGAAGCGGGCCTCGCCCCAGTTTTTCGAGATGTAATACACCTCTCGCTTGGTGGCGAAGTCTTCGGTTTCCACCAGCTTCTTGCTCTCCGCCATCATGCGCAGCGTTTGCGCAAACGACTTCACGGTGTTGTAGGTGAGCGTGCGGATTTTCTTGGCCGCGCCGATCTCGAAGAATCCCACGCGGGGGCTGTAGCGCACGTTGCGAAGCTCGCGGATCGGAAAGCTCATCGACGGCTTCTCCCCGCCCAGAATCTTCGTATAAACCTTGTGCGCGCTATCCTTGATCTTCTCGGGAACGTTTACGATCAGGCTGTCTGAACTATCTGCCATAATAAATCTCTTCAAGGCGGTTCAGAACCGCAGGTAAACCGCGAAGGGCACGA
>DATLAR010000020.1:0-31048 GCA_035527355.1 Planctomycetota bacterium
TACTATCTCGTCTATTGGGCCACGCAGCGGCTGGGCGGCGTGATCGTGCCGCTGAATACGTGGCTGAAGGAGGAGAGCCTCGCCGGCATCTTTGCCAGCGTGCAGCCGCAGGCGCTATTCGTGCGCGGGCCGCACGATGCCACCGCGATGCGCGCGGCCGCGGCTTCGCCGCACACTGCCGCGTTTGCCATTGAGAAGGGCGCGGCCCTGCCGTCGTTCGACAGCCTCCTTTCCGCCCGCGGAAGTGCGCCCGAGGTGCCGCTCGAGCACGACGCGCTTTCGATCATCATGCACACGTCGGGCACCACCGCCGCGCCCAAGGGCGCGATGATGCGGCACTGCGATCTCATGTTCAATGCCACCGCCGCCATCAACGCCCACGCCCTGAGCGCAAACGACGTGCACCTGCTGGTAAACCCGATGTTCCACTGCACGGCCCTCTACAGCACGCTGCCCACCGCGGCATACCAGAAGGCGCCGGTGGTGATTGTTTCCACCGCCGCGCCCGACGACCTGATGGACGTGGTGCAGCGCGAGCGGATCACCACGTTTCTCAGCGTGCCGTCCGTTTTCCAGAAAATCCTGTCGATGAAAAACCTGGACGGCTTCGATGCGGCGTCGCTGCGCGTGATGGCATACGCCGGCTCTCCTATGCCCGTGGCCGTCGTGCGCGAGCTGCGGCAGCGGTTCCCGAATGTGGCCCTGCACAATTTCTTCGGCCTCACCGAAACGATCAGCATGACCCACGTGCTCCGCAACGAAGACGTGGAAACCCGGCCCGACTCGATCGGCCGCCTGCTGCCGTTTGTGGCAGCCAGGGTGGTGGACGACAAGGACGGCGACGTGCCGCCGGGCACCGTGGGCGAGCTGCTTTTTGCCCGCGAGGAGGTGATCCCCGGCTACTACAATCAGCCCGAGCGGCTGAACGACGCCATCGCCACCGTCGGCGGCCGCGAGTGGTTCCGCACCGGCGACCTGGCCGCGATCGACGATGACGGCTACTTCTTCATCAAGGGCCGCAAGAAGGATATGATCATCGTGGGCGGCGAGAACGTGTTTGCCGCCGAGGTGGAGGCCGTGCTGCTGGCGCACGAGAAGGTGCGCGAGGCTGCCGTGAAAGGCGTGCCCGCCACCGGCCCGCGGGCGCACCTCGGCGAGCTTGTGAAGGCTTACGTGGTGCCGCGCGACCCTTCGCTTTCCGAGATGGACCTCCGCAAGCATTGCTACGAAAAGCTGCCGTCCTACAAGGTGCCTCAGCTCATGGTCTTCATGGACGCGCTTCCGCGAAATCCCGCCGGCAAGGTGGTGAAGGACCAGTTGCCGTAACGGCGTGAACATCGGACAGGGGGAGCTGCAGCATTGACAGACGAACAGGCCGGAGCGAAACCGGCCGGCGGTATTGGCCGGTGGGCGAGTGACGCGAAAACACGACGATCGATGACCACGCGGCCCTTGTATTGCCCGACCGCGCCGGTATAATTTGGCATAGGGAGTCGCGGCAGTATTCACCTTTGCATGAAGGAGACGTGCAATGTCCGACAAATCGTCCAACGGCTGGTTTGCCCTGGTACTCGGCATGGTGGCGGGGCTGTTGCTGGGAAGCGTGGGAACGTGGATGGTCCTGTCGAAAGCTCCTCCGCCGGTGGCGCAGCCCGTGCCGCGTTGGATCAATCCACCCGCAGTTCAAATCACCGCCCCAACGCCTGTGGCGCCGCCCGTAAACGTCGACGAATTGCTCTTGGCTGCCGAGGAAGCCTTCGCCGGCGAGCAATTCGCCGAAGCCTGCCGCCTGGCTCATAAAGCTCTGAAAGCCGAGCCCACGCACGAGGAAGCAGCCGGAATCCTGCGGATGTCCCTGATGGCGATGCCTACGTACGGCGACGCTGCCCTGCGGCAGAAGCTCGAACAGAAAGTCTCGTTCGATTTCATAAACACGCCTCTCCCCGATGCGGTAACCTTCCTCGTGGCGCTGACCGGTGCCCCGATCATGCTCGACCCGGAATTGGACGCGCCCAAAAAGACTTTGGTGACACTGAAGATGAACGATATGAAATTGGGCCAGGCTCTTGACTGGATCGCCACGCAGGCGGAGGCTGAGATCGCACATGCAGGCGGGATTCTTTTCCTCGGCAGCAAACAGTCGGCAAGCAAGGTAGCGCAGAAACCGGTGGCGGAGACCATCGCCATCGAGATTCTGGCGCAGGATTCCAAAGCTCCGTCCACCGGCTTCCTGCTGCACCCGAGCGAATCGGGGCGCGTGGCGGCCTTCTGCACCGATGGCAAAGGCCATTCCGTGACGTTGCAGGGCTACGCGTACAAGTGGATGGATGCGGCTCCGGCTGGACCGGACGGCATTCCGGACGACAAGGCGCCCGAATGGCTGCTCGAAATGCATAAACGTTTGGCCAAGCCGGTCTCGTTCGATTTCGTGGAAACGTCACTCGCGGATGCTGTGCAGTTTCTCCAGCAGACGAGTAATGCCACAATCATCCTGCAAGACCAAGTGCGCGTACCGGATTCCACGCTGATGGTGAAGGACACGCCCCTGGGCAGAGTTCTTGGCTGGCTGAACCTGGCAGCGGACGTCAAGTGCGTGGTGTCGAACGGCGCAATCGTGATCGGCAAGCGTGAAGCCATCGAGCAAAGTAAAGGCGATGTCTTCGAAGTCATACCGGTCGAGATCGATGTCGTTGGCCGCCAAACCGCTTCGGGCTTCCTTTACCGAAATCCGACGAAAGGCGTTTTCCATGTGATAGCCGCCGACGCCGAGGGAAATGAAGTTCGGTTCACAGGTTACGAGCGCGGGCGGGCAAACACCCACGAGCCTGAGCCGGAAGAGGCCGAGCCGGAAGAGGCTGAAGAAAAGGAATGATTATGCAAGCAGCAACAATGCGGCTCGCCCTTCTGGTTGCCATGACAGCGGCACTCGCGGCCCCCGCGCTTGCCGTCGACGCTCGGCGTGATGCGAAGGAGCGCGTGAAGAAGGAATTGATCACCGCTCCTGCGCCCTCCGAAAACAAGGGCAAGACCGGCACTTACCAGATGAAGACGAGCAGCGAGGGCAACAATTACTACGTCTGCGTGCCGAAGAGCTACTCCGAAGGGAATCCCGCGGGCATCCATCTGTATTTCCACGGCCAGGGCGGGCATGGCGGCGCTGCTAATTTCGGCCAGTGGGCCGGGCCTTTTCTCGACAGCCAGAACCTCATCGGCATCAACATGCAGTATATGGACGGCGACAATCAGAAAGATACGCCGGGCAAGGTGGCGTCGGCTATCGAGGCGGTGCTGCAGACAATGGCCGACTACAGGGTGATACCCGGCCGCGGGGTCGTCTGCTCGTTTTCCGGCGGCGGCTTGCCGCACGGCTCTGAGCGCGAGTGCGGTGCCGCTGCTCGAGAAGACGAAAGAGGTGGCCGGCGAGCAGTCGCTGCTGGGCAAGATGGCTGCCGAATTCCTGCTGCTGAAATAGGACACGCCCTGCTTTTCATCTCTCTGTTATCCGGATGACGTATCAGTTCGTTCGGTGCCGCCGATGCCGCTGAATCTTCGCGCGAACGTCATGAAGAACGATTTCGTGCGCTCGCGTAGTCTCAGCAGGCCGCACGCCGCCCGCCAGCCGGGTGCTCCGGTCTTCAGGCCAAGCATCATCAATCGGCTGCTCCACTGCCTTGCAAGCTCTCCGCCGTATTCGCGCACGATGTCGAGCGCAGCGGCGTCGTCGCCCGCCAGTATTTTTGAATGAGCAAACATGGTCGCTACGCGCCCGCGGACGAGCCGGAAGAACGGGAAGTCTTGCGGGCTGATCCGCGGCAGCAGGCGGCTTTGCCATTGCTCAACGGTGGGGCAGCGCCGGCGGCGGACTCGATATTTGGCGGTCCATCCCTGTGCGGCAGCGGCAGCGGCGCCATCGCTCACAAACAGCACCTGCGGAATGAAGCCCCACCTGCCGAAGGTGGCGAGGTAGCCCCAATACTCCAGGTCTTCGCATTGCCAGAGGTCGGCCCGCTGGTAACCGGCGGCTTCGATCAATTCGCGGCGGATTAGCGTGGAGCCGGTGCGGATGTGATCGTGGCGCGACCAGAATTCGAAAAACTTCTCGAGGACGATCGGATGGAGCGAGGCCGCGGATGGATCATTGAGAAACTGCGGACGTATCTTTTCCTCCTTGCCCCACAGCTTTATGAGCTGGCCGGTGCTCACGGCGGCGGCATCGGGATGCGACTCGAGAAACTCGAGGCACGCGCGAAGGAAGCGCGGCAGCCAGTAGTCGTCGGAGTCGAGGAACGCCACGTATTTGCCTCTTGCGGCGGCTAGCCCGCGGTTGCGTGCGGCGGCCTGCCCCTGGTTTTGCTGCTCGATGTACACGATGGCGCCTGCGTAGCGCGCGGCCACCTCCGGGACGGCATCGGTGGAGCCATCGTTGACGACGATGATTTCGGCGGCGGTGCCCAGACCTTGTGCAAGGGCGCTGTCGATGGAGCGCGGCAGCGAAACGGCCGAATTATACGCGGGAATGATGACGGAAACGAGAGGGGAAGGTGAATCGCGCTCGATTGCCGGCGATGAAGATACGTTTGCGCGCGCCGTCATGGCTCACCTCCTCGTTGCCCTTGCGTGATCGCCGGCCTGCCGACCGAAGCCGTGTTGTACAAGTTGAAACCGTGAAGAGAGGCCGACGAGCGCCGGAGCAAAGGCAGAAGCACGAGCCCGAAGTGTGCAGAAGAAAAGAGACCGGCCCAAACCTGCCGTTCAAGCTGCTCTTACTGTGGTCTTCACCCAGGCAATGCCTCTGCAGCAATGTTGTGCCCACCACATGACATCCAACGCATCGCAAGCCGCTGCCGAATTCCCGCAAAATCTCTGATTTAGCCTTGACGATGCCCACCGGCGCAGATATAATGTTTCAGATGCTCTGCGTGTAGAGGTCTGAGCATTGGTGCTCTGGCCCGGAGAATTTCAACCTGGTAAGAAAGGAGCTCACATGGCTGGAAAGCAACTGCAGGTACGCATGGCGAAGGCGGGAATAGCTGCAATCATCAGCATTATTTCCTTATCCCTCACTGCCGCCGCCGCCACGTACTACGTTGATGCGAACAGCGGCAGCGACTCGAACACCGGTTCGATATCGCAGCCGTTTCGCACGATCCAGAAAGCCGCAAACGTGATGACGGCGGGCGACATGTGCCTGGTGCGCAAGGGCACTTATCGCGAGAACGTAATACCGCCGAACTCGGGCAGCGCGGCGTCGCCCATCACGTTCAAGCCCTATCCGGGCGAGCAGGTAACACTCAGCGGCGCCGACACTGTAACAGGATGGACGCAATACAGCGGTTCCATCTATAGGGCGCAAATGAGCTGGAACATGGGCGCCGGTAACAACCAACTCTTTGTTAACGGCAAGCACGTGATGGAGGCTCGCTGGCCAAACAGCACCGACCTGTCATACCCGAACCTGCGCACTATGGCCAGCGGCAGCGCGTGGTCTTCGGGCACCGAGGGCACCATCCGCGATTCCAGCCTCACGCAGGCCGCGGGCACTTGGACCGATGCCCTGGTATACATGCAGCCGGGAAGGCGGTGGTACGCCCGCACGGGCAGGATCACGGGGTCCGGCTCAGGCTACATCAAGTTCAAGATTCATTCGGCGGGCCATCTTTCGTACGAAGATATCGGAAAGTACGGAGGCATGTATTTCATCACCGGCACGTTGAAGGCTCTTGACCGCGCCGGCGAGTGGTTCTTCGACGGCTCGACGATGTATCTGTGGGCGCCCGACAGCAGCAATCCAAACGGCCTCGTGGTCGAGGCAAAACGGCGCCAGAATGTCTTCGACCTCAGCAACCGCAGCTACATTAACGTCGAAGGATTCAAGGTCATCGCCGCCGCCATGAAGACCAACGGCTCAACGCGCAACTGCATCATCGATGGCGTTGACGCGAGCTACGTGAACCATTTCTTCGTGATCGACCGCGGCCCATACGCGCAGGGCAACGTGGACTACACGGGCTTTGTGCTCACCGGCAGCAACAATGAAATCCGCAACAGCAAAATAGCCTACAGCGCCGGCAACGGCGTTACGCTGCAGGGCACAAACAACAAGGTAACAAACTGCGAGATCCGTGACGTCGTGTACGGCGGCACCGATGCGGGCGCCATCAACACCGCCGCCGGCACCACCAGCGGACATATCATCAAGAACAACACGCTGTTCAATTCGGGCCGCAGCATCCTGGTGCACATCAACGCTCAGAACATCAAGATTCTGAACAACTACATGTACAATGCCGGCCTGCAGATGACCGACCTCGGCATCACCTATACGATTGCCACCGACGGCAAAGGCACCGAAATCGCCTATAACGTCGTCTACGGCTGCACGCAGTCGGGCATCTACCTCGACAACAACAACCGCAACTACAACGTCCATCACAACGTTGTATACGACGTGCGCTACGCGCTGCACCTGAACAGGCCCAGCGTGAACAACAACGTCATACACAACACGGTTGGCCCGCTGCGGTCGAGCGGCCAGGCGCTGGCCGGTTTCCCCGATACGTCTACCTCGCAGTACAGGTCCGATATGTCCGGCACGGTGATCAGGAACAACATCTTCAGGGCCTCGTCGTGGGATGTGGGCACCGATCCGCGCCCGACAATGAGCCACAACATCGAGTCGTCGGTTGACCCCAGGTTTGTGAATGCCTCGCAGGCGAATTTCCAGCTGCAGTCAAACTCGCCCGCCATCAACGCCGGAATGGTAACGCCATTCTCCGGGCAGTACACGGGCAAGTCGCCCGACTGCGGTGCATTCGAGTATGGCCTGCCGCCATGGACCGCCGGCTCTGCGCAGGCGCCAAAACCGCCGACTCCGCCAACGTTGAGCCTGATTGGCGACAAGCAGGCATATACTGATCTGCCGGTGGCTTTTACAGTCAGCGCATCTGAACCCAACGGCGACCCGGTGACTTTCTCAGTCATCGGGTTGCCCCCTGGGGCCATATTCGATCCGAACACGCAAGCGTTTGCGTGGACACCCGGCGAATCTCAAATCGGAGCCTATGGTGTTACCTTCACGGCCACCGACAAAGACGGCGCCGATTCGCAGAGCATCACCATCACCGTCACAAAACTGGTGCTGCCCACCGACCAGATTGCCGAGTGGAAGTTTGAAGGAAACTGCGCCGACAGGAAAGGCCGGCACAACGGCACGCCCAAGGGTAGCGTGAGCTATGTTGCCGGCAAATCCGGCCAGGCGATCCAGGTCAAGAGCGGCGCCGGCGTAGACATCGCGCCCGACCCGGCTCTCGATTCCCTGACCGAAATGACCATGACCGCGTGGGTCAAGCCCGTCAAAGACGGCACCGAAAGGCCGATCATGGGCTTTTACAAGAACGACTTTGACCGCGCCTATATCCGCGTCACCATGGACGATAAGCTCCGCGTGTTCAACGACATCACCGATATCGGCACCGGGCACGACAGCGGTAATATCGCATCGCTGATGAATACATGGTTCTTCGTGGCCTGGACCTACGACGCCAACGGCGTTTCCCAGATCTACGTCAACGGCCAGAAGAGCGGCGTTCCTATGCAGTATGGCGTGCCGCTATCGAACCTCACATCGGGCTACTCGATGCAGATCGGCTATGAGCCCTTCTTGATTACCGGCTTCAACGGACAGATCGACGAGATGATGCTTTTCGGCAGGGCGCTCTCGCCGGAAGAGATCAGCCTGATGTATCAATACCCCAGCTACACGAAGGCTCCGCCCTCGCTCGCACCGATAGGCGACAAGTCAGCACACACCGACAAGCTGCTGACGTTCACCGTCAGTGCATTCGAGCCAGACGGCGACACGGTTTCATACTCAGCCACAGGGCTGCCCGCCGGAGCCGCGTTCGATCAAACCACGCAAACCTTCTCGTGGACGCCCAGCCAATTGCAGGCCGGCACCTATGAAGTCACCTTCACGGCCACCGGCAAGAACGGCTCCGATTCGCAGACCATCACCATTGCCGTGGTGAAACTTGTGCTGCCGACGGATCACATCGCCTACTGGGAATTCGAGGGCAACTCGCGCGACACCAGAGGCACACTTAACGGCACACCGAAGGGAAGCGTGGGTTATGACGCCGGCGAGCACGGGCAGGCGCTAGCTCTCAGCAACAGCGCGTACGTGGAAATCCCCTCCAATCCGGCGCTCGATTCCATGACGGAAATGACAATGACCGCCTGGATCAAGCCCACGAAGGATGGCACCGACAAACCCATCCTGAGCCTTTACAAAAACGCGTTTGAACGCATCTACATCCGCCTGAACACCGACGACAAGCTGCGTGTGTTCAACGACATCAACGACATCGGCAGAGGGCACGACAGCGCAAACATTGCGTCGCTGATGAACACGTGGTTCTTCGTGGCCTGGACCTACGACGGCAACAACGTGTCGCAGATCTACGTGAACGGCCAGAAGAGCGGCGCATCTATGCAATACAGCGTGCCGCTTAAAAACCTCGACCCAGGCTTCTCGATGCAGATCGGCTACGAACCGTTTCTCACCTTCAGCTACAACGGCCAGATCGACGAGATGATGCTATTCAGGCGGGCACTCTCGGCCGACGAGATCAAGCTGATATACGAGAATCCGCGTGCCAACAGGATAACACTCAATTACATTCCCGACATGCAGGTAGACGAAGGCACGACGCTTTCGTTCACACTGGGCGTCAAGAGCGCGCAGGGCGGCAGCGTGCTCTTCGGCGTCGAAGACCTTCCCGAAGGCGCCACGCTCGATTCGCAAACCGGAGCCTTCGCCTGGACGCCAACTTACAGCCAGAATGGAAGGCACGAGGTGGTATTCAACGCCAGCGATAGCCTATCCACCGACTTCTTGAGGTGCATTATCGTTGTGAATAATGTTCCTGTTGGAGATGTCAACAACGACTGCGTTGTTGACGTCTATGATCTGGTGATAGTGCTGGATTGCCTGAGCAAGGACGTGAATAGCAACACCTACTGGATGGCCGACGTCAACAACGACGGCAGGATAGACTTGCTCGATCTCATCGAGGTGCGCAATCGTCTGGGCGCACGGTGTCCCTGAAGACCCCCAAGGTGATACAGAGCGTTGCCTCCCGCGAAGCGGCCTCTGTATCACCTCCCAATAGCCATGCAAAAGGGCGGCATATTCCTGCCGCCCTTTGCATTTCAAGCCGGAGATAATCCTCGCGCTTTTCAGATGCCCGCTGCCTTTCGCAGCTTGTCTGCCATCTCGGTGTGCTCCCACGTAAAGCCATCGTGGTTGCGGCCGAAGTGGCCGTGGCGGGCCGTTTTCATATAGATTGGCCGCAGCAGGTCGAAGTACTGGATGATCGCCTTGGGGCGGAGGTCCCAGTGCTCATTGATGAGCTGCTCGATGCGGCGCTCGTCGATCTTTGCCGTGCCTTCGGTGCAGGCGTATACGGATATGGGCATGGCTATGCCGATGGCATAGGAAAGCTGCACCTCGCACTTGTCGGCCAGGCCGGCTGCCACGATGTTTTTCGCAATGTGGCGGGCGGCATAGGAGGCCGAGCGGTCCACCTTCGAGGGGTCCTTTCCGGAGAACGCGCCGCCGCCGTGGCTGCCGCGGCCGCCGTAAGTGTCAACGATTATCTTGCGCCCCGTGAGGCCGGTGTCGCCGTGAGGCCCGCCCACAACAAACCGCCCCGTCGGGTTGATGTGGTATATGGTGTTCTTGTCCAGCAGCTCGGCCTGAACCACCTGCGGGATGAGCTGCTCGATGATATCCTGCCGGATTTGCTTTTGTTCGACATCAGGCGTGTGCTGCGTGGAGACGACCACGGTGTGCACGCGCAGCGGTCTGTCGCCTTCATACTCGATGGTAACCTGGGACTTGCCATCCGGACGGAGGTACGGCAGAATCTTCTTCTCGCGGAACTCTGCAAGCTTTTCCACGATGCGATGCGCCAGCAGGATGGGCATCGGCATTAACTCGGGTGTCTCGTTGCAGGCGAAGCCGAACATAAGCCCCTGGTCCCCGGCGCCCTGATCCTTGCTCTGCGAGGTAGCCTCATCGACACCGAGGGCGATGTCGGGCGACTGCCGGTCGATGCTCGTAACTACGGCGCACGTCTCCCAGTCGAATCCCATGGTCGGATCGGTGTAGCCGATCTCACGGATCGTCTGCCGCACGATATCCGGCATGTGCACGTAGCATTCAGTGGTGATCTCGCCGGCAAGAACGACCAACCCTGTGGTCACCAGCGTTTCGCATGCCACGCGGGCTCTCTTGTCCTGTGCGAGTATGGCGTCCAAAACTGCGTCGGAAATCTGGTCGGCCACCTTGTCGGGATGGCCCATCGTCACCGATTCCGATGTGAAAAGGTGCCTGTGATTGCTCATCGAAAAATGCTCCTTTCTGTGCATACGCAGGCGCGTTAGCTTATCAGCCTTTCGAGTAGTGCTAGATTCTTTTCTGTGGCGCCTTTTCGGGTATCTACCACCTCCCTTGCTTTGGCACCTGTTCGAACAGAAGCCTCACGATCGTCGACAAATCTCTTGATCTGCAAAAGCAGTTCGTTTTCTGAATCGACTTGCACGGCAGCCCCTGCACCAAGCAGCAGGCCCGCGGCCTCGGCAAAGTTTTCCGTATGCGGCCCGAAGATCACGGGCTTGCCCAGCGCCGCCGGTTCGAGCATGTTCTGCCCGCCGTGCTGCGTAAGGCTTCGCCCCACGAAAACCACATCGGCCGCGGCGTAAACCGCGTCCAACTCGCCAAACGTGTCTACGAGGATCACCTCATTGGCCGCAAACCTACTATTTTCGCCTTTTTGGAGGCGCATTTTCAACAAAGAAAGCGGCAAACAGCCATACCCGGCGCCCTCGATCAGTTTTCGCACAGCAGGCAGGCGTTCGGCGTGCTTGGGCGCAAGTGTGAGCCCGATGCCCGCATTCGACGCCTTCAATGCGGTGAACACGCGCAAAAGGGCCTCTTCCTCGCCCTCCCAGGTGCAGCCCCCCGCTATCATCCGTGCGGCATTCAGGCTCTTCACGGCTTGCAGCGCCGGATGGGCGGAATCTATCTCCGTGCGCACCGTGTCGTATTTCATGTTGCCCGTAACGGCCACCCGGCCCGGGTCGGCGCCGAGAGCGATCAGCCTTTGGGCGTAGTCGGTGTTTTGCACGGCGATGGTATGAATGCTCTGCAGCAGCGGCCGCACCAGGCATTTTACGCGGCTGAGCCGGCGGAAGGTTTTTTCGGTGATCCGGCCGTTTACGATCATGATGGGCACGTTGCGCTTGCGAGCGCTCAGGATCAGGTTTGGCCAGAGCTCCAGCTCCACCAGTACCAGGCAGCGCGGCCTGATCGCGCGATACGTGCTGTTTACCGCGCGGCTGAGATCGAAGGGACAGTAGAAGACGGTGCGGCCGGGAAATGATTTTTCGGCGAACGTCCGGCCGGTGTCGGTGGTGGTGGAAACGGCAATCGGCAATTCGGGGTGCGCGTCGGCAAGTCGGCTCACGAGCTCGCGTGCGAGGCCCACCTCGCCCACGGATACGCAATGGAACCACGCGCACGGCTCGCCCGCCCGGGGGGCTACCCGCCCGAGCTTTTCCTTCAGGCCGGCGCGAATCTTGCGGCGGGTGAGCAGCTTGTAGGCGCAGTAAGGCCAGCCAAGCGTGAGAGCCGTTGCATAAGCCAGATCTATGAGAACCTGCATAGTGTCCTGGAGGTAAAACGGTGCGAGAACCGCATGGAGCAGGCTTTTATTTCCTCATGCAGCAGTTCTTATATTTCACCGGTGTGCCGTCGGGCTTCTTCTTGCCGCAAGGGCACGGGTCGTTGCGGCCGGGCATTTTCTGAACGCGAATAGGCGCGGGCTTCGCCTCGCCCTTGTCGGCCGACGCGGCTGCCGCGTCGCGGCCTTTGTTGAACGATGCGGCCTCCTCGTGCACGTAGCGCTCCTCGGCGCTCTGCCGCGACGCCACCCGCGACGACTCCTCGTCGTCGAACGACACCCGCATCGCCAGGTCCGAGATGCTCTCTTCGGCCGTCGAAAGCATCTTCGTAAACATCTCGTAGCCTTCCTTCTTGTAGGCGTCCTTCGGGTCTATGCCTGCGTAGCCGCGCAGCCCGATGCCCGACTTCAAATGGTCCATCGAATACAGGTGGTCTTTCCAGCGCGTGTCGAGCGTGTGGAGCACCAGCACGGAGATCGACCGCAGGAAGCCGTACTTGCCGAGCTGGCGTTTGCGCAGCGCAAAAGCATGGCCGGCCACCTCGTGGAGGAAGGTCTTCAGCTCGGGCTTGCTCTTCTTGCTGAGCTGGAATGGCGAGATGCCGAGGTTGAACTTCTGGTTCATCCTCAGGGCCAGCGAGTTATAGTTGCGGCCCGGCGCCGACAGCTCGCATTCGATCACTACCGAGGCGGCGTTTGCCACCACCGCCGGCACCACCTCCTCCTTCGCGCGGTCCTTGTAGCCATCGTTTGCGATCTTCGCAAAATAGTCGATGATCTCTTCGCGCGTTTCTTCCTGGAATGAGCCGATGTCGAACCGGATCGGCAATCTTGCGTTGCTGATCCATGAGTCGATGGTTTCGTAGTTCCAGTTTTCGATGAAGCTGCCGGATGTGCAGAAACTGAGGATGGCATCAACGACGTCGTCGGCAACCTTCTCGATGCTGCGCTTGGCATAGTTTGCCGCGGCCGTTTCGAGGATGTAATCCTTCACGGCCTGATCGCCCGATTCGAGCCTGCTTTCGAGCTCGGTGCGCGAGAGGCTCAGCTTGAAGGCCTTCGCGGCCCAGTCGGCCACGCGCGTCTCGTCGAAGTCCTCGGTGTTTGATGCCACGCTGATGAATGCATCGATGGTCTCGCCTATCAGCTCGCGTGCGGCCACGGCGGGGTCGTCGGTGGCGGCGGAGTAGACGGCGGTTTTCTCTTCGATCAGCCTCGTGCGGAGGTCGGCCTTGCGCTTGTCTGCTATCTTGCGCACGTCGGCTTCGATCGTTGTGCAGATGTTGAAGAAGAATTGGTTTTGCGCCCAGCCGGCAAGCGACGCATACCCGCGCTCGCCCGCGAAGAGCGGCGAGTTCAGGAACGTGCTGACGGCCGCACGCACGAACCTTTCGACCACTTCCTCCCTGCTCTCGTTCTCGTGAGCGCGCCTTGCCTGCACGCCGAGCGCCTGGCGGAACTCCGCCAGTGTGAGGCCCTGCCAATCGCGCTGGTCAACGCGGTAGCCGAACGGCTCGAGCCAATCGCGCACGGCCGTGAAAACGGCGTTCGATTCGGCCTTGTCGTCAACGAATTGCTCGATGGCCCGCGCGATCGAGTTGTTTATCATCTCGAGAACCATCAGCTCGACCGTCTCGGCGTCGATCTCGTATTTCACCTCGGCCGGCACGCGGCCAACGAGGAATGAGATGAGCTCGGCGTATGACATCTTGGTCATTTCGAAGGGCGACAGCCGCACGCCGTAGCGTTCCTCGAATGCGGCCGCGAGGCCGATCAGGTTGCGGTCGTCCGACGATAGATCATCGCGGAGGTAGCTTTCAACCTCGATGAGTGCAAGCTCGCCGGCGGTCCTCTTTTCCGCGTCGAATTTCTCCGTCATTGCCTGCAATGCCCGCTCGACGGCGCTGTTCTTCAGGTCTGCAAACAGGGCCTGAATCTGCGTTGTATCGAGCGCAGCATCCAGGCGGCGCCGCGCCCACAGGGCAATGCGGTCCGGCCGGGCATTTGATCTGTATAGCGGCGATTGCAGGTAAAGCCCGAGCACCGGAAGCGTGAGCTTCGCCACCACCGCGTCCAGCGGCATCCCGCGAAAAGCCTCCATCGCCTTGTGCAGGATCAGCTCCTCCTGCTTATCGCGCTTGCGGCTGATCGGGTCCCACTCGGCAACCGGGATGCTCACGCCAAACGCTTCGGCCCAGTGGCGCACGTGCGAGTAATCCCACGCGTTGCCGCCGGCGATCAGCGGAAGATCGGTGATGAGGCCGGCCGCCACCCAGTCGCCAAGGTAGGCTTCGAGGCCCTTCTCGTTTGCGGCCTGGAGGGCTTGGGCCACGATGAAATCCGTGAGGGCTTTGTCGGCCTGGCGAACAAGTTCATCGACGGACAACTCAACGCCGCGGCGTGCGGCCCACTCGCGGATCGGGTCGAGCTGCCAGGTGGACGGGTGCAGATCGGCGCTGATCCAATCGTGCAGGCTGGTCTCGATCCAGCGGCGAAGGTAGTCGTTGCCAAGCTTCACGCGCTGCGGCTCGGTTCCGTTGCGGATTATGTCGGCGAAGGCCTTTTCGCCGGCGGAAAACCATTGCTCGGCCGAGAGATTCACGCCGAACGCCTCGATCTTCCGTTGCAGCGGCTCGAAGTTCCGCCGGTTCACCAGTTCGCCTTCCGGCGCCTTTCGGAGCTTTTCGGAGATGAAGTGCGCGGCAAGCTGCTCGACGGCCTGGCGCACGTCAACGGCGATCATTGCGTTCAGCACCTTTTGGCGCATGCTGTAGACCACATTGCGCTGCTGGTCCATCACCTCGTCGTATTCGAGCAGCGATTTTCTGATCTCGAAGTTGTACTGCTCCACCTTCCGCTGTGCGCGTTCGATTGCTCGGCTGACCATAGCCGACTCGATCTGCTGCCCTTCGCCGAAGCCGGCGCGCGCCATGAAGCCGCGAACCCACGGGCCCATGAATATCCGCATGAGATCGTCTTCGAGCGAAAGGAAGAACCTCGACGAGCCGGGGTCGCCCTGGCGGCCCGCGCGGCCACGGAGCTGGTTGTCGATGCGGCGGGCCTCGTGGCGCTCGGTGCCCACGATATGCAGCCCGCAGGGGAGGTTTTCGATGCCGCTCACCGTCTTGTTCGGATCGTCGGTAACGTGCCGGCATGCGTCCAGCGGCTGGTCGGCGGAGTCGGCGTTTGCGCCGCTGCGGATGATGCACTTGCGGCATTTCACCACGCCCGTGCCCAGCACAATATCGGTGCCGCGGCCGGCCATGTTCGTGGCGATGGTTACCCCGCCCGGCTGGCCCGCGAGGGCTATGATCGCGGCCTCGCGCTCATGGAATTTCGCGTTGAGCACCTCGTGCTTTATGCCGCGTTTCTCCAGAAGCCTGCTGATGAGCTCCGACGTTTCGATGGCGATCGTGCCTACGAGCACCGGCCGGCCCGCGGCGTGCACGGCGGCAATCTCGTCTACGAGCGCCTCGTATTTCTCCTTGCCGGTTGCGTAGATCACGTCGGGAAATGTAACGCGCCTCAGCGGCTTGTTCGTGGGGATGGGCACCACGTCCAGTGTATAGATGCTGTTGAATTCCTCCGCCTCGGTGAGAGCGGTGCCGGTCATGCCGGAGAGTTTCTCGTACATGCGGAAGAAATTCTGGTACGTGATGGTGGCCAGAGTTTGCGTTTCCTGCTTGATGTGCAGGCGCTCCTTGGCTTCGACGGCCTGGTGCAAGCCGTCGCTCCACCGGCGGCCGGGCATCAGGCGGCCCGTGAATTCGTCTACGATCAGCACCTCGCCGTTCTTCACCACGTAGTCGCGGTCGCGCCTGTAGAGCTCCTTCGCGGACAGGGCTTGGTTCATGTGATGCGGCCAATCGACGTTTTCGCCGCTGTAAAAGCTGTCGACGCCAAGCTGCTCTTGCGCGTGAACGATGCCCTGCTCGGTGAGGGTGACGGTATGCTCCTTTTCGGAGACCTTGTAATCGCCGCCGTCGCCGTCGGAAAGGCTGGGCCGCAGGCGCTGGGCAACGGCGTTTGCGCGGTAATACTTGTCGGTGGTTTCCTCCGGCATGCCGGAGATGATCAGCGGCGTTCGGGCTTCGTCTACGAGGATGTTGTCCACCTCATCGACGATTGCGTAATGCAGCGGCCGCTGCACCTGCATCGCAGCGCTCGTCTTCATATTGTCGCGCAGGTAATCGAACCCGAACTCGTCGTTCGTGCCGTGGGTGATGTCGGCGCGATAGGCTTTCTGCTTCTCGCGGTATTCGGTATCGCGGCGGATGATGCCCACGGTCAGGCCCAGGAATTCGTATAGCGGGCCCATCCATGCGGCGTCGCGCTTGGCAAGGTAGTCGTTTGTGGTAATCACGTGCACGCCTTTGCCCGTGAGGGCGTTGAGGTAGGCGGGCAGCGTGGCCACGAGGGTCTTGCCTTCACCGGTTACCATTTCGGCGATCTTGCCCTGGTGCAGCACGATGCCGCCGATGAGCTGCACGTCGAAGTGCCGCATGGATTTCGGGTTGCTGCCGGGCGTCTTGATCACGAGCTGGCTGGCGAGCCGGCAGGCGGCGAACGCTTCGGGCAGCAGGTCGTCGAGCGCCTCGCCTTTGGCCAGGCGATCCTTGTATGACTGCGTGAGCGGCTTGAAGAACAGCTCGGAAACGGGGCCTCGGAGGGCTTTTTCGAGGCGCGAGATTACAGCGGCCGCCATGTCTTCGGCGATCTCAGATGGAAACTTCTGCCCGGCATCCCGGCTGATTTCGGTTTTCAGTTGGTCGCCGAGTGCGATCAACAGCTCGCCGGCGAGGCGCGAGCGCATGTCTTCGCAGAGCTTGGCGCGCAACGAATCGTCCAGCAGCAGATGCCACTGGGCCTGGATATCAAGCGAGAGGCCGGGCACTAGCTGCAGCGCCTTGCCCTGGCCGATGGCCTTCACGAGCGTTTTCTCTACCTCACCGCAGCGGCGGTCGCGCACTTCCTCCGGCGAATCGCGCAGCAGCTCTTCGGTGAGCACGAGATGCAGCTTGCCGGGCAGGTGCTCGAGCAACTTGTTTACAGGGTGCGCCCTGAAGTCCCTCTGGAGGTCTTCTTCCAGTGTCTCGCCGATCTCGCCGATGCGCTGCACGACGGGCAAAAGGCTCTTTATCAGCCGTTCGGAGCGCGAGCCGCCCAGCATCAGCTTGAGGGCGGCGTTTACGCCTTTGCCCACGAAAACCGGCACGGCTTCGGCGGCGGCATAAAGCCTTTGCCCAAAGCTTACCTTGGTGAATTGCGGTTGGTTCTTATTGATTTCCTGTGCCATATTACCTGTTCTGTATGGTGCGTCAGGGTTGTGTTTTCACCTTGCCCATCTTGTCGTCCAGCACATCGGGCAGGGTATATTGAACGGTGGCAGTCTCGCCATCCTTGACGTTTATGCCTCCGATGGCGGGGTCGTAGAGCGTTTCAAACCGGTCGAAGGCGGTGCGCTGCACGCGGATGCGCTGGAGCACCTTTGCCCCGCGATTCTGCGTTACCCAGGCGCCGTTTGCCCAGGTAAACGTCCATATCTCCGAGCGCCACACCACCTCGTCGCCTTGCTCGCCATAGTGGCCGCCGTCGCGGCGAAGCTCTACGAGCGCCTTGGCGCACTTTGCCGTGCCCGAGGCATAGATCACTCTGAAGAAGTTCTCAAACCTTTTGATTTTGGCAAGCGTATCGAAGCACTGCCGGAGGGCGTCGAGCCGGAATTTCTTTCGGATGGCCTCGTTCCTCTCCTCCTCGGTCACCTCCACGCCTTCCTCGAAGGCAGTGGCGGGGTCGTAGCGATCGGCGGTGAGCCGGCCGCCCGGCAGCCACCAGTGGAAAACCGGCTCATCCTTGTCGGCTCCTGTGTTCAGGTCCACTCCCTCGATTTTGTGATCGTCGGTTCCTATATATATATCATAAACTCCAGGGGGCAAATCTGCAACGATGAAATGACCTTTTTCGTCCGCTGGTTTGGCGTTCGTGCTTCGCTGATTGATGCTCATGACGTCGTTGGGCAGGCGTTGGATCACGCGCACTTCCTTCACCTTTTCCGCCGGGCTCACCACGATCTTCACGCCGCCCGCGGTGGCCGTGCAGGCCACAAGAACCGCCATCAGAAAGGACAGCGTAGCTTTCATGGAGGAACCTCCGGGGATTGAAACAGTAAGAGGAAAAAAACTATCGCAAGCCAATGCGTTCCAGGCTCTCGGCGGTGTTTTGCACCGAATCCGCAATGGCCCCCAGCCCGCGAGCGATGCTCATCAGAAACACGCAGCTCACCGGGTCCAGCCGGCTTTCATTCCTGAAAACCGCCTTGAGCGCCGAGTGCTCAAGCGTATCGGACTCGTGCTCCTGCAAATGGATGTGCTCGATGGTTGCAGTGAGCCGGTCCATTTCAGAGCGCGGATAAGACGTGCCCTCGAGCTGCGCGAGCTTGTATTCCACCTCCACGAGCGATTCTACGGTCAGGGCCACGCTCTGCGTGAGCTGAAGCAGCTCGTGCGCGATTTCGGGGCAGACGGCCGTGCGGCGGATTTCGAGCAGCTTTGCCACCCCCCAGCAATTGTCTATTACGTCGTCCTGCGCCTTCAGCAGTATCAGCACCTCCGAACGCTCAACCGCATTGAAGATGCTGCGCGACAGACTGCGGCGTGTCTCGCTCTTTATTGCGTCGGCCTCGTTCTCCTTCTGGTGGATTTCGGCGGCCCCGCGCTGCACCTGCTCGTGCCGGCCCTCCACAAAATCGACCATCAGCGGCCGCAGCAGTGCCAGCGAATCCTGCACCTTCAGAGCGTGCTCGTACAACGCCGAGAAAAGCGGCCGCCCGAAAACTCCGCCGATTGTCTTCAATCCGCCACCCCAAAAGCTGATGAAAAATCCGCACCGCCTGTGAAACTAAACAACCATTTCCGCGATTTCCGACGAATGCCGCGTGATCTGCTGCAACGCCGCAAGGATATCCGTGTAGACGGCGGATGTTTCGCGGGCCTCTTTCACGCCCCGGCCAAACTGCTCCATGTGCGCCTCGTAAACAGCCCGACGATGGATATTCAGCCGCCCTTCGTTTTCGATGATCTCGCGAGCGCCGGTCTCGTCCGGCGCGAGGATCAGCTCCAGCGTATCTCTCAGATTCTCCACCACGCGGCGGTGATAAACGCGCAGCAGCCGCGCGCCCTCGATGGAGAATTCGCCTCCGCGTTCTTCCTTCTTCAATCCCATGTCCACCAGCATTCCGCTCACCACGTCGCCCATCTGCTCGATGTTGTTCGACACGTAGAGCAGCGCGTTTCGCCGGCGCGCCTCGAGCGATGCCTGCTCCACCTGCAGGCGGCTGAGGTATTCGGTAACAACCTTGTGCGCCAGATCGGTGGCATCGTCGGCGGCGGCAATAGCTTGCAGCGCCGCGGCGTCGTTGTCTTCGATCGCGGCTAACGCCTTCGTGAGATCGGCAGCCACGCGCAGGCCCATCGCATGAATTTCCTTGCGGGCCTTCTCCAGCGCGATCGGCGGCGGATCGGCAAACTTCGGATCGATGTAGAGGATCACGCCCGCCGGCAGCGCCGCACGCGTGGGCAGCAGCCGCCGCGCCGCACGGATCATCATTCCCGAAAACGGCAGCATGAACAGCGGGTTGGCCACGTTGACAATAGTATGCTGCCACGCCACGGCGCGCGCCGGATCGTCTACCGGCCCCGCCAGATGCTGCGCCAATCTCACAATATAAACCGAAAAGGGGGCGAAAATCAAGAGACCTGCCAGCCGCGTGGCGAAATCGAACAGCAGCACGCGCTTGCCGCGCCGCGGCGAACCCGCCGCCGCGATCAGCGGGGTAACGTCCGACGCCAGGTGCGCGCCGAATACAAACGACAGCGCGCCGAGCGCGGGCATGGCGCCGCCGCGCACCAGCGCAAACGCCACAGCCACGGTTACCACGCTGCTTTGTGTAACCGCCGTGAGCAGCGCCGCCGCCAAGATTCCCTCGACGAAGCCCAGCGGGCTGGCGCCCAGCCTCGAGAAGAATGCACCGAATTCGGCCGTGGTGTGAATCGGCTCGAAGCCCAGGCGGATGAGATGAAGCCCGTAGAAGATGAGGCCGAAACCCAGCACAACGCCGCCCGCATTGCGCGCGATCCGATGCCGCATGCCCGCCAGCAGCAGGCCCGCCGCAACCCCCAGCAGCGCGTACTGGGCAACGTCGAAGGCGATGAGCTGAACGATCAGCGTGCTGCCGATGAAACTGCCCAGCACCATTCCCGCCGCCTGGTGAAGGCCCAGCAGGCCCACGTTGCACAGCCCCACTAGCATCACGGTGGTGGCGGCCGTGCTCTGCAGCATCAGCGTGGCGGCCGCGCCGGCCAGCATCGCCGGGATGCGTCGGCCGGTGATCGCGCTCAACACGATCCTCAGCCGCCCGCCGGCCAGCCCTTTCAGGCCGTCCGACGCCAGCCGCACGCCGAACAAGAACAGCGCGATGCCGCCTATTGCAAGCGATGCGTGGCCGAAAGAGAAACTGCTCATAGTTCGCGGTGGCGCCCCGTCGGTCGGTCGTTATTTCCAGGCAAGAGCCGGCTATGATGTTATTGTCGACACGATGAAAATACGGAGACAGGGGTGAAAGAGGGGTGCGCGGCCCGCAGCGCAGCGGCAGTACGTGCCGAGAGGCGGCCGTCAATACGCAGCCGCCCCTCTTTGCATTCGCCTATCGGCGCTCACCGTCCGACGGGCTTCGCCGCCTCGGTGGCGAGCTTTGCGATCTCCTCTTCGATGTTATTGTTTGCGAGCCCGCGCAGCATTGCGTACTGCAGCCGGAATGCGCTGAGCGCGTCGGCCGAGGGAGCATTGTTTTGCGAATAGCCCATCATCGTGTCGCAGAACCGCTTGGAAGAGCTCATCACCAGCAGCGTGCCTTTGCCCACCTTCTTGCTGGCCAGCACCACCTTGCCGTTGGAGGTTCTGATAAGCGGCGTCATTTCATCGCCGTTGATCGAGAGCAGCGTGGGCGTCTTGTACATCGGGTCCATCACCGTGGGCACGGTGCAGATCATCCTGTTATCGGCGTCCATCGCTTGCATGGGAGGCGACTGCTGCTGCCCGGGCATGGCCGGTGCGGCGGCTCGATTGCCCTCCAGCCACATGCCCAGCGGCTCGACGATGAAATGCGCGAACGAGCGGTCGTTGGTTATGTCGTCCATCAGCAGCAGTTTTCCGCCCGAATTCAGGAAACCGTGCAGCTTCGGCACCAGCACGTTCAGCACGCGGTCGTTATCTGCGTGGTCCACAAAATCGCGCCCCGGCGGCGTGATATTCTTCGGGTTGATCATCACCAGCACGTCCGGATTCTCGGCGATGGCCTCGTCGAGCGTATACTTGAGGAAGGGGTAGTATTGCAGCCGGAGCACCCACTGGTAGAAGATCGAGAAGCTCTTCTGCTGGTCCTTCACAAAACCCGAAACCGGGATCTCGTATTCCGAAAACTCTTTTTCAAACACCACCTTGGTAAACGGCCGCTGCGGCTGGAGCAGCGGGTAGGCACGCCGCGTGATCGCGGTGAGCATTACCATAGTGGCGGCGGCCACGCACACGCCCACGGCCAGCATAGCGATGCGCGTGCCGTGATGCCGCGGCGTGCCCACGCAGGCCACGATCGCGCCCGCAAAGCACAGCAGCGACGCCACCAGGAAAAACGTGTTCAGCCAGTTCAGGTGGTTCCTGCGGTTCAGCCACGTCATCGAGCTGAGCAGCAGCTCCGGCTTGCCGGGCAATTGCGCGGAGAAATTGCTGAATGTGGTGCTGTCGGTGAAACCAATGACGCGGCCCTTGCCGTGCGTGGAGGTGATAAGCTGGATCATCGGGCCGAAGGTCATGTCGGTGCGGAGCTGCACGGCGGGATAGAAATTGCCGCTTGCATATTCGATAGGCAGCGACCACAGCCCGCCGGCCACGGCCGCGTTGCGGGCCGGGCCGAAGTAGCCGGTGCGCTCCACCGAGCACGATGTGGCGTAGAGGAAATTCCTCTGGTTTTGCACCAGCGGGCTGGGCATCAGCTCGGGCACGTGCCATAGCTGCTCAAACTTCTGCTCCATGTCGAATACCGACGTGTAGGTGAAATAGAAGCCGAACCGGCGGCCCAGGGTGTTCAGCGGCACGCTCGTGCCGAAGACATTTGTGTGCTCGCCCATCAGGAATATGCCGCCGCCATTGCGAACGAATTCGACCAGCGCATCGAGCTCGGCCGGGCTGTATGGATACGTGGGGTTCTTCAGCAGCACCACGTCGTAGTTGGCCAGCAACTCGGGCGTGAGCCTCCCGGCGGCGGCCAGGTCTTCCCAGTTGCTGCATTTGTGATCGGGCATCCGCTCGAGCATGCGCAACACGTCCGCCGGGGCTTTGTTGCGCCGCGCGCAGGCTACCATAGTCTGGGTGCTCGCCGGAAATGCCAGGCCCTTCAGGTAATGCCTGATCGCAGTCGTAATCGACTCGTTCTTGTCCACCTTGTAGTAATGCCCCAGCAGTTCGCTGATGGACCAGTAGTTGTAGCCCGATTCGTTGCCGTACCAATTGGCGTCGTATGGCCGGTCGGTCTTCTCCCAGTTGCTATGCGTCTCGTCGATGAGGATGCGGCTCTCGCGGGTCTTGCCGCCGGCATCGGTGCGCGGTTTGCCGCCGTCCCAGTAGCCCAGGTGCGCCACAAGAAGATGCACGCCGAGCGCCACCGCGCACACGGCCGCGAGTTTGCGCCATAGTACGCGCCCGCTAACGGGCTGCAAGTCGAAACCGGCCGCCAGCGCCGCGCCGTCTCGCTTCAGCGGAAAGCACTTGGCGAGGATCAGCAACAGCGGGATGAACGTGAGCAGCGTAACGCTCCGGCTCCAGAAGATGTCGATCCACACAGCCGTGTCGTAGTAATCCACGTAGTACATCAGGTAGGTGAAGAGCACCAGCATAAGGGCATAGCGGATGATGATGTAGGCCATGCCGATGATGAAAATCCACAGCGCGCCTATGCCTTTTTTCAGGCCCGAGCCGAACAGCGGCATGATGATAGCCGCAGCGATGAACAGTTGCAGCAGCGGGAAGAGCGCGAGCTTCGCCCAGTCGGTCGGGAATGGCCAGAGGTTGCGCATCGTTTGCACGTAGACCACGCCATCGCTGAGGCTGGTGCGGATGCCGAGATATCTCGTCAGCGCGTACACCGGCCCCGCGAGGAACGGCACATAGGGTTTCGCGGCCACGTAATTGAAGTACAGCGGATAAACGAGGCTTTGCAGCGTGAGGATCGCCCCGGCCAGCAGCAAGGCGGCGGCCACGGCCGACAGCCGGTAGACCCGGCACAGCAGCAGGCCCGCCAGCCCGAGGATCAGCAGGCCCGGCCCGAAATTGAACGGGAAGCCCGCGATCAAAAAGCCTATCAGCAGCGGCGCGATCAGCACACCCCAAAGCATGCTCGCCTTGGAAAGGTCTACCCGTTTCCTCAGGGCCAGCGCAAACGTGACCAGGCCGGCCACCGTCAGCACCACCACCGCAAACGGGCGGGCATAAAGGTAGAGGTGAATCGAGTAAAGCCATGTCATCGAGATGAGAAAGGCGGCAACCCATAAAGCCATTACTTGTTCTCCTTGGTCTGGTCGCGTTGCGGCGTCGGGGGAACGAACCGTTCGAGCAACCATTTCATGAAGAAGATGCTTTCCTTGTCGTAGGTTTCCTCGCGTTCGAGGTTCTTATTCGTCCAGATGTTTGAATCGGCCACCAGAATGAAACCCCCGCCGTTTGGCGTGCTTCGTTTTACGGCAAGGTTGAACGACTGCTGCCCCGCAGCGCGCAATACGTCGCCCGTGCTGTGATAGCTGCGCTCGGGCAACTGCTGCAGCAGATGCACCGCCTCGTCGGTTGCAGCTTTATTCTGCGCGTGTTCGAGCAGCACTGCCTTGTTTGCCGGAAACTCCAGCGTGGCCAGCGCCGCCTCGATCACGTTGGGGTTCGCAAGCGAAACGAGGATATCCGTCATACTGCCATAGGCTCGATCGGGCAGTTGCTGCAGCACGCGGATCGCCTCGCCGGCTGCAGCCTGCTTCTGGGCATGCTCGATCAGCCTTGTTTTCATCGCCGGGTAATTCATCCCCTCCAGCGCTGCTGTGATCGCCGAACGAAGCTTCGGGTTCATATCGGGGAAAGGCTCGTATGGGATCACCAGCTCCAGCTTCTCCGCCGGCCCGGCCGCAGCCTTGCCCGGTCTGAAATCGTGCGCCACAAACTCCAGCTTGTTCACCTTCTCGCGTATCACGCCCTTCACCTCGGCGCTCTTGCCGTGCAGCTCTCTGCCGAGCCTCACGCCAGTCTCGTCGAGAACAACATCATACGTTCCGCCTTCGGTGAGGAGGCTCACGGACTTGACGGTGCCGTCGGCCGATACCGCCTTGATCGAGCCGCTGATCTCGGAAACGATCGGCCATATCCGCCAGAACCGCACGTACTGGTTTCCGGCCTGCGGCACCGGGATCATAAACCGCCCCAGCGGCGTGTATGGGATATCCATCCGGAACTCCGCCAGCAGGCGGCGCGTGGCGGCAATATCCTCGTAGCCCGAGCTGAGTATCACCGTGCCGCCGCCGTCAACATATTTCCTGACGACGCGCACGTCGCGTGCGGAGAACTCGACGGATGGCGCCACTACTACCAGCAGCTCGGCCCGCTGCAGCGTCTTCAGGTCGAAGCTCTTGAGGTTCTGCGTGTAAAAACCGTTTCGCATCAGATTGGCATACAGGCCGGTCATGCTGTCGTCGCGCCAGCCCTCGTTCGACACCTTCGGCATGTGGTAGGCATCGACGTATGCCAGCCGCAGCCGCGATGCGTTGGCGCTGTAAGGCTTCGCGTAGCCCAGCGGCACCGCCAGCTCCGATGCCTGCGCCACTATCAGCAGGCCCAGCACAAAACCAGCCGCCGGCAGCGGCAGGTGCCCGCCCGACAGCACCAGGCACACGGCCGCGCCCGCCAACAGCACCATAGCCAGCACCGTCAGCCCCGCATCGGTTGGCGGCCGCACCGACGCCGGATTGAATTCATACTCCGATGGTTTATGCCCGCTGCCAAGCGCGAGATGCGTGAACACCCTGTTGATGAACTCGCCCGTATTCGTGATTATGCCGTTGGCAAAGGCCGACGTGTCGCCGAAAACAATGACCTTGCCCTTGCCATACCGCTGCTCGGCGGCGATTATCACCTGGCCCATCGGCTCGCCCATGTCGAAGTCGAGATTCCCCAGGTAGCCGCGGCCCGAATCGCGGTAATCGCCCGCATCGAGGAAACCATACTTGCCCACGATCACGGGCCTTGCCGCGCCGCGCACCGCCAGCGACGCACCCACCACCATCCCCACCTCATTCTGGTCGTCGCCAATGCCGATCGTCAGCGGATGCAGGGGGTTTTCCATCGACTGCAGCCAGCCGCCGATGAAATACTTCGCCGAGTCGTTTACAAACTTGATGTCAAACGGCTCCAGCACTTCGTTCAGCCACAGCCTCCTCTCTGGTTTGCCGCCCGGCATCTTCTGATCTTTTATGAACGTGTGATCGCCGATCACCAGCAGCGAGCCGCCGTCGGCCACAAATTTCCAGATCGTCTCGAGTGCCTCGCGGTGGCCGGCCAGAATCAGAGCGGTCTCCACCTCTTCGGCGTTCTTGTATTCCCGCTCGGGGAGCCACTCGAGCGCGGCGGCCGCGCTTTCAGAGGCGTCTTTCGCCGCCGCCACCAGGCCGCTCTTTGCCAGCGGATATTTGGCCGCCCTGCACGCGGCCAGCGCTTCGGTGCGGGCCTTGTACGCTTTCGACGGCGCCACGCCGAACGCCGGCTTCTCGTAGTTCAGAAAATCGTCGGTGTTCAGCAGCATCAGGATGTCCACGCCGCGCAGCGACTGCTCGTCTATCTCGGTGATCAGCGCTCCGCAGTTCGCATAGCCGACCTCGGTGCGGTCGAACGCGCCGCCCGCGGCCGCCGTGATGTCGCTCATCTGCGTGTAGGTGATATCCGGCATCTTTTCCACCACCTCTAGCACACGGTCCGGCGCCTGCCTCTGCCGGGCGTAGGCGACGAGGTCGGCTTTCGTGGCGGTAAACTTGATGCCGTCGAACACGTAGGGCGTGGGCTGCCGGAATCCCATCAACTCCACGAAGTCTGGCAAGTTGCCGAACATGCCGCTGCTGCGCGCGCCGAAGCTGTTGAAGTTTGCGCGCGCCCAGTTCAGAAAACCATGGCTGTAAAACGCCACCCGCTTTTCAGAAACCTGCCGGATACGCTCCTGCTCGCGCGGCACGCGCAGCCTGGCAGTCTCAATGATGCCCACCGCCAGCAACAGCGCGGCGGCGCCCGCGGCCAGGTAAGGCGACCCGAGAATCGGCAATGGGCGGATTTCAGCGCCCTTCAGGAAGAAGTACGCCGGCACCAGGAAGCCCAGCGTCAGCAGCATCGGCGCCCACAGCACGCAGCCGTCCAACGTGAGCATCGAGCCTGATAATATGACCCGCGTCGCCTTCTCCGATTCGGTTCGCGGCATGTCGGCCGCGCGATACCCCTCGCGCGCCTGCCGCGTCGTGTTTATCTCGGCTTCCGATGGCACCGGGCCTTTCTTGATCTGGAAATCGAGAGCCGCCGGCAGATAAGTGTAGACCACCACGTATACGGCCGTGATGGCTACCATTGCGCCCAGCGCCTTGGCCAGCCTGCGTATTGCGTGGCCGGTGAGGAAGAAACTGCCGACGATGAAGAAGAGCATGAATGCGGCGATTGTGCCCGCGCCCAGGAAAGCCGGCCCGAGCATCGCCTTGGGGCCGGGCAGCCACGCTGTGATTGCGCCGATCGCATGTGAAAAACCGAAACAGGCGCTCGTAACGAGAGCCGCAAACTTGGCATCGGCCGCAAAAAAGAATGCGTACACCGCATACGCACCGGCTGCGGCGGCAAACAGCGGCAGCTCGAGAGCCGGGCGGCCCAGCCCTTTCGTCAGCAGCCACAAGCCAAGCACAAACAGCGCCAGCGCCCCCACGCGCACGTGCTCGCTCACCGGCATTGCGGCCACCGCGGCTGCCATCAACGCCGCGCCCCCCACTATCTCCAGCAGGTTCATCCTGCCGCGCGCCAACGGAAAGTAAGTGATGGCGAGCGCCGCCATGAAGGCAAGCCCGATTGCCAGATTCAGCCCGTGCGTGAAAAAGCCGTTGGTTTCTGAAAGGAAAGTGCAGGCAAGAAAGAACAAGCACGTTCTGCCGAAGGTTTTTCTCATTGAATGCGCCCTCTGGGTTGCGCGTGCGGTCAAAGGTACCGGATTATTAGTGTGAGTTTACCCATTGAATGTTCCCGAATCAACCACATTCGTTCGCTTTGCGCACGCCGCCAGCGAGGCAGCGGACCGGCTCACGGGGATCATTTCCGTCGCGCTCGCGGTTTCGCGCACGCGGTTTTACCTTGCAGACTCGCCGCCCGCCGTTTACAATGGAATTAACATACAGAAACCGAACAAGGTAAATACAACATGGTTCCAAGATTTCGTTGGCAGATAGAAAACCAGCTCGCGGGAATGGGCAGGCCGCTGTTCCGCCGCGAGGGCAATTGCCTCGCCGCTGATTTCCTCAAAGCTGCCGGCATCACCGCGATCGTATCGCTTGTGGAGGTTGCCGATGAGGTGCCGCCGGCCTTCATCTATCGCCATTTCCCCATCCCCGACGGCCTCCGGCCCACACTGCCGGGCATCCGCGAGATCGTCGAGACAATCGCAAAGCTGATCGCAGAGGGGCAAAAAGTGGCCGTGCATTGCACCGCCGGCCTGGGCCGCACGGGCACGATCCTGGCGTGCTACCTCGTTCACACCGGGCTCTCCGCCTACGATGCCATCGAGGCCGTCCGCCGGCGCGAGCCGTTTGCCATCGAGAACATCCGGCAGGAGCAAGCCGTCTGCGAATACGAGAGCTTCCTTATCAAAACCGGCCGCCGCCAGGAAAAATGAGCATGACCGCACGCCGCAAGATCGAGAGCGAGGACGAAAAGTTCAAGCAGCTCATCATTGAATTCCACGCCGGCCACGTCACCCGCGCAGAAGTAGCAAAAGCCATCCATCTCCACAGCACCAGCATCGGGCTCAAATCGCTGCTCAAATCGCTCCAGAAGATATTCCCGGACGCGCGGATCATCCACGGCGAGACCGAGCTCGACATCAACTACACCTGCGCCACACAGCCGCAGCTCCAGAAGCCGAAGTATGACCTCGTGTGCCTGCTGTTCGACGACCCTGACACCTACGACCTCTACAACCGCCAATTCTTCAAGAACTCGCCCGTCACTGTCATTCACGTCGGCGGCGGGCGCTACGCCATCCTCGACGGCCACCATCGCGTGCGGCGCTTCGCCGAACTCACCGCCAGCCAGAAACCGATCAAAGTCTTGCTCATCTCCACCGACTGCAATGAGCTGATCGAGCGATTTGGCCAGGAGATAGAGCAGGTGAGGCAATCCGCCGGCACCTCCGACGTTCGAAAGCTTCCCATCCTCTAAAACCGCCACGCAAAGCATGCAGCCCGGCCCCGCGCCCTCACGGCCGCCCACGGCCCGGCCCGGCTCTTGAATCGCTCGCCGCCCATCGCTAAGATTATGCGCTTGTCTTCAGGCAACATCCACCCAACGGGCGGAGAAACCAATGCACAACGCTTCGAACCTGCCATTCGGCATCTATGCCTGGTTCGGCCATAAGCTGCCGCTGAGCCGCCGGCTGGCCCTCATCAAAAGCGCCGGCTTCCACGCCACGTGCCTCTGGTGGGGCGAAGCCGAGGAACTACGCGGCGAGCAGCGCCACCAAATGCCGCCAATGGTGAAAGAGACCGGCCTGCTGCTCGACAACTTCCACGCGGAATACACCGGCTGCAACGATTTCTGGAGCGACAGCGCTCCCGTGCGCGAAGCAATAGCGGCGCGGCACACGGGCTGGCTCGACGACTGCGCCCTCCACGGCGCGCCCAGGCTCGTAATGCACATATCCGACGGACGCGGCCCCGAACGCCCCCACCCCGAAAGTATCCGCTGCATCGAACGCGTCGTCCGAGCCGCCGAAGAACGCGGCATCACGCTGGCCGTTGAAAACACGATGCGCGCCGACCTCAACGATCTCGTCTTCACCGAAATCCAATCGCCCAGGCTCGGCTTCTGCTTCGACAGCTCCCACGCCTGGCTCAACAGCGACCAGAAAACCGCCATCCTCGCCAGGTGGGGCCATCTGCTCGCCGTAACGCATTTGTCCGACAACGACGGCCAAGCCGACCGGCACTGGCTGCCCGGCAGCGGCACGATCGACTGGCCGGCGGTCGCCGCCGCCTTCCCGCAAAGTACCTATCACGGCTGCCTCATGCTCGAAGCGCTAGCCGCCGGGCCGGAAGTTGACGACCCACCCGAAACATACCTTGCCCGCGCCCGACAGAAGATCGAATGGATCGCAAAACTAATCCACGGCACACGCCGCCCTCCGGCGCAATCCACGAAATCGTGAAATCCATATGACCGACACCTCCGCAATAAACGACGCAGACGCCGCCGCACAGCCGCAAGCCGCAGCCCGCCCCGCCAGCCTGCTCGTGCTCGTTTTCGTCTCGGTAAGCTTCGGCCTCGCGTTCGGCATCTACGACCTGCTTCTGCCGCTCTACTGGGAATCACGAAACATCAGCTTCACCACAATGGGCTACCTCTTCTCCATCGCGGCGGCCGTCATCTTCGTAATGCGCATATACGTGGGAAGGCTGTCCGACAGGTTCGGCCGCAAGCCGTTCTACACGGCCTCGCTGGTGGTGTCGGGGCTGGCAAATCTGGCCACGCCGCTGCTGCCGCACATCGTCATGCAGGGCGTGCTCAAGACGTCGCGCGAAATGTCGGCCCTCGTGCGCGACACGATGCACTCCATCCTCCTGTACGAGCGCGACTCCAAAACCTTCATGGGCGCGGTGGGCATCACGCGCGGGGCCGAATTCACCTGCCACGGAATCGGCAGCCTCATGGCCGGCGCCATCGCAGCCGCAATGGCAGTAACCGCGTCGCAGCCAAACTACCGCGCACCGTTCGCCGTCTCGGCCATCCTCGTGCTCATCGCCACCGTAGCGTTTGCGTTCTTCTTCAAGCCGGCGCCCGCCGACGCACCCGCCGTGCCCGCACGCAAAGCCGCCACGCTGCACGAGCTGCTCTCCACCGACCTGCCCCCCAAGCTCTGGCTGCTTGTCGCCTTCGGCTTCACCTTCGAGGTCGGTATCTGGGCCACGCACTGCTTCGTCATGCAGCTATACTTCAAAGGAATGCTGAACAACACGCTTCAGCTCAGCGCCACGCAGATGATCTTCGGCCTCGGCGTCATCTTCGCACTCCACCGCCTCACCTCCGGCATACCAATGATGCTCATCGGGCCGCGCCTGAAGAAAAACCTCAAATGGCTGTTCATCCTGTTTGTTTTCTCGGAAGGCGTTGCGCTCGCCGCCGCACCGCTCATTCCAAACCCATGGATCGCGCTGGCCGTGTGGCTCACGCACGACCTCTTCGGCGCCGGCATCTGGTCGCCCATCCATCACCACTACATCCAGAAATACTCGCGGCCCCATCGCCGGGGCTCCGACGTCAGCAAGGTGATGGCATTGGGGCAGCTCGGCCAGATCGCGGGGCCGCTGCTCGCCAGCTTCCTGCTGGCCCATTCCGCACCCGGCTACCTGGGCGCGCCGTTCATCGTCGGCGGAATCATCATCTCCCTCTCGTCGCTGATCCTGCTGAAACTTTAGTTAGATTCGCCCATCCACCCGCAGCACCTGCCCCGTAACGCTCTGCATCTCCGCAAGGTCCGCGATGAAACGCGCCGTCTCATCCACGTCGCCCAGGCGGCCCAGGCAATGCTCTTCGGCGGCCTGCCGGGCGGCATCGGGCGAGGCCAGACCCATATCGGTGGGCAGATAGCCGGGCAAAACGGCATTCACTCGCACGCCGGCCGGCCCCAGTTCCGCGGCCAACTGCCGGCTGAGCCCCGCGAGCGCACCCTTGGCCGCGGCATAATGGCTCTGGCCCGCCCGGCCGCGCAGGCCGGCAATCGACGAGATATTGATGATATGCCCGCGGCCCGTCTGCATCATCAGCCGCGCCGCTTCGCGGCAGCAGTTCAGGGCGCCCGTGAAATCCACACCGATCACCTCGTCCCACTCCGATTCGGTCATATTCGGCAGCAGGCTCGCCCGCGCAATGCCGGCGTTGTTCACCAGCAGGTCGATCGCACCCCAGCGTCTGATGCATTCGGCGAACAT
>DATLAR010000021.1:0-25144 GCA_035527355.1 Planctomycetota bacterium
ACTTTATCGTGCGTGCAGTTTAGCAGCAGCCCGGCCTGCATGCAGCGCTTCACAAACTCCGTGCCCGACTCCTTCAGTTCCACGCCGATGAGCGAGCCTTTTCCGCGCACGTCGGCGATGATGCCGAACTTCGGCTGGAGGCCGCGCAGCTTATTCTTCAGCAGCTCTCCGGTGCGGATCGAATTCTCGAGAAGATTTTCGCGGTCTATGATCTCCAGCAGCGCGATCGCGCCGGCGCAGGCTATGGGGTTTCCGCCAAACGTAGAGGCGTGCGTGCCGGGCACGAGCTTTTCGGCGATATGCGGCCGCGCCTCGATGCCGCCTACGGCCAGGCCGCCGCCCATCGCTTTCGCCAGCGTCATGATGTCCGGCTCTACGCCGAAATGCTGATAGCCGTAATACTTGCCGGTGCGGCCGCTGCCGGTCGTTACCTCGTCGAAGATCAGCAGCAGGGCGTGCTTGTCGCACAGCGCCCGCAATGCCCTGAGATAGCCTTCGGCGGGCACGTTCACGCCGCCTTCGCCCTGGATCGGCTCAACCATCACGGCGCAGGTCTGCTCGTCGATTGCCTTTTCGACGGCCGCGATGTCGTTGAACGGCACGAAAGTGAAGCCCAGGTCGACCGGCGGCAGGCCCTTGTGATACTTGGGCTGCCCGGTGGCGGCCATCGCCATCGACGTGCGGCCGTGGAACGAATCGAGCATCGTGATGATCTTGTATCGCGGCGCCGAATAGATGCGGGCCAGCTTGATTGCGGCCTCAACGGCCTCGGCGCCGCTGTTGCAGAAGAAGCATTTTCCGCCGAACGACCGCTCGGCTATCATCTGCGCGAGGCGGCCCTGCAGCTCGTTGTAGTAGTTGTTTGGCACGTGCAGCAGCCGCCCGGCCTGCTCGCGAATGGCCTGCACCACGCCGGGATGGCAATGCCCCAGCGCATTCACACCCCAGCCGGGAAACATGTCGAGGTAGCGCTTGCCGTCCTGGTCCCACACGTACGAGCCTTCGCCGCGAACGATAACGGCCGGAATTCGGGCGTAGTTTGCTATCACGTATTTCGAGTATTGCGCGATGGTATCCTGAGTGGTCACGAGTGGCTCCTTGCCGAAAGAATCCGAAGCCCGGGGGCCGGAAGTCCGGGGTCCAAGGTTCATGGCGCTTGCTGAATGCTTTGAAGCTTGGACTCTGGACCTCTTCAGTGCACGATTTCCGTACCGATGCCCTTGTCGGTGAAGATTTCCAGTAGTAAAGAATGCGGGATGTTGCCGTTGATAATGTGAGCCTTTTTCACGCCGGCCCTCACGGCTTCGAGGCAGGCCTCAACCTTCGGCTGCATTCCGCCCGTGATCACACCGCGGCGGATCAGGTCGGCTATCTGCTCCTCATTCACGGATGAAAGGACGGACTTGTCGTCTTTACGGTCCGTCATGATGCCGTGCACGTCGGCCACAAAAACCACCTTCTCGGCCTTGAGCTGCGCGGCAATCGTCGAAGCGGCCGAATCGGCGTTTACGTTCAGCGTGTTGCTGTCGCAATCCTTCGCCAGCGGCGCGATCACCGGAATGATGCCGGCATCGCAGAAGCTGCGCACGCGTGCGGCATCGATATGCGTTACGCGGCCCACGAAGCCAAGGTCGAGCGTGTCGCCGGTTTCATCGGTGATAAGCAGCTTTTCGGCAAACAGGCAGCCGTGCTGCCGCACGTGCATTCCCACGCTGTGGCCGCCGAGCCGCCAGATGGATTCCACCAGGTCGCGGTTCACCATGTCTACCAGCACGCTCTCGGCTATGTCGAGCGTCTCGCGGTCGGTGATGCGCCGGCCCTTCACAAATTGAGGGGACTTTCCGCGGCGCTTCATCTCGGCCGAGATCATCGGCCCGCCGCCGTGCACGAGCACCGGCCGCATACCCACCTGGCTCATGAACACGAGGCTTGTGAGCAGGTTCGACAGGTCTCCGCCTACGTCAATCGCGCTGCCGCCAAACTTGATGACGACGATCTTGTTGCGAAAAGACTGAATGTAGGGCAGCGCTTCGATAAGCACGCCCGCTTTTCGTATTGCCTCTTCCAATAAGAAACCCCCTGAACAATCAGAGACGTGCCGCCGGCGCGCCTCCGAATGGCAATGGATCGGCTGATTTGATGAACGAAATACCCAGCCCTTCATTATAAATCCAAAAGCGAGTCCGTTCAAGGAAATTCCCGCTTCTGTGCGGTGTAAGGTACGTAAACGTTTGTGGGCGCGCCGGGGAGGGTTCGGCAGCGGGCAACCTGCACGTGACACGGGTGAGCAAACGAGTCAGTCTGGGAAGATGTCGAACGCGGGGCTTGGGTAGGGGCAGGCTGAGGCCCTGCTTCCGAGCAGGGGCACCGTCCCCGGTGCCCGGACGCTCGTCAGAGCGTACGGCCGAATCGCCTGCCCGTCTGTATGGCTCAACAGGTGTGTCACCGGCGCCTGTACACTGCTACTCCTTCATACAGACGGGCGGGCAATTCGGCCGGCTCGGAAGCCGGGCACCGAAGACGGCGCCCCTTCGGTCTGCTCGGAAGCAGGGCCTCAGCCCGCTCCCTACAAGGAACGATGCGCCTCTCCGTGTACCTGACCTTTGGCTGCTGTGACGTTTATACGCGAATGCCCACGAATCTTTTACACACCCCTGGCTTGCCTTCTGCATTTGCATCTTGTATCCAAACGGCAAGGGCGCCGGTCAGACCGGCGCCCCTGTTCGCTCGTCTCAGGTTCAACGGATGTGCTTTACGGGCAGGCGGTGTTCAGCCTGTTGCGCACGAAGATGAGGTCGAGGATGTTTATCCGGCCGTCGAGGTTCACGTCGGCCTTGATGTTATCGCCGGTGTTGATGTCCTGGTTCAGCCGGTTGCGGATGTAGATGAGGTCGAGGATGTTTACACGGCAGTCGCCGTTGGCGTCGCCGGATATGGGCCAGAGCTGCGGCCAGTAGAACCCGGGCGACGCGATTTCGTTGTTGATGAGCACGATCTTGTAGTTTGCGCCGGCCTCGATATCGAATTGCACGGAATGTGCGGTGCCGAGTGTGCCTTCGGGCACGCTAACGGGCGTGGCGCCGCCGGTCACGCGCGTGAATGTCAAAGCGCCTTCGGCGGGTATGTCGGTCGTCCACGCAGCGGTGGCGGTGCCGTTGCCGTTGTCGGTTACAAGCACGTCGGATACCGCCGGTGCGGCGGTGCTGAAGAGGATGGTTGCCGAGGCGCTCGTTGCGGTGGTGCCGCTGAGCACCCACGCATACAGCGTGTAGTCCTCGCCATTGGTGAGCGGGGCGAAGAAGGCCGAGAGGCTTACGCTGGCGGGGTTGCCCCAGCGCGGGTCGGACGCGGCGGGCTTGGTATCGCCGTTGCCGTCGATGATGAACTGATAAGGCTCGGTGCCGCCGCCGCCCGCGAGAGTCACGTTTACAGAATCGGCGTTGGTGTAAAGGTTCGAGCCGCTGGTTTTGTCGGCGAGCACGAACTCCTGCACGTAGTTGGCCACGGCGTCGCCGAAGATCCACACTTCCGACGCCCCGCTCTGGCCGGACGCGTAGCTGCTCACGGCGTAGAGGATCACGTAGCGGCCGTTCTTGGGCGATGCAAATGTGACAGTCTGCCGGCTGTTCTCGTTAAGGAAGGTGCCGGCAGCCACGGGCGTGCCCCAGTCGTCCTTTGAGAACGAATCCACGTCGGTCACGTAGATTTCGTAGTCCTTGATCCTGCCTTGGGCGTCGGTGGGCCGCGGATTGTAGTCGAACCGTTGCACCTGGTAGCGGTCGCCGAGGTCAAGCTTCAGCCAGCCATTGGTAATCTCGGCGAGCCAGCCGATGTCGGTTGCGCTGCCATTGATGGCCCTGCTTGCGGCGAAGTTGGGATCGTCGCTGCGAACATTGTTCGCCGAGGCGGTCATCTGGCTCTTGGGAATCTCGAACATGGCCACGGAGGTCTTGTAGACCATCGTGTGAGCCTTGGCGTCGCTCACCAGGTCACCGGCGTCTTTAGTCCACGCGTAGAGCGTGTACGTTGCGTCTTCGGTCAGCTCGCCGAAGAAGGTGGTCAGGTCGATGCTCGCCGGGGCTGCGGCCCAGCGGGGGTCGGCGGCATTGGGCTTCACGCTGTTGTCGTCGTCGATGATGAACAGATAGGGTGCCACGCCGCCATCGCCCTCGAGGGTTACGTCCACTATCGGCGAGTCGGTGATGTAGCTGTGGCGGGTGCTCTGGTCAACGAGGGAGAACACCGACAGGAATGTCATGGGTGCACCGCCGTAGACCCACACCTCGGCGGCGCTCACCTCGCCGCCGTAGCCGGTGGCGGCGTAGAGGATCACGAACTGGCCGTTCTTAGGTGCCGCGAAGATCACGTCGTGGGCTTCCTGGTCGTCGGGCCAGGTGCCGGCGGCCACGGGCGTGCCCCAGTCCTCTTGCAAGCCGGAAGGGCTGTCGGTAACGTAGATTTCGCAATTCAAGCTCGTCATAAGCAAGCAATCAGGGCAGGCATATGCGTTCATCTGCTTCCAGGGATGCGCAAGCAGCTCTTGCCGCATCTATTATGCCGTCCGAGTCCTGCACGCGCAAGGCAATGCATCCGCCTGAGCACTGGCCGTGTTCGCGATATATGCAGCGCTTACAGCGTGGATAGATGCCCGAGGGCGCGAGGCCTTTCGTCATCTTCTCGAAAAGCATTCGCCCCTTCGCTATGCTGCTGCACTTCCTCAGTGAAATCCGCGGCAGCCCTGCCAATGGGAAGCAATGCCACGCCTCGAGACGCGGCCCGACATCGACTACCGGGCTGCATACGAACTGCACCTTGGTGCCCAGTTTGAAGAGAAGCCCGATCTCGTCTGCCGAGAACATACAAGCTACAAAACCGCAATCCATTGTCAGCCTGATGCGCCGTTCCGCTGCATCACGTGCAAGGTCCATAAAGCTCGAGCCGATGGCTTGGTACTGCGATGCGAGAACATGATCGTTGCGTTTGTTCAGCATCGGCAATGCAATACCAACGCGTATGAAGGGCTTCAACCCGTACTCGGTGATGTAGTCCAGAAGGAAAGCCGGAGTGGCGTCCGGACGGAGCATGGTGTGTGAGAGCGATGCATGCTTGCCGAAAGTCTGGAAAAACTTGTCAAGATTCCGGCGTCTCTCCGGCGTATACGTGTCCATTGGCGAGACATTTACGATGAATGTGATATCTCCGGCTAGCTGTGCCGGGTGAAAACCGTCGGGAATCGGGCACGACCCGCTCGTGAAGACTCTGACAGAGAGCCCTTTGGCCCAAAGCATTTGAAGTATTTCGCAGTAATCCGGATGGAGCAGAGGCTCTCCGCCGAGCAGGCTTACAGAACGCGGACCGCTTGAGGCCGATAATTCGGCGAATTCGGCGGCTTCTTCTCTCGATACGGCTCGAGCAGGGTAATCCTCGTTCCATGGCCCTTGCTGGGCAAAGCAGAATGAGCATCCGCGGCCGCATACGTTTGTCAGGAAGAGATTTGCCATTCAGTACCTGCCGGCTGGATACAGGGCTTTATTGGGGGGGAACTCTCAAGGACACAAAACGCCCAACGGCTGCCGTTGCCTTCTCGAACAACAGAAGATGCCCGCCGAGCATCAGCCGCACCGAGTCAACGGGACACGGATTCCGACAGAATATATCCGAAGCCACTGGTTTTTGCAAGCAGATTTTTTTTCGATCCACAGTGAAATGATGCTCTGGCGTTCGGATTCTCGTGGACTTGCAGGCGAGCAGGCCAGGGCACCGGTGCAGCGCAGTTTGCCCATGCGGATTTTGCTTGACCTCCAGCGCTGCGAATGGTATAAGTTAGGGGAGATTCTGGCTGTTCGCTCATGCTTGGGGATACACGTGGAAAAGAAGCGAAGTATACTTGTAGTCGATGACGATACGGATTTCGTGAGTTGCGTTCGGATGGTGCTCGAGGCGGATGGATATGATGTGGCCTGTGCATTTTCCACCTCGGAATGCATGGTCGAGCTGGAGGAGAAGAAGCCGGACCTGATATTGCTGGATGTGATGATGGAGAAGCTCGTTTCCGGCTTGATGCTTGCGCACGAATTGCGTGCCGATCCGGATTACAGGAGTATTCCCATTCTCATGATGTCGGCAATCCGCCAGGAAACGGGGTTCGACGTGGGGGTTTCAAAGCACAGCGAATATGTTGCCGCCGATGAGTTCTTGGACAAGCCGGTGAAGCCTCATGTGTTGTTGGCCACTGTGAAGCGGCTGCTTCAACTGCCGGAGGAGACGGACAGTGGAGGTCCGGCCTGATCGGTTTAGCGGTCGCTTGGCGGATGATTCTGGATCAGGCCATATTTGCGGGCCTTGCCGCGGAGCGTTTTGCGGTCGATCTGCAGGGCTTTGGCCGAGCGAGCGAGGTTGTAGTTGTGGCGGATCAGCACTTCCCTGATGTGCTCTTTTTCGGCCTCGAACAGGGGCTCTTTCTTGCCACCGCTTGGCGTATGGTCGGCGAGCGATCCGTCCAACTGGCCGGCAAAATCCTGCTCGGTGATCCTGTCGGCTTCGCATAGCACCGTTGCCCGCTCGATTGCGTTCTCCATCTCGCGCACATTTCCCGGCCAGTCATATTCACTCAAAACGCGCATAGCTCCGCTTGTCATGTTCTGCAGCAGGCCGTTTCTCAGCTTGCTGTTGAACAGATCGAAGAAATGCTCCGCAAGCAGGGGAATGTCGTCCTTGCGTTCCCGCAACGCCGGCAGGCAGATGGGGATCACGTTCAGGCGATAGTAGAGGTCCTTTCGGAAGCTTCCGCGTTTTACCTGTTCGCTCAGATCGGTATTGGTTGCCGCGATCACCCGCACGTTAACGTCGATCTGCTCGGATGACCCTACCGGCGTGATTTCGAATTCCTGGAGCACTCGCAAGAGCTTGTGCTGAACGCTGGCGCTGGTGTTGCTGATTTCATCGAGGAAAATGGTTCCGCAGTGGGCTTGGTGAAACCTGCCTTGCCTGGTGATATCGGCGCCGGTGAAAGCCCCCTTCACGTGGCCGAAGAGCTCCGCCTCGGCAAGGCTGTCGACGAGGCAGCCGCAATCGACTACAACAAAAGCTTCATTTGCTCGCGAGCTATGATGGTGCAGTGCCCGCGCCACCAGTTCTTTTCCGGTGCCGCTTTCGCCCGTGATCAGCACGGTGCTGCCGGATGCGGCGATTCTTCGCACCATCTTTTTCAGGCGCCTCATAGCGTGCGTTTCGCCGATCAACGCTGCGGTGCCGGAAGTGACGGGTGTGGTGTCGGTATCTGCATGGCCAACGCAAGCCGCCTGGTGCTGTTGAAGCGCGCGCGCGACCACGGAGCGCAGCATCGCCGGCGTGAACGGTTTTGGAATGAAGTCGAATGCTCCGTTTTTCATCGACCTCACGGCTCCTTCAACCGTGGCATAGCCGGTGATGACTATCACGGCTACGTCGGGATCGATCAGCCTGATGCGGTCAAGCACATCCAGCCCGTGAATACCGGGCATTTTGAGGTCCAGAAGCACCACGTCATAGGGATCACGCTGGATGTATGCCAGCCCTTCCTCGCCGTTCTCGGCCAGGCGAACGCGGCACCCCTGCCGAGAGAGAGCCTGCGAGCAGCAGTCGCGCATGGCCGGATCGTCGTCGATCATCAGGAGGTTGAATGGTTCTCTCATGTATTCCCTTGTGTCGGCGGGAGTGCAACGAAGAAGGTGGCACCTCCGCGTGGATTGTTCACAGCTCGAATGCTTCCGCCGTGGCTTCCGACGATGCCGCGGCTGATAGCCAAGCCCAGGCCAGTGCCTCGGCCGGAAGGCTTGCTGGTGAAAAACGGCTCGAAAACCTGCTCCAGATGCTCGGGCGGGATGCCGGGGCCGGCGTCGGTTATCCTGATGATCATCTGGTTCCCTTGGTCGCAGATGTATGTTGCTACGTCGATCACACCGTTGCCCTCCATTGCCTCGGCTGCGTTCAGAAATATGTTTATGAACACCTGCTCCATTTGCGAGACGTCGACGTTTACGGGCGGGAGATCGGCCGAAAAATTCTTCTTGACCGCGACGTTCTTGAAAATGCTTTGCTGTGCAACGAGGTTCAGGGCCTCGGAAACGGTGGTGTTGATATCCGCAGATTCCTTATGCGGCCCGCCCTGGCGTGAATAGTCCAGCAAGTCCTTCACGATCTTCTTGCAGCGGTCGGTTTCCCTGATTATCTTGCGGACATTGTCGCAGCCGGGTGTGTCGGGCGGAAGGTCTTCACTCAGAAGGTGGGCATACACGGTGATAGCCCCGAGCGGGTTGTTGACTTCATGTGCCACGCCTGCGGCAAGCTGGCCCAGATTCGCCAGCCGCTGTGCTTCCACCATTTCCTGGGCGTTCTTCTTAATTTGCAGGTCGCGCTCTTTGATTGAATCTGCCATGCGGTTGAGCGTGGCAGCCAGCGAGCTCAGCGGCCCCTGCGTGTCGGTCTTCACGCGGTGGTCAAGGTTGCCGGCGCCCAGTTGGCTCACACCTTCCGAAAGCTCTCTTAGGGGCCGAAGGACGCCGCCCGCGAGAACGAAGGATGCGGCTAAGGCCACAATCATGCCGCATGCTGTGATGCCCAGGAAAACCATGATTGCGCGGCGGCGGGCGGCGGCATATTCTTTCTCGCTGGCGGCAACGTGCACCAGGCCCACGCGATCGCCATGCAGGTTGCGCAGCGGCTTGGAAGCCCCAATGAACCATTCGCCGGCCGCGAAGTAACGTTCGTGCCGGCAATCGCTTGTCTCCCCATCGTTATAATCGCCGCTCAGCGTGTGCGTTATCCTGTTGCCGTTGGGATCGGTGAGGCTTGTGGCCACCACGTTGTCGTCTTGCACGATTGAAACAATGCCGGTGTGCCCGCCTTCGCGGAAGATGGTGTCTCGCATCGAGTCAACCAGCGGAAACTTGCGCCTGCAGCATTCGCAGTTGAGCAGAATACCGCCATACAGCACGCCGAGAGCATCTCCGGAGTCGCCCAGTACAGGCGCGGCAGCCAGCAGCAGGAGGCATTTGTGAGCTTTGGCACGATCGGAGGCAGCTTCGCCATGTACTCCCGTCGACACGTGCGGCATCTCCAGCAGCACGCGTTCGGTGCCCCAGATGGCGGTGTTTAGCAGCGGTTTTTTCAGTTGGAGAACGCGGGCAACGAGATCGTCGTTCGACAGGTCGTCTCCGAAGCTGCCGGGGTCGTTCAGCCGCAGCACAACAGCTCCGGCTGCGTCGGTGATGACAAGCACGTCAAGGCCGCATTCCGTTTTCACCTGCGATAAGGATTCGTTCAATGTGCGGCGGTCTCGTTCCGTTAGAGCGCCACGCACGGTTATGGGGCGGATGGATGTGAAGACGAGAGCGGTTCGGATTGCTTCGTGCTGGCTCTTGTGAAACTCCAGTGCAACCTTGAGATTGAGGTCCACTTCGTTGCGTGCCTGCCGTGCTGCGGCGTGATCCATGAATTGTATGCCGGCCACAGTGACCACGCTGCCGGTGAGCGCCACCACAAACAGGAAACTGAGGAGAAGCTTGGTTTTGAGCGGCATAATGCAGTAGCGTCTTCTTTTTCCGGGGGCGTCATTCTGAAGCACGAAACCAAGGAATATTGTATAGAGCGCCGCCCGGATGTCAAGCCATTTCCGGTCGCTCGGGGCGCTTGACACCTGCTCAAAGGCTGATCTCGCAGTGTTTGTCGGCAGATATGGAAGAATCCGTCAGAAGCAGTGAACGGCTGATTTCCTGAAGGCGAGGTAGGCTCTCGAACCGGCTCCGATTCCGAGTTCTTGGAAGGAGGCGTGGGTGACAAGACACGTGAGGTCGAGGGGTTTGGAAACGCCCGGTTCCGCAACGGCCACGCGCACCGCCACCAGCGGATCGCGATGATTCCAGTCGATCACTCTGCATTCGAAGCGATTGATCGAGGGGCCGGTGAAAGGTTTGCTGGACATCCGGATTTCTTCGGGCCGGATCCAGATGTGCGACGTGGAGGAATGCGTGGCGCCGGCGTGCACTTCCACGCCATGCACGGTGCACATGTGCCCGCTCACCGTTGCCACCGGCAGCACGTTCATCATACCGAGAAAACGGGCGACATCAGGGTCTGAAGGATTGTGAAACGTTTCCTCCACCGATGCTACCTGGCGTATCCGGCTGTTCAGCATCACGCCTATCCTGTCGCCTACGGCCATTGCTTCTTCGGGGTCGTGGGTCACGTGGAAGATGGCAGTGCCGAGTTCGCGGTTGATCCGCTTGAGCTCTTTCTGCAGCCGGGCGCGGCTGCCGGTGTCGAGCGCCGACAGCGGTTCGTCGAGGAGCAGCAGCCTTGGCTGGATGGCCAGTGCCCGTGCAAGCGCCACGCGCTGCTGCTCGCCGCCGGAGAGCGTTGCCGGCAGGCGGCCCATGAGGTGCTCGATTTCAAGCATTTGGGCGAGCGCGGCCGGGCGGTTTGTCTCGGCGTAGCGAGTTGCGCCGTTTGCGCGAAGACCGTATGCGATGTTCTGCGCTGCCGTCAGGTGCGGAAACAGAGCGTAGTCCTGGTAAACAACCGCAAATCTCCTGGTTTCAGGCTGGTGAAAGGTGATATCCTGATCGCACCATAGAATCCGGCCGGCGCTTGGGCGGATGAGGCCTGCAATGATCTCGATCAAAACAGTCTTGCCCACGCCCGATGGCCCCAAGAGAACGAAATACTCGCTGTCTTCGAGCTTCAGCGAGATATCTGCCATATCGAGCGAGCCGAGGCGCTTGGAGATGCCGCATAGTTCAAGCATTCGGTGATTCCTCAGATTTGGGCCGAGACAGCGCCCGCAGCACTACGAACAGTGCAACGCAGATGAGGATAAGGAGCACGGCCACCGATCTCGCGGCAACCAGGCCGAAATCGTTGAACCGCTGAAACACCATGACCGGCGTGACCATCGGATGGTAAGCGATGATGACGACGGCGCCGAACTCGCTGATGCCGCGTGCCCACATGAGGATCATTCCGGAAACGATCCCGCGCCAGGCAAGCGGCAACGAAACGGTGAAGAAAACGCGTGCGGGCGACGCGCCAAGCGTTCTTGCGGCCTTTTCGAGCCGCGGCGGAACTGCGACAAATGCCTCTCGAGCGCTATTAACCAGCAGCGGCAGCGACACAAACGCCATCGCCACCGAGATACCCGTTACCGTGCCGGCCAGCGTGTGGCCGAAGAGCCGGCCGATCAACGACCGCCGCCCGATTACGGTGAGCAGGGCGATGCCCGCGGCCGAGTGCGGCACTACGATCGGCAGGTCGATGACGGCCAGCAGCAGCGTGCGGCCGATGAATCTCTTGCGCGCCAGCAGATACGCCAGCGGAATTCCTGCGATTGCAGAGAAAGCCGTTGCAAGGAACGCTGCATACACGGTGAGTGCGATGGACCTCAGCACCTCGGCGTCAACGGCGGCGTCATGCAAATCGCCCACCGGCGTGGCCAGCGTGATGCGGATCAGCGGCGCCAATACCAGCAGCAGCACCAGCGAGCCGAGGAGCGCGAAAGCCAGCTCAAACCAGTGCCGGCGTCCGAGCACGCCGAGCGAAGCTTTGGTCGTCATTGTCTCGCCTCCGCGACGGTCGGCTCGGCCCTTGCACAGAACGGCTTGATGCGTTTGGGCAGGAGGTCGAACCCGTCGGCCAGAGCCGGGCCCGACCAAGGCTGTCCGTGCTTCTCTATAATGGCCCGGCCACGCGGCGAGAGCAACAGGGCAACCCATTCTTCGGCTGCTTTGCGATTCGGCGCGTTACGCGGAATCGTAACCGAATAAACCATGCTCTCGCCTTTGAGCGTCATCATCGTGCCGGGATCTTTGCCCGTTACGCTCACCGATACCGTGCTGTACAGGGAAGCGAGATCAGAGCGTTTGAGGTTTACCCGGTCCGGCAGCAGAATCATTAAAAGACCGTGTTGCTTGGCAACCGAGCGATAAATGAAAAGGTAATCGATCTCGGCCGATTCCAGCAGGGCGAGGAGGTCTGTTTCCTTTGGCCTGACGTACTTTTCGCTTTTCGTGATGAGCTTCGCGGCAAGCCCCGGGGCCTGATAGTGCTTCTCGGCCAGTTGGAAGGTCATCAGCGTGCGGTATCCGCATGGGTCGCGGTGCGGATCGGCCCGGCCCACGGCAACGGAATCCTCGAGGAGAGCTTCACGCCAATTGGCAGCCGATATGGTGTTGGCCATCGCTGAGCCGGCGGTGTATGCGATCACCATTTCGTTGCAGGCGAACTGTATGTTGAATTCGGCATGGTCGGGCATTAGAAGCTCCGCCACAACGCCGTAATCGGCCGAAGCCAGCACATCGCAGGGCCTTCCAAGGTCGCAAATCTTGCGGGCGCTGTCGCGGCTCCCGGCAGCCTCCGCCTCCACCGTGATCCCCGGATGCTCTTTCATAAAGAGCTCGGAAATCTCGCGCAGAGGAACCGACAGACTGCCCGCGTGGAAGATCGTGAGGACGTTGCCTTGTGAGTCGCTCTCGCGGCCGCAGCCAGGCGCCGCAGGCACAAGGCCGGCTATCGCGGCCATAGCCATGAACAGGAAGCATTTTCCTGTGGCTGAGCGCGTCATAGCGTTATCCTCTCAGGATGCGCGTAGATGTTTGCGGTGCCACGCCTGACAAACCCGCACAGGGTGATGTTCCATCGAGTGGCAGCCTCAACGGCCAGTGACGACGGAGCCGACACGGCGGCGATCAACTCGATGCCGGCGCGTGCGGCCTTGCTAACCATCTCGAAGCTGACCCTGCCCGACAGGGCCACGCCGCAGCCGCTGGTGGGCCGGCCGGAGAGCAGCGCCTTGCCGATCGCCTTGTCGAGGGCGCAATGGCGGCCGATGTCTTCACCGAAGGCAACAACCTGCCCTTGGCCGGTGAAGATGGCGGCCGCGTGAGCGCCGCCCGTTGCCTTGAAAACGCGCTGAAGCGACGGCAGGTTTCCCACGGCTGCAAAGAGAGCTTCCGGCGTCATATCAAACGTGCGGCGGCAGGGGGCCGTGCCGTAAAGCACACGTTTCAGATTGCGCGTTCCGCACAGCCCGCAAGAGCTTGACAGAACCATGTTTCGCTGCTTCACTGCCTGAGGCGGATCCTTCAGGTGAACGTCGACGGAGCCCGACGAGGCGGCATCGATTGATTCGATTGCATCGGCGGAATCGATCATGCCTTCAGCGTAAAGGAATCCTACGGCCAGAGCCTCAACGTCTACCGGCGTGCACAGCAGCGTGAAATTCTCGATGTATTCCACAACGATAGTCACGATCTGCTCGGTTACCACCTGGTCGCTCACCGGTGCGGCAGGCTCGCAATTCTGGATGCGAATGATGCGAACGGGCTGGATCGCAGGATCAATATCCGAAACGGTCATAGGTTCTACTCCATGATGCAGATGCAAGCCGGGCACCCCTCTGATCTCAGCGAGATGGCTGCACGCTGTGGGTATCGAGCCCGTGCAGCATATACACGGCGTGCTCGAAAGTCTTCAAAATCTCGTCGAGGTATTCCTCAACCGCACGCACGCTGCCGGGCAGTGTATAGAGCTGGGTTTTACCGGCGATTCCGGCCACGCTGCGGCTGAGACGCGCCGCCGGATGCTCGGCACCGTATTTCGTCCGAATACCTTCCATTATTCCGGGGATCATCCTGTTGCAGAGAGGCGCCGCCGTTTCGGGCGCGATATCGCGCGGGCCGATGCCGGTGCTTCCCAGCGTGAAGATTGCATCAACGCCGCTGCTGATCGCGCTTTCCAGGGTTGTTGCGAGGCGGCCGGCGTCGTCGGGCAGCAGGGCGCTCTCGATCTGCACGTGCCAGCGTTTGCCGGCAAAGAATGCACCGAGGAGTTCCATCGCCCGCGGCCCCGAGCGATCCTCGTATTCACCCGCAGACGCGCGATCACTCAGCGTCACAAGCAGAATCCTCAGCGTTCTCGGGATGAAGTCCACGTTGTCGCCGGGCCGGATGCTTCCGCCGCGGATCACGCGGCAGAATATGCCTTCTTTGGGCATCACGCATTTGCCCACCTCGCGAAAGATTGCGCAGCCGTCGCCGTGGCACTGCTTCCCTATCTGTGTCACTTCGAGAGCCGTGTTGCCGATTTCAAACTGATCCAAGATAGCCGCGTGGCTCAGATCGATGCCAGCGAGGGTGATATTCTCAGCGAACATTCCCGGGCCGACCGCCTTGCCCGTGGCTGCGGCAAATGCATCGATGCTCTCCTGGCCCAGCAGGCTCACCTGCCGGTGCCAAAGGCCGGCGTGGGCGTCGCCGCTAACTCCGCGATTGTCAAGCTTGATCGCCGCCACCGGGCGCTTCATCTCGCCCTTTTCCTCGGAAATATTTACTGATATCACACGGCTGGTTTCAGATGGCATCTTGTTTTTCTTTCTCAACGAGAACGATCTCGCCAATCTTCATATGCTTGTCGACGGCTTTGCACATATCATACACGGTGAGCAGGGCGACGCTGACGGCAGTGAGGGCTTCCATCTCGGCACCTGTTTGGCCGATGCAGCGCACCTCGCTTTCGGCGGTGATTCGATCGTCGGCAACGCTCAACCTCACGTCGATCCTGTTGAGCAGAAGCGGGTGGCACAGCGGAATGAGCTCGGCGGTTCGCTTGGCGGCCTGGATGCCGGCGATCTGCGCCACCGTGAGCACGTCGCCCTTCTTGATCTGATTCTGGCGGACAAGCGCGATGGCATCGGCCGACAATGCAATCATCCCGGCCGCGCGTGCACGCCGCCTCTGATCGGGCTTCAGGCCCACATCCACCATTCGTGCCCGGCCTTCGTCATCTGTGTGAGACAACGCACCCATTTTCATCCTCCGATGCCAAACATCCAGTTGTGTGTGCAGGGCCCGCCTGCTTGCGGCTTGGCGGCCACAGCTTGCCGCAGTGCTCCCAGGGCCCCGAGTTTTCGCACGCCAAACTGCATATCCGAGAAAAGGCAGGGGCGTATCTGGCCGTTGCTGGTCAGGCGCAGCCGATTGCAGCGCGGGCAATTGCCCCCGCTGCTGCCTTCTATCAAAGAGAACCTGCCGGCCTGGAAGTTCATCTGGCGAATCATTCGCACCTCAAGGCCGCGACTCCGGCCGAACTCCTTCACCGACTCGGCATCGCCCGCGCAATCGGAATCCGAGACAACGCAGTTGAGCTTGATCGGATGCAACCCGGCCGCCTGCGCCGCGTCAAGGCCATCGAGCACGTGCTGAATGTTGCCGCCGCGGGTCAGCTCGCAATATCGTTGCGGGTCCGTGGAGTCGAGGCTGATATTCACCCGCTGCAGCCCGGCCGCGGCCAACGCGCGAGCGTGCTGTGCCAGCAGCGTTCCGTTTGTGGTCATTGCGAGGTCGTTGATTCCCTCGATGCCGGCCAGTGCACGCACGAGATCGACGATATCGCGGCGGACCAGCGGCTCTCCTCCGGTGAGGCGCACTTTCATCACGCCCATATCAACGGCAATTCGGGTTACTTCCACGATCTCTTCGAAGGAAAAGATGTCTTCAGCCGGCAACAGCTTCACGCCCTCGGCGGGCATGCAATAGCGGCACCGCAGGTTGCAGCGGTCGGTTACCGATATTCGCAGATACGTAATCTTCCGGCCAAACCGGTCAGTCATTGCACACCGCCTGGAGCAGGAGGATTTTGCCCGCTCGCCTGCCTGCCATCGAATGAATTTGCCCACAACGGCCTCGTGAGAATCAGTTTTACAACATCTCCGGCGCAAACGGATGCTATCCCCTGCGGGACGACGAAAAAGCCGTCGCAACCCAACAGTGCCCGCAGGTCTGCCGACCCATGAGACTTGGCCGGGATCACCTTGCCTTTTTGCGAAAGCCTGCACGGGATGTATTCGGTCCGCTCGGCGCGGCGGCGCTGGTAGTCTGCTGCAAGCGGCAGCTCCAACGAACGGCTCTCGGGCTCGCCTCCGGTCAGCAGCCTCACCGCACGCAAGACGAGCAGATGAAACATCAGGTAAACGGAAACGGGGTTGCCTGGCAGCCCGAATACTGCCTTGCCGTCGCCGGCTGCGAAGGTTGCCGGCTTGCCGGGTTTCACCGCCACACCGCTGAAATGCGGCCGCAGGCCGGCATCGGCCAATGCCTGGCATACGTAATCGAAATCGCCGACCGACACGCCGCCGGTGAGCAGAACAATATCCGATGCGTCGAGCGCATCGCGAATTGCCGCCGCAGTTGCCGCACGTTCATCCGGCACGATCCACTCGCCTGCCACGTCCAGCGAGTATGCCTGGCACAGGGCGGCGAGCATCGGGCCATTGGAATTCATGATTCTGCCGGGGCGCAATTGGTCGGGCGAGTCTACAATTTCCGCGCCCGTTGCAAGAATGCACACGCGGGGCCTGGCGGCCACCTCCACTTCGCATATCCCGCACGCGATGAGGTTGCCGATCTCGACAGGCCCCAGCACCGCGGGAGCACGCATGATCACGTCGCCCGTGCGTACGTCTTCACCCTGTACGCATATGTTTGAAGCGCTGCCATGCCTGAGCACCTGAACCGCATCGCCGTTTGCCGACGTATCTTCCACCATTATCACCTTGCCGGCTCCGTCGGGCACGGGAGCGCCGGTCATGACCTTGATGGTAGTGCCAGGCTCGAGCTTGCATGATGGAACGCAGCCGGCCGGTACCGTTTCCAGCAAACGGTAACTGCCACGCTCATCGCCCGCGAGCACGGCGTATCCGTCCATAGCCGACTTGTTGAACGGGGGAAGATCGAGCCGAGACGCCTGGTCGACGACTAGCGTGCGGCCGAGCGAGTCGCGGACCGGCACGGTTTGCGCGGGCAGCCGCGTTGCGCCGACCGCGTGATCGATCATCAGGAGCGCCTCGGAAAGCGGAATCGTCTGGTGCATTTCGGGCATTGCTCTTTTCTCTGTCGCAGCAGCTACTTGGTGTCTGCTGACGTTTTGTAAAGGTCCGACAGCCGCCGGTCGGCATAGGCGGCCACGTCGCTGTTGAGCGTTTGGAAGAGGCTGAGCATGTGCCTGCCATGCTCGGACAGCACCGAGGAACCGCCGCCGGCGCCCCCCGTGTGGCGGATGACGAGTTTCCTGCCCAGTTGCCCCTCGGCGCTGCGGATCAGGTTCCACGCGTATCGGTAGCTCAGGCCCGCCTCGCCGGCGGCACCGCCGAGGGTGCCCATAATGTCCACGCTCTCCAGCAGCCGTGCAAGGCCGTTTCCGAAAACGCGCACCCCTGCTGTTTCCAGCCACACTTTCGTGCGCACCTCCGGCCGCGTGCCGGCCAGGCGGCTCTGCTGGCCGGCCAGCAGATCGCACACGGCCTCGCAAAGATGCTCGTCGTGCAGCAACCGTTCGAGCGTGCTGCGCCATTCCGAGCGCGCCACACCTGCGCAAACGTGCAGATGAGCGGCGTGTCGCAGGGCAGCGGCATCCTTGCGAAAACGAGTTCGCTTCGGGTTGCCGTCTATAAACACAATGATGTCCGCCTTCGCCGACAGCACCCATGCGTTCGACTCGACGACGATGTGGTCGGCAGTTTTCGACGAGGCCCGCACGAACTCAGCGAGGGCGGCCGTTGTGGGAAAGAAATTGGCCGGCTTGCCGGCCTTGGGCACGCCATGCCCGCACTTGGCGTAGATGCTGTTTGGCAGCAGGGCGCACAGCTTCTGGGCAAGGGTTGTTTTGCCCACACCGCGCCCGGCGCCGCATATAGCCCACACATTACTCATTTGAAGCACCCCAGCTCGCATTGCCTGATTTTCACATTCAATGCGTACAGCAATCTGCCCATCTTCGCGGTGGATATCCCGAGCTTACGGGCGGCCGCGTGCGCCACGGCGCACCTGATCCACCCGCCCGACCAGATCGTATTGATGGTGCACTCACGCCGCTCGGCGGATGCTGCCACGCGAATGCCATCGCCGCCCGATTCACCTGCGCCGGCGGCAAGCCCCTCATCGAGGAGGAATTGATCCACGATTTCCGCGACCGATGCGTCGGTCGAGATCGATACCTTCATTCGGAGTTGCGATTTGCCCGCCATCCGTTCAGATCCTCCGGGGTATTGACATTGAGGAACGCCGCATCGTTGTCAAAATGGACGGCCCGTGCTCCGAGGCGCCGCCAAATGCGGCCGACGGCGCGTTCGCCGCGGTCGAGGGCTTGCGAGATCTCGGGCAGCAGCGCGTTATGCACAACCGAGCATAACGGATGATCAAAAAAAACGCCGGTCTGGGCGTAAACCACACGATCCGCCGCGGGGTCAAAAGCATCGCACAATGCCCGCAGCTCGCGCGCGCCGATCCCGGGCAGATCGCACGGGAGAAAACAGCACGCGTCGCAGCGGCCCGCCAGATGCTGCATAGCGGCCTCGATGCCACCCAATGGCCCCATCCCGGGCCGCAGGTCCGGGATGATCTGCCGACCGTACGGCAGATAGGGGCCATGGTCGCAAGTTACGATTACAACCTCTTCGATGCCTGCAAGCGAGAACTGCCGGATCAGCCGCTGCACGATTGGAACGCCGGGTGCAACTTCGATCATGCCTTTCGCAAAGCCCCCCATGCGGCGAGCTTTTCCGCCGGCGAGTATGGCGGCTATGATCCGGCAGCTTGGTTGCCCTTGACTCATGCGGAACCGTATTGCTGCAGCATCTCGCGGCACACGGACTTCATGCCGATGCCGGAGGGGCACACTTCATCGCAGCGCCCGCACAGGTAGCAGGTAACGTGGCCCCACTTCGATACGTCGGCGGCCAGCCTGTGATGGATGCGGCGGCGGGTGCGCACTTCCTGTTTGCCCATCGGATTGTGCCCGCTCGCCTCGCGCATGAAGCCATCGAGCTGGCACGAGTCCCACAGGCGCCAGCGTTCAACTTCGCCGTCGGCTCCCTCGCGATCGAACATGTCAAAGCACGTGCAACTGGGGCAGGCAAGGTTGCATGACGTGCACGCGATGCAGCGGTCCGACACCTTCTGCCAGAATTCATCGGGTACTTTGTTTTTCAGCAGCAGTGCCGACGCCGCCTGAATCATCTCGAAATCTTCATTGGGCAGCGCATTCGATTCCTTCTCGAGCTCGGCCAGGGAAGCCGCGGGAGTTTCGGTTCCGCCGTGAATCTTATCCAGTTGCGCATTGCCGGCATCGGTGTAGGCTGCGAGCAGGTACTTGTCGCCGTCGCAGATCAGCTCCAGATCGCATTTGCCGCCCGCGATCTTGAGGGATTGGCCGTCGGCACCGCAGCGGCCCGACACGCACACAACCACGGAGTCTTGCCGCCTGCGCAAGTACACGCTGTCGGGGAAGCCGGTAGCGAAGAACCGGTCGATGAATTCGAGGCAGTCGGCGTCTTGCGCAGTGAGGCCCACAACAAACACCGGCCTGGCCAGCGGCGATGGTGTTGCCAGCCGGTCGGAGCTGGCGGTGAGCACCACCTCCATCTGCGGAAAGAACACGCTGGTGATCTTGTTTGGCACGGGGCCCCCGGCAAGCGTGAGGGGGCCGTCGGCGGGTGCGCCCAATGCGCGCGTGCCATCGCGGCGGCGCACCGGCACGCACACGTCGTAGTGCGATTCGAGCGACTTGAAGAACGAATCGAGTTCCTGAACGCTATATGCTTTCACGAGCTTCTCCTTATTCTTGCGGCGCAGACCTTGTACTCGGGTATCTTCGCGACCGGGTCCAGGGCGTTGATGGTGAGGAGGTTCGCAGGAGCCTCGTCGAAGTGGAAAGGCATGAACAGCACGCCCTTCTTCGCAACGTCGGTAACACGCGCCATGCACTGAAGCTCGCCTCGCCGCGTGCCCACGTGAATCTGCTCGCGGTCGCGTATGCCCAGCTCTTTGGCGTCTTCCGGGCTGATCTCGACGTATGGGAACCGCTCCTCGCGGTTGAGCGTGCGCGAGCGGCGGGTCATCGTGCCCGTGTGGAAATGGAAATAGCATCGGCCGGTGGAGAGAACGAATGGGTATTCGCTGTCGGGCAGCTCGGCCGACGGCTTGTATTCGGCGGGGGAGAAGAGCCCAAGGCCGCGGCTGAATTTGCCGATATGCAGGATCGGCGTGCCCGGGTCGTCTTTCGTGCGGCACGGCCACTGCAGGCCCACCTCGTCGACCCGCTCGAACGTAATTCCGCCGTAAATGGGCGTAACCGACGCAATCTCTTCCATTATCTCGCTTGCAGAGCCATACTGCATTCCGCTGTATCCGGCTCGCTTTGCGAGATCACAGAAAATCTCCCAGTCTGCGCGGCTTTGCCCTACCGGCTCGATAGCCTTGCGCACGCGCTGGACGCGCCGCTCGGTGGAGGTGAATGTTCCGTCTTTCTCCGCGAATGAGGCCGCCGGCAGCACCACGTGTGCAAACTCGCTGGTAGGCGTGGGGAAGATATCTTGCACCACGAGGAACTCGAGGTTTTCGAGCGCCTTGCGCACGTGGTTCTGGTCGGGGTCGGACATCATCGGGTTTTCGCCGGCGACGTATAGTGCTTTGAGCTTGCCATCGGCTGCGGCGTTGATGGCGGTGGTGATGGTGAGGCCAACGTTGCCGGGGAGGTTTTCAACGCCCCAAGCTTTCTCGAATTTCGCACGTGCGGCGGCATCGGTCACGCTCTGGTATCCGGTGTAGACATTGGCAAGCGCGCCCACGTCGCACGCACCCTGCACGTTGTTCTGGCCGCGGAGCGGGTTTACGCCCGTGCCCGGCCGGCCAAGATTGCCGGTGAGCATCACGAGGTTGGCGCAGCTCTTCACGTTGTCCACCCCGTGCGTGTGCTGAGTGATGCCCATTGAATAAATGATCATCGCCTTGTGCGCCCCGGCAAACATCCTCGCGGTGTCGATGATCTCCTGCGCCGTGATGCCGCAGATCTCGGCGGCTTTCTCGGGCGGATAGCCCGCTACAACCTTCTTCAGCTCCTCGTAGTTCTCCGTGCGGGTCGCCACGAATTCCTTGTCTTCCAGGCCTTCGGCTATTATTACGTTCATGATACCGTTGAGGAAGGCCACATCGGTTCCGTTCTTCCACCGGATGTGAAGGTCGGCGAAGGCCGCCAGCCGGATCTTGCGGTTATCGGCTACGATAAGCTTGGCGCCGTTCTCTATCACGTTGCGTATGATACGCGAGCCGATCAGCGGATGCTGCTCGGTTGTGTTCGAGCCGGTCACGAGGATGCAATCGGCCTCTTCAACGCAGGAGATGGAATTGGTCATGGCGCCGGAGCCGAACGTGCCGGCGAGCCCCACAACGGTGGACGAATGGCACAGCCTCGCGCAATGATCGATGTTGTTGGTTTTGAACACCGCACGGGCGAGCTTCATCATCAGGTAGTTTTCTTCGTTGGTCATCTTCGCAGATGCAAAGAACGCGGCGGCATCGTTGCCGTGCTCTGCCTGGATGCTGCCCAGCTTGCTGACGATCAGGTCAAGGGCTTTGTCCCACGAGGCCGGCTCCAGCTTGCCGTTCTTGCGGATCAGTGGCTGGGTGAGCCGATCGGGATGGTTCACGAAGTGGAAGGCATTCCATCCCTTGACGCACATACGCCCGGCGGCTACGGGATGCTCGCGGCTCGGCTCGACGCCGGCAAGGCGGCCATCGTCGGCAACGACCAGATAGAAGCAGCAACCGGTGCCGCAATACGGACAGGTAGTAAGAACTTTTTTCATAATGCTCCCTTGAGACTCGCAACCTGGTCGAGCGTGAACACCGGCCCATCGGTGCAGCAGTAGAGGTGGTCGATCGTGCAATGACCGCACTTGCCCACCCCGCACTTCATGTAGCGTTCGAGCGATACAACGATGTTCTGGTCGACAATGTTTTTCCTTTTCAGTTCCATGATAACGAACCGGTACATGATCGGCGGGCCGACGATCACCGCAGTGGTTCGGTCCGGATCGATATGCAGAGGCGGGATCAGCGTGGTAATCAGGCCGATGTTGCCGTCCCAGCACGTGCCGACGGGCACGTTATCTACCGTAACCTTGCACGTTAGCTGCTTCGATTGCTGCCACGCGGCCAATTCGTTCTTGTAGAGCATGTCGTCGGGCGACTTTGCCCCGTACAGGATGTTGACCTGGCCGAAGTCTTCGCGGCGATCTTCAACATACTGAATGAGCGCCCGCATCGGTGCCAGGCCGCAGCCGCCCGAGATCAGCAGCAGGTCGCGGCCTTTCATCGCGGCGGTATCGAACGCCGTGCCAAACGGCCCGCGCAGGCCGATGGCGGCTCCCGGCTGCAGGCCGTGCATTGCGCCCGTCAGCGCGCCCGCATTGCGCACGCCAAGCTCCAGGTAGCTGCCCCGTGTGGGAGACGACGAGACGGAGATAGGCGCCTCGCCCACGCCCATCAGCGACACCTGCACAAACTGGCCGGGCCGTTGACCGAATGGCTTGCCGTCATTGCGAGTGATGCGAAACAGCTTTTCGGCCGGCGTCAGTGGCTCTATTGATTGCACCTGGCAAGCTATCGGAAGATACAATTCATCGGAACCGTGACAGCCACACTTTCCCGACGTTTGAGGAGTAATCGAAGCGTCCATATCAACCCTTTCTGTTCCACGGTGCGCCTCAAACTCGCCTGCAGGGCGCACCAATCACACTTCCAGCACGGTTTCAGGGCCGTCGGGGCAAGCGGCGGCGCCTGCCCGCGACGGTTCTGCTCTACGGCACCTACCGATTCGTTGTCGCCGGTGCATTGCTCTGCGCATTAGACGCGGCCGGCGCGCTTTGCCTTACGTGGGCAAAGAAGTACACCACACCCACGAATATCGCTCCGCCCACTATGTTGCCGGCTGTGACGGTGATCAGGTTATTAGCCCACATGCTTCCCCAGTTCAGGCCGACCAACTGCTCCGTAGTCTTGCCGGAGGCCGTAACAGCGGCCGGGAAACTCTTCGCGAAGATGCCCGCCGGAATGAAGTACATGTTTGCTATGCTGTGCTCGAAGCCGGACGCGACGAACGCCATAATCGGAAAGAAAATGCCGAGCACCTTGCCGGCGATATCCTTGGCGGAAATGGCCATCATTACTGCGAGGCAAACCAGCATGTTGCAGGCGACCGCCCGGAAGAAAAATGCAACGTTCGGGTTCAGGTGGCCAATGGGGGCGGATGAAACTTTTCCGGCCGCGATGTTGATCGCCGTTCCGCCCACCGGGCCGCTGAGCAAGCCCGAACCGGCCGCTATGATGCAGGCGAGGAAAACCGAACCGACGAAGTTGCCGGCATACACCACCGCCCAGTTCCTGAAGAGGCCGCCAAAACTGATCCGCCCGTGGCATAGGGCCACCGTCATCAGGTTGTTGCCCGTGAACAGTTCGGCTCCCGGTATGACCACGAGCATCAGGCCAACGCTGAATACTGCGCCCACAAGAAGCTTTTGAATGCCATACGCTTGCTTCGCATACTCACCCGTGGCCACGGTTGTAGCCAGATGTGCGCCGAACCCGATATAGATGCCCGCCAGGATCGCCAGCAGAAACATCTTGCCTATCGGAAGGCAGGCCTTCTTCTCGCCCACGGTAACGAATGTTTGGGCAAGCTCCACGGGACTCAAAAAATTCTGCTCCGCCATTGCAAACTCCTTGTCCTGTTTCTTAACCAAAGTGCAAAAATTCCTGATGCTTTTGCACAACCATTGCGGCACAAGCACTCGCACACGCAGGCGCCTGCGCCGTTAGTGAACCAGATTTGACCCTGTCAACCTGCCTTCTCAGCCTGCTGCCTGTTGGCTATTTCGGCTTTCAGCGGCAAACACACGGTGAACGTGGAGCCTTGCCCAAGCGTGCTGCTCACCTGCACGTGCCCGCCGTGCGCCTCCACGATCTTCTTCACAAATGAAAGCCCAAGGCCTGTTCCGGTGGTCTTGGGGTGTTCAGGCGTACGCACGCGGTAGAATTCGTCGAAAACGAACGGCAAACTGCCCTCGGGAATTCCTCTTCCGTTATCGCAGACTTCCACGACCATCTGCCCATTGTCCGTCTTGACAACGACATCCGCCTTGCCCTGCGGGTTATTGTATTTCACGGCGTTATCCAGCAGATTCAGAAATGCGTGCAGCAGGGCCTCCCTGTCGCCTTCCAGCCGCTCAATCGCACCCGGCACAACCACACTCACCGCCACTTGCTGCTCTTGTGCACTAGACGCCAAAAGCTCGACAGCCTCATTCAACAGCAACTCAATATCGATCGGCTCCATCCTGTCCAGCAACGTATTGCCTTGCAGCCGCGACATGCTAAGCCACTCCTTGACCAGGGCCAGCAGCCATTCGGTCTTGGTGCGCATCTTCAGCAGGATTTCCCGCTGACGACTGTTGATGTCGCCCGCCAAGCCTTCAAGCAGCACCTCGATATACTGATCCACAACTACCAGCGGTGCGCGCATCTCGTGCGACACCAGCGTCACAAAGTTCTCTTTAATCTGCTCTTTCTCGGCTTGCAGTTGGCGATTCCTCATGTATAAAGACCGTTTTTCCCAATTGCGCCAAGCCACCACCCTCAATTCCGCAGGAGTAAATGGCTTGGGAAGAAAGTCATACGCTCCATGCTTCATTGCCTCTACCGCCGAGTCGACCGTGGCATATCCGGTAACAACCACCGTGGCCACGCTCGGATCCTGCTCGACAATTCTGGAAAGCACTTCCATTCCGTTCATGCCCGGCATCTTGAGATCGATGAAAACGATATCCGGAGTGATTTTATGGAAAAGCTCGAGGCCTGTTATTCCGTCTGATACTGCGGCCACTTGCCATCCGGCCTTTTCGAGCACTTGCCGGCACGAATCCCGCATGTACTCTTCATCATCTATGACCAGCACCAGTTTCCGCTCAACCCTCTTCATCACTACTTGCCTTCGCCCGCCTGTCGCACAAACTGAATATGATAGCACATGAGCAAAAAGCATGCCAAAGAATTCGTCGCCAGGTTTGGCCTCCCGATACCCGCCCGGTTCGCCTGCTGCACCGCCGCCTGAGGCCCCAACAGCGCTGGATGCCTTATGCCCGCCACAACCGGTGCCCGCATACTGGGCAACGCCCCAAGTGGGGAGTGTTTCCCCACGTGCGGGGAAAAACGCCCCTTTCGCCCGGAAAACCGCCCACCGCCCCCGGCCGAAAAGCAGAACTCATCGGGATAGCGGATGACGC
>DATLAR010000022.1:0-4022 GCA_035527355.1 Planctomycetota bacterium
CTCTTGCTGATCTTCCGCTCGGCCTGCACCGGGTCGATGTCGCCGTAAACCGCCAGCACGCCGTTCGGCCCGCGGGAATACGCCCTGTAGAACGCGGCAAGCTGCCCGGCGGTCAGTTTTCCCACGGTTTCCGCGCGGCCCAGCGGGTCCATGCTGTAGGGATTGTCGGCCCCGTAGAATGCGCTCTGCAGCAGCCGCTGCGCCTGAGTGTGGATGCGGTCGTCGCGCGCCTTGATTGCGCTCAGCAGTATGCCGCGCATCTTTTCGCATTCGCCGGCATCAAACGCAGGGTTGATGGTTGCGTCGGAAACGATATCGAGCATCCGGTCGAAATCTTTCGCAAGGCAGGTGCCGCGCAGGAATATCGTGTTGTTGCCCGAATCGGTCGAAATACTCGCGCCCATTCCCTCGAGCTCGGCGGCCAGCTTGGCTGCTTTGCGCGACTTCGTCGAGCGCCCCCAGAGTTGCGCCGCAAATTTCGAGATGCCGTTCGTGTCGGCCGTTTCGGCCCGCAGGCCGGCCATGAAATACAGCTCGAACGCCACAACAGGCACTTCCGGGTTCCGCTTGAGCAGCAGCGTAAGGCCGCTGGGCAGCGTGGATTTCTGCACGGGCGTGGCCTCGGATACCTTCTGCGCCACCACTTTCGCCGCTTCCTCGCCCTTTGGCCCAACGATCGCTATGCAGAGCTTGTCGCCGGAGAAGTACCGGCCGGCCACGCGCCGCACCTGCTCGGCGGTAACGCCGGCGATGCCGGCCACGTAGCGCGAGTCGAAATCAGGATCGCCCGCACTCATATAGCCGCTGACGAGAGAGCTCGCCTGCGAGTCGATGCTCTCGCTCGAGTAAACGTGATAGGCGGCCACCTGATTCTTCACGCGCTCGAGTTCGGCTTTCGACACCAGGCTGGTTTTGAACCGCTCGATCTGGTCGCGAACCGCGTCGATCACCGGTTGCACGTTTTCGCTTTTGGAGATGCGGGCGGAGATGACGAACTCGCCGGCGTCGTAGCCGGGCGTGTAGCTGTATGCTTGTATGCTTTCTACCAGGCGGCGCTCGTCGCGCAGCAGCCGCACAAGCCGCGAGCTGTTGCCCTGCCCGAGGATTGCAGCCAAAACGTCCAGCGCGTAGAGGTCGGGGTGCGTGAGGGGAATAGTACGGCAGCCCATTGAAAGCATGCTCACGTTGAGGTCGGGCAGGCTCTTTCTGGCCACGCGCATGCTCACCTGCTCGGGCTCGGCGGGCAGCGAGATCGCGGGCAGCGCGCCCTTCTCGAAGCCGTCAAACGCCGCCCGCACTTTCTCGAGCGCGTCCTGCCAGTCGAAATCGCCCACCGCCGTGAATACCATATTGTTGGGCACGTACATTCTCGCGCGGTAGCGGTGCACGTCTTCGAGCGCCAGCTTCGCGCGCACGTGATCATAGCCCAGCACCGGATAGCGCGCCGGGTGCACGCGAAACATCGTTTCGCTCATCAGGCTATGCAGGATTCTTCTGGGCTCGGCATTTGCCCGCTCGGATTCGCGCTGCACCACGCTCATCTCGCGGTTAAACTCCTCCTCGGTCACTTTCGTGTTCATCATCCAATCGGCGAGCAGGCCGATGGCTGTGTCGATGTCGCCTTTCGCCACCTTGATGAAGTACGACGTGTTGTCGGTCGAGGTGTAGGCATTCGCATTGCTGCCGATGGAATCGAGAATTCGGGCGGATTCCTCCTCGGTGCGCGTGGTAGTAGTGCCGCCGTGCATGAGATGCTCGAAGAAATGCGAAATGCCGGCGCCCAGGTATTCCTGCTCGTAGATGCTGCCCGTAACGGCGGTTACCTGTACTATGGCAATGGGCGCGGTTCGGTTCTCCTTCAGCAGCACGGTCATGCCGTTGCTGAGCTGCGCGTGAACCGTGCCGGATTCCGCCACGGAGACGACGTCGACGGTTACGCCCGTCTTCTTGCCCATGAAAATATCGGCCGGTTTGCGTTCGTAGAAGGTCTCGGCGGGGGATGCGGCCGCAAAGGCAAGAGCAAGAACGGCGGCCACAGCAAGACGAGCGTACAGCTTCATCATCGTTATTCTCCGGCTAAAAGGAAAACCTTTGCGCGTAATAATTGTAGTATGCCTGCGGCCGGGGTTCAACGATAATCAACACAGGCAGCCGCAATCGTCCGAGGCCGGGGCGGCGAATTTCATTGAACCGCAGCCGCGCCCGCGCTAAAATCCAGTACGTTGCATGATGCGTTATCATGGCGCTCTGAATCACGGCAAGGCGGATTGCATTCCGCATGAAAAGGAGTTCAACCAAGATGGCACGCAGGATTCGGCTGATCGGGATTTGCCTGGCTGTTCTGGTCATTCTGTCGGCGAGCGCACAGTTTGTGCTGGGTGAGCAGGCGGCGCAAACGCCGCAAACCGCATCGTCAATGTGGAGCGGCCTGTTCGACAGCATCGTCGCCCCGCTGTTCAAGACCGCACTGTTCGGCGTGGTGGGCCTGGTTTTCATACTGATCGCGTATCGCGTGATCGACCTCGTAACGCCGTTCGACCTGAACAAGGAGATCGCGCAGGATGACAACGTGGCGGCCGGCATCCTTGCCGGCGCAATGATGCTCTCGCTGGCCATCATCCTCCACGCGGCGATTGCAAGCTGCGCTCGGTAATCGAAGCACCGGAAAGCAGTTTAAGCGGACGACTATGGCGAATCCGTTCATCCGCACACCAGATCGCTTGCCGCCGGCCGTCCGCCCGGCGTTGCTCTTTGCGGCGCTCTGCGCCCTGCTACTAGCAGGCTGCCGGGCAACACCCGAGCGCGTGCCGCTGGACTGGCCCGACAGGGCGGCCTCGATCGACGGCTGGAACTGCATCCGTCAGCCGCACCTCGAACGCTCCATCTGGTTCTGCACCGACCCCACGCGGAATACCTGGGATGAACTGGGCAGGCTTTCAGGGCTGGACCCCCTCGAACACCGGTGGTGGGCCAGGCACGTCGACGGCCAGCCCGCTATCGAGAGCCGCCCCATCCTCGGCAAACGCTACACCCTGCCCAACCGCGTTTACATCCTGCTGGGCGATGCGGCACTTTACAACCCGCTCACACACGTCCCCTATTTCGATCCGGCAACGCGCTGGCTGATGGATTTTCCCGAAAGCCTCTTGTCGCCGGCCACGCGGCCCATCGGCGCCGCCATCGTGTTCCGTCCTCGGGCCCCCATCGACGACGGCTACCACGTGACGATGCTCCAGGATGCGGGATCCACCGACATGATGAGAATCGTGAAAAGCCCCGACACCTGGGGTTTCGTGTTCTTCGGCCACGGCAATGCCCGCGGCCTCTCGTGCAAAGAGGCCATCCATCCCAGGTTTGCCGGCATCTACCACCTCAGAAGCAGCCAGCACCATTCCTTCGGCAAAGTGGTGCTGAATAGCTGCTCCAGCAACCGGCCGGCCGAACTGCTCGTCAGCCCGAACGGCGTGAGCAAGGGCCAGAATAAATTCCATCAGCCGCCGTTCGGCTCCCACTATTGGTAACAAAATGCTCAAGCTTCCGCCAACCATAGCCGCCGTGATGTTCCTCTGCGGCTGCGCATCGCTGCCGGGCATCAGGCAGGCGCTTGAATCGCCCGAATGCAGCGTGCGCTGCCAGGCCGTAAAGGGCCTCGGCAGCTTGCGCCCAACCGCCGACACCATCACGCTGCTGCTGAGAGCGCTGGACGACCCCTCGCCGCAGGTGCGTGGCGACGCGGCTGCGGCACTCGTCGCTTTCATCGATGCGCCCGCGGGCACCGAGATACTCCAGCAGGTGAAGGCCGCATCCGAGCACGCCAAACTGGCCGTGATCGGCGCGCTCGGCGGCGCCGAGATGCCGCTGCCCGCGGCCGGCCTGCTGTGCAACATGCTCTCCGAAGAATCCGCCGCCATCCGCCTCGCCGCCGCCAAGGCGCTCAAAGCATCGAAAAGCCCCGACAAACGCCCCCTGCTGCTCCGCGTTTGGAAGCAAGACGCCGACGAGCGCGTGCGGCTGGCGGCGCT
>DATLAR010000023.1:0-22367 GCA_035527355.1 Planctomycetota bacterium
AACCTGCTTTCGGCCTGCCACGGCCGCCGCGTGCACTGCGAAGGCGAGAGCGATTACGCCTTCCCGGCCCCCGGCAGCTTGTGCGACATCCGGAAGCTCAAGAGCAGCGGCATCGGCTACCGCGCCGAATATCTTTTTGAAACCAGCCGCCTGTGCACCAACGGCCTGCTGGAAAGCATCGCCAGGTTGCCTTACGCGCAGGCGCGCGAAGAGCTGAAAAAATTCCCCGGCGTCGGCGACAAGGTGGCCGATTGCGTTTGCCTGTTTTCGATGCGGTTTCGCGAGGCCTTTCCGGTAGACGTTTGGGTGCAGCGGGCGATGCTCGATCTTTTCCCCGGCTGCGGCAAAAACGAAAAACAGGTGCGGCAGGCCGCGATGGAAATCTTCGGCCCCGACGCCGGTTACGCCGAGCAATACCTGTTCCAGTATTGGAGAATTCGCGCCGGAAAAGCCGCAATCATGACGAATTCCGTTGTAGGGGACAACGGCATGTAGGGGCGGGGCACGTGCCGCCGCCGAAGCGGCTATGGCGCGCAGGTGGCTGCCCCCGCCCAAATACGGGCAAGCGCGGTGCCTTGCCCCTACGCAGAAGATATGGACAAAGGAATCCGACACGAGAGACCACTGATGCAAGACCAGAACGACACCTACACCAGCCCGCTCGCCGAGCGCGCCGCCACGCCCGAAATGCTGCGGCTGTTCTCGCCGAATTTCAAATTCCGCACGTGGCGCAAGCTCTGGATCGCACTCGCCGAGGCTGAACGCGAACAAGGGCTCGATGTCTCGCAGGATCAGATCGACGAGATGCGGCGCTTCCAGGACGACATCAACTACGACGTGGCCCGCAAGCGCGAGGCCGAGGTGCGGCACGACGTGATGGCGCACGTGCACGCGTTCGGCGTGCAGTGCCCCAGTGCCCGGCCCATCATCCACCTCGGCGCCACGAGCTGTTACGTTACCGACAACACCGATCTGATCATCATGCGCGAGGGCATGCGGCTGCTGTGCCGCAAGCTGGCAGCCGTGATCGACCGGCTGGCGCACTTTGCCGGTAAATACAAGGACATGCCCTGCCTGGGCTTCACGCACTTCCAGCCCGCCCAGCCCAGCACCGTGGGCAAGCGCGCCTGCCTGTGGCTACAGGATTTCGTGCTCGACCTCGCCGAACTCGAGTACCGCGAGGCAAACCTGCAATTCCGCGGCGTGAAGGGCACCGTCGGCACGCAGGCCAGCTTCCTCGAGCTGTTCCACGGCGACGCCGAGAAGGTGGAAGCGCTCGACAGCCTCGTGACCGGGAAAATGGGATTCGGCCAAGAGCAGCTCCTGAAAATCACGGGGCAAACCTACACGCGAAAGATCGACTGGCAGGTGCTGCAGGCGCTCGCCGGCATTGCCGAGTCTGCCTCCAAAATGGCCACCGACATCCGCCTGCTCGCCGGCATGAAGGAGATCGAGGAGCCGTTCGAGAAGCAGCAGATCGGCTCGTCGGCTATGGCCTACAAGCGCAACCCGATGCGCTCGGAGCGAATCTGCGGGCTTGGGCGGTTTGTGATCAACAACGTGCAAAACGCCGCCCACACCGCCGCCACGCAATGGCTGGAGCGCACGCTGGACGACTCGTCGAACCGCCGGCTATCGCTGTCCGAAAGCTTCCTCGCCGCCGACGGCATCCTCAACCTCTGCCTCAGCGTGTCCGAGGGACTGGTCGTTTATCCCAAGGTAATACGCGCTCACCTCGACAAGGAGCTGCCGTTTATGGCTACCGAGGCGATACTCATGGCGGCCGTGAAGGCGGGGGGCGACCGGCAGGCCCTGCACGAGCAGATTCGCAGCCATTCGCAGGAGGCCGCACGCCGCGTGAAGGAAGAAGGCAAGGACAACGATCTGCTTCAGCGGCTGGCTGCCGACCCCGCGTTTGCGCGCGTGAAGGAGCAGATTCCGGCACTCGTCGATCCCGATCGCTTCATCGGGCTTGCCCCGCGGCAGGTCGAGCTGTTCCTGGGCGAGCAGGTGGAGCCGATCCGCAAACGTTACGAGAACTACCTGGGACAGAAAGCTGAACTGAAGGTGTGAACATGGCCAAAGAAGAAAAAACGTGCATGGTTCGTGAGGTGGAAAGCGAACTCGAAGGGCAGATTTTCGAGGACCTCCTGCAGGAGGCCGGCATTCCGGCGATGGTGAGCGCCATCCGCGACACCGCATTCGACGGAATGGAAGCATCCGGCAAGGGCTGGGGGCGCATCCTCGTGCTCGTCGAGGACCGCGAAGCCGCCCGGAAGCTCATCGAGGAATACCTGTCGTCCCTCGAAAAAAAAGGCAAGGCCAGGAAGACCAGGAAAAAATGAGCTTACGCCGCCGGCGCTTCCACCCGCGTTTTCGGCGATTCGTATAGCACCGGCTCGCTCATTTCGCTGAAGCTGAACAGCTTGAACGCCCGCGGGCCTTCAGTATCGACCACGCGAAGCTCGTCGCTTTCGTACAGGTTTTCTACCGCCGCATGGTAATGCCGGCCGTAGCGCTGCTGCACCAGCTCCAGCGGAAGCTTGAACCCGATGAATTTGGAAATGCCCTTCTGCTCGAGCAACTCCAGCAGCCGCGGGTGATCGAGCGTGTCATACTGCGTGAGAATCACCACGGGGCCGGCTTCAGTGCATAGTAGTGCCGCTATCATATTGGACGCCCTCCTGCGAAGATAAACACAGGAACGCCGGCCAGAGTTTCAAAATCATGCGCAAGCCAGCCGATTACCCGTCATCATGCAGGCGAACTCACACCGCCGCCGAAACGCGCGGGGCCGAGCATGGCTTTGCCTGCGGCCGCATCACCGGCATTGCGCCGGCGTCGATCGCGCTGGCCGACGAGAGCGGCGCGGCCGAACTGGTGCTGGATCGCGCCGCGTGCCCGGGCATCGGCCGGGTGGCCGCCGGCGACCTGGCCGAGGTGCAATTCGAGCGCGGCCGCGCCATCGCCATACGCCTGCTGGCAAAAGCCGCGAGCCCGCCGCAGTCAAACGCCGACTACATGCGATTCAACGCCGAGCTGAAGGCCGCTCTGCGCCTCAGGGCCGAGCTGCTCGCCGGCATTCGGTCGTTCTTCAACGAGCGGGGCTTCCTCGAAATCGAGACGCCCGCGCTCGTGCCCTCGCCCGGCCTCGAGCTGCACCTGCGGGCTTTCGCCGCCGACTATGCGGAAGACTCGCCCGACGTGGGAAAGGCCGGCGGCCGGCGCCAGCGCGTTTTCCTGCCCACCTCGCCCGAATATCACATGAAGCGGCTGCTTGCGTCGGGCTTCGAGCGCATCTTCCAGCTATGCCGCAGCTTCCGCAACGGCGAGAGCTTCAGCCTGCACAACCCCGAGTTTGCCATGCTGGAATGGTACAGGGCGTGGGCCGATTACTCCGCGATCATGGCCGACATGGAGCAGCTAGGCGCCCGCCTGGCCGCAATGAGCGGCCGTGCGGCATTCCGCGGCGCGCGGATAGACTTCTCGCCGCCGTGGAGCCACATCACCGTGCGCGATGCCTTCCGCGAATTCGCCCGCGTGGAGCTGCCGCCCGAAACCGAGCACGAAGCATTCCGCCGCGCCGCACGCGCCGCCGGTTTCGCCGGCGTAGCCGATTCCGACACCTGGGAAGACGTCTTCTATAAGCTGTTCCTGTCCGCGATCGAGCCGAAGCTCGGATTCGGCAAACCGGCTTTCCTCACCGAATACCCGGCATCGATGGCGGCACTCGCAAAGAAGAAGGAATCCGACCCAAGCGTGGCCGAGCGATTTGAGATTTTCATCGCGGGCGTGGAGATCGGCAACGGTTTCACCGAGCTGAACGACCCCGCCGAGCAGAGGCGGCGATTTGTGAGCGAGCTGAACGAGCGGCGGCGGCTGAATGCGCCCGAGCACCCGATCGACGAGCGCCTGCTCGACGCCATGGCGATCGGGATGCCGCCATCGGGCGGCGTGGCGGTAGGCATTGACCGCCTGATCATGATACTCGCCGGCAAGGAAAACATCGAAGACGTGATCGCTTTCCCGTTCTCGCATGACTTTCCTGCAGGCTCTTGAGGCGCTGCCGGATACCACCGCATTCCCCACCTTAGACTCCTTGACTCCTTGACTCTTAGACTCTTACAAATCCCGGTGGGCGGCGCGCTGTCGGGCTTCTTTGGCGGCCTGTCGGGGCACCAGGGTGCATTGCGGTCGGCTTTCCTGATCCGTGCGGCTGCTCACCAAGGTATCGATGAAAGCCGTGCAGATCATCGTGGGCGTGCTGCTGGTGCTTGCGGTTGCGTTGGGCGCAGGGGTGGTGTGAGGCGCCGAGTGCACCGGCTTTTCATTCCGGTGGGTTGTCTTTTTCGGGTTCGAAGAATCGGTAGACGGCTTTGATGGGGCTGGTGAGGTATTCGGCGCTGACGAGTGTGACGGTGGGGTCGTCAACGGTACCTGTGACGTTTACGGTGGTGAGTACGCTTCCCAGGGAGCTTGTGACATAGTAGAGCACGGGGCCTATGATGGGTATCTGCCTGAGGATGGGGCGGCGGTAGCCGACGCCGGCGCGCAGGTCGAGGCGGCCGTCGAAGCCTACTTTGCCCCTGGTGTAGACGGTGAGGGTATCGCTGTTTATCACCGCGCGGTCGATGTGCACCAGGCCGTCTGCAATGCGGAAATCAGCTTCGACGGAGGTGAAGACAACGGGCCCGGGCAGCCGGAGGTTGAGGAAGTTGATGATGGAGATGAGGACGGGCAGCTCGACGAGGCGGCCTTCTTTGAGGTTCAGCGAGCCGCGCGCTTTGAGCTGTGGCAAGGTGAGCTGTTTGCCCTCGAAGAAGAGTACGCCGCTGAGGATGCCGGCGATCTCCTTTTTTGCCAGGTCGCGGGGAAGCCGCGAGAAGTCGATATCGGAGGCGGTGAGCTCTCCGCGGAATGAGGGGTTGTTTCGGGAGAGGCCGGCTTCGGTTTCGAGTTTGATGGTGCCGCCGAGCGAGCGGGCCGAGAAGCCGGTGATGGTCATGCGCACGTCGATCACCTGCACGGCCGCCTGGATGTCTGTGATGGAAACTTCGGGGTGTTTCACGGAGGATACCTCGCCGCTGTCGAGCGTGGCGTGAAGCTCGATGGAGGTGTCGCCCATCGAGTGCATGAATGCGCCCTTCGCGGCCACACGGGCGAAGACGTTGATGTTTTCGAGCAGCTCCGGCGGGACTTGCGGCAGCCGGCCGAGGAGGTCGTTGCTGATCGTGATGCCGGGTGTGAAGAAGTAGAGGTCGTAGATGTTTTTTGCCGGTTCGATTACACCGCCGGCAAGGATCTGGCTTCGGGTGGCACCCTCGCCGATGAAGGCTTGGATTTCGTCGATGATGACGGAGCCGCGGGTTTCGGTGCGAACAGTGCCACTGAGGGCGCTGATGGGGATGGGGAGGTCGACCGGTGAGATAAGGCCGTTGAAGGAGAATTCGGCGGATAGCCTTGGCACGGCCCATCCGGGGCTTACGTGAACGTTTGCGGAGAGCAGGAAGTCGCCGTTGATGTTGAGGAAGTCGTTGATTTCGCTGCCGGGCAGAAACGCGAGGATCGAGTTGTCGACGTGGAGGTCGCTGATGTCGGCATTGAACAGCATCTCGCCGCTTTTGAGAATCTGGCCGGAGCCGTGCAATGCGGCCTTGGTGTCGCCGATGGGAATGATGCACGAGAATTGTTCGATGCCAACGTTATAGCCGTCGGAGACGATGGTGCCGGTGGCTCCGGTGATCGAGAGGGGGTATTGGAGGGATTGGACGTCGAGGCCGGCGAGTTCAACGGCGAGCCGCGAGTATTCGAGGAGGCCGCGGCGGCCCGAGATGGCGGCGGTGAACCTCAGGCGCCCCCGGGGCATCAGGTAGCGGTCCAGCGGCAGCGAAGGCGGCAGCGGGAGGATGTTTTGCATGTAATGGAAATCGAGGTCGATGTATGAGCCTTCGTAGAGCACGAGGTAGTCGTTTTCCTGCAGGCCCACGTACACCATGGCGTTGCCCGCGCCCAGCACGGGGCTTACTACCTTGCCGTAGCCAAAGAGCTGCACGGTGGGGTATGCGATCGATCTGAAGGAAAAGCGAACTCTATCGATCGGCACCGGCTGCGATACGAATGGCGGGAATGATAGCCGGATGTCTTCGGCGTCGACGTAGCGCGGCGGTAGCGTGCGTATGAAGGGGTCTTTGGGCGGCACCTTCACTTTGAAGAGCTTTTCGATGTTGACGTGCTGCGATGGCAGCATGCGGAAGTTGAGGTCGACGCCGCTGAGGCGTGCGCCGTCGAATTCAAAGCGGCCGGCAAGCAGCGGCAGTATTCTGGGCCGCACGCGCAGCTTCCTCACCGAGATGATCGTTTCCTGCTTCCCCTCCCAGTCCAGCACCATGTCGAGGTTTTCGGCGTTGAAGTTTCCGAACATCAGGTACGATGCCTCGTCCATTGTGGCGTAGCCGTTCATAGCGGCGGAAAGCCCGCGCGTGGCGACGAACCTTGCCCCGCCGAGCAGCATGTAGATGGTGATGATCAGCAGAAGGCCGAACAGCACGGCGAGGGTTTTCCACGCGATTCGCAGGAGCTTTCGGCCGGGGGTTGTTTTCATCCTTGGTCAGCCTCCAGCCGCTGTGTGCACCTCACGCAATGGTGACTGGGGAGCCTGGTTTCATTGATGGTGGTGATGGTGCTCCTCGGGCCTTACCTCGAAGCAGACCTTGCAGTCGGCCGTGTAGGATACTATCTGGTCGTTTTCCACGCGAGCGGTATGCTTCACTACGTCGATGGAATGAATGTGTTTCAGAGTGTGTTTGGCGATTTCAAATGCCTGTTTCACCGCATCATCCCAGCTCTTGTCGGACGTTCCGAGAACCTCGATTATTTTGAAGACCATGCGTGCCCCTCCTTTTATTCGCGAGCGCCGTTTTGTATTCCTTTCGCAACACACGGGCAATGTCTTTTCGGACGGTTTGGGCGGCGATTCATGTTTCCCGACGGATCGGTGCGGCCGAGGGGACCAGCCACGGCAGGGAGCGATCGGGACTTCGCGAAAAAATCGCAGAATTTCATTTGACAAAGCAGCGCTGATGGTGTATAGTTTGGGGGAGTTTTGGGTTATTTTGGGGAATTCTGGCAAAATTTGACTGGAAGCTGGGGGCGGGCGTGTTTTTCGGCACCTATACTCACAACCTTGACGACGCCGGCAGGCTCACGATCCCTTCGAAGCTGAGGGAATCGGTGGCCGAGCACGAGCATAGCCCCCGCCTGTTTCTCACGTGCGGCGCGGAGAGATGCATAGTGGCGTACACGCAATCGCGCGTGTCCGATATAATGGCCGGTATGCGCGACGGCTCGGTCAGCCGCCGGCAGGCTCGCGAGTTCAAGAGGATTTTTGGCGGCGAGGGAGCAATGGAAGCCTGGGACAAGCAGGGCCGCATCATGCTGCCCGACACGCTGAAGGCCTACGCGGGCATCAGCAGGGAGATCACGATTGTGGGTGCGATGGATTGTTTCGAGATATGGGACACGGCCGCGTACGAGCGCCACCGCAAGGCGGCAAGGGCCTCGTACGACAAGGTGGCCGGAAAAGTGATTCAATAGGTTGCACGGGCAGTTTTGCGCTGCAAGTATGTCTGAAATTCAGGATGCAAAATCAGCCGCTCGAACACTGATCGTCTACCTGATGGTCGTTGTGTTTGCATGCATATGCTCAGCGATGGTGGTTTCGCAGCGCCTCGACATGAGCAGGCGGGGCAAGATGATAGGGAAGCTGAACCAGCGGGTGGAGCAGTTGAAGAAACAGCAGCCGCACCTCGAGCTGACGGTGGCGGAGAAGGCTTCGTATCTGAACCTGCTGAAGAAGGCTACGGAGATGAAGATTCAGCTCGTGCCGCCCGAGCAGGGCCGCACGGAGCACGAGTTCGACGATTGACGGCCGAGGAGGCCCGATGAGAGTACTTTGCAGCTACATTTTCAGAGCCGCGCTGTTGCTGATGGCCGCGCAGTTCGGCTCGGTGATAGCGGATAACATCCTGGAGCTGCGGCGGCTGGACGCGCTGAAGCACCGCACCGAGCAGGAGGTGGCTGCGCTGGAGAAGCAGAACGAGATTCTGCGACACCAGGCGATGGCGCTGGACGACGATACGTATTACGTGGAGCTCACGTTGAGGAAGCGAATGAAATGGGTGCTGCCCGGGGAGATGCAGATAGAATTCCGCCCGGGACGAAGCCCCCAGGTGAGCACGCACCTCGCCCGCCACGCTGACAGCTCGAGGCGCACACCTGACGGGGCTGAGACAAAAAGGGACGAAGTTGCCGGTGCCGCCGGTGCCGCCGGCGGGCCATTGATGGCCATTCGCAACCTGGCCAGCGGCAATCGTGCTTCCACGGAATGATTATCAGGCGGACGCATCGGTCTTCAGGCATGCGAGCGACGCAGGGGTGAAGCGTCAAAAGCTGCGATGGATGCTTCAGGCTGCATCCGGCGCGGCGGCGGGGCCAAGAGACTTTTGCGTCCGCCTGCGTTGTTCCGGTGTTTGTACCGATGTGGTTTTGCCGGTTATTGCGTTTTGTGGAGAGAAAAGTTGAGCAGGAAGAATCTTTGCGAGAGCTGCAACGCCAAGTGCTGCCACCACCTGGCTCTGGAGATCGACAAGCCCGAAGGCAAGGCGGCGTTCGAGGATATGCGCTGGTATCTCGCACATCGCGGCGTGCAGGTATTTGTTGAAAAGGGCAAGTGGTATCTGCAGGTGCGTGCAGCTTGCCGGCATCTGGGGAAAGACAACCGCTGCCGCATCTATGAGAAACGCCCGCGGATATGCAAGGCATACAATACCAGCGACTGCGAAGGCAATGATCTCGAGTTTGACTACGAGGTGCACCTGAAGTCCGATGCCGACCTCGAGGCATGGCTGGCCAGCAAAAAAAGCCCCCGCTCGGCCCGGCGCAAAAGGCCGTAAGCCGCTCGGGGGCATTTCGATCAGTATTGTCGAGAGAAGATTATTTGACGCGTGCTTCCATCACGCGGCCGGGCTTGAATACCACCACTTTCTTCTTGGGCACCACCACTTCCTCGCCGGTGCGTGGGTTTCGGGCGCGGCGCTCGGCTCGCTCCCTCACCAGGAACACGCCGAAGTTTCGCAGCTCCACCTTGTCGCCCCGGATGAGCGCCGAAAGGATCGAATCGAAGGAGAGCTGGATGATGTTCTTCACCTCCGTCTGCGTCAGCTTCGTGTGCTCGGCCACTTCTTTCACGATGTCTTTTTTGGTCGCCACGGTCTTTTACCTCTCCTCGTTGCACGGCCTACACTCAAAACGGTCAATGATCCGAATGCAATGCTAAGTTTTAGCACAGTCGGATAGACAAGTCAAGTGAAAAATCCGCAAACGTGGCCGCGGCCGCCGGTAAGCGAGAGCGTGGCTGGAACTGCTTGACAATGTTTTCCGGCACTGTATAATAAGCTCATTTGAATTGTCCATCGATTCGGTGAACGGGGGTGGGCTTTCCAATGGCTGGAGGATGGAGGCGCGTCGCCCGCCGTTTGCCTTGTGGAGCGTGCACGTCGGGGATATTCCGCAAGAGGACGAACGCATCAACTATGAAGGCGAGGCCGTCGAATGGCAGAATCCATCTTTGCTGTGCCGGTAATGGATCGCTGGCTGTTGTATCGTCCGTTGCAGGGCACTGCGGCTTTGGTTGATCGTATGGTGCTCGATTGCCTGAACAATGGCCGCCGGGGGAGTGGAGGCGTTGGGCGTGGCAGCACTATTTCTTTTGCAGCATCTCAACAGGCCGATCCTCCGACTGCGCGGACCGGCCCGCCCAGGCCGCAGTTTCTGGGCCTCATTCCCACGCGTTCCTGCAACATCCGTTGCGCCTATTGCGGGTTCGGCAGTTCTGAATCCTGCATGAATGACCGGATGAGCCCTGATGTGGCGGCGGCGGCGATCGACTGGCTCGCGGAGAGGGTGGTTTCGAGCAACGGCAGTGTTCTGAGTGTTCACTTTTTCGGCGGCGAACCATTTGTAGCAGAAGCGCTGGTGAGAGCGGCCGTTGCGCACGCGGAAAAAGTTGCCGCTGACAATGGCCTCGGCGTCCATTTCGAGGCGTCGACCAACGGCGTGTTCGACGCCCGCTGTGCTCAATTCGTCGCGGAGCATTTCGGGACTATCGTGCTGTCATTCGACGGCCCGCCCGAGTTTCAGGATCGCAACAGGCCGAGGAAAGATGGCAGCGGCACGTATGAGGCTGTAGCGAGAACCGTGCGGCGCCTCGAGGGCAGCGGCGTGAAACTGTGCTTCCGCGTGTGCGTCACGGCGGACAACGTTGGCCGGCTGCCTGAGATAGTTCAATGGTTCTGCGACAGATTTCGATTTGGCGTTGTGGATCTGGAGAGATTGGAATCCAATGCGGAAAGCACGACCGCCGGGCTATTTCCTCCTGAGCCATACGAGTTTGCTCGCCAGTTTGTGAAAGCGGCGCGCGTGGCCGAAGCGGCCGGCGTCGAATGCATCTGGTCTGCCTTGCGGAGCTCCGAGCCGCGGCTGACATCCTGCCCTGTTGGGCAAGACACCGTCATAGTGTCGCCCGACGGACGCGTGAGTGCCTGCTATCTGCAACAATGTGAGTGGCAAAAGCGGGGGCTGGATCTGGATTTGGGGCAGGTGAACGCGACGCATTTGCAGTTGGACGCCGCAGCGGTTGAACGTGTTCGGAAACTGGTTTGCGACAAGCCCCGCTGCGAACGCTGCTACGCTCGCTGGACGTGCGCCGGGGGGTGCCACGTGTCTATCACCTATCCGGGCTGTTCAATCGAATACTCGGACTATTGCGTGCAGACGCGCGTTTTGTTTGCGCATAGCCTATTGTGCAAACTAGGCGAGAACAAGGCAGCAGAGGCACTGATCTCAAGCCGCGAAGCAACGGAAACATTGGTGCGGCATCCGGCGGATGTGATTCGCCTGGAAGGGAAAGAATAGTGGCAGCATGCGATCACGATGGCAAGATGGAGCAGCCGGCCGTGTCGGGCAATGCGACATGCACCGAAGCGGATGCCAAGCCGAAATGGGTGATTCCTTATATCGATCAGCCTTTATCATTCTGGCAAAGCCTGCACGAGCAGTTTGGCGGGCATATCAGCGCGGTATATTTCCCTCTGCCGGGAAATGAATACGGCTCGGGGCGGCCGAGGCAGCCAGGCGAGCATCTGGGCGAGTTTCTGCGCCGCTCGCCCTTTGAGCTTTCGGTGCTGGTGAATGCGATCGTAATGCCGCGGCCGTTGGCAGAAATGGCTCCGATCATTCTCGGCAAGCTCCAGGGTCTGGCCGCTATCGGCGTGAAAGAAGCAACGGTTACAGACCTTTTGCTGGCCAGGCAGATACGTGAGAAGGTGAAGGGGCTGAGGATATCGATGTCAGTGCTTGCAGACATCTGCAGCGCCGAGCAAGTGGAGATGATCAAGGATACGTGCGATACGCTGGTGCCGTCGAGCAGGGTGATGCGCGATCTGCCGAGTCTTTCGATTCTACGGAAGGCTTTTCCGGGAAGAATCCGGTTGATGGTAAACGAGGCGTGCCTGCCGGGTTGCCCATTCCGCACTCAGCACTTCTACGAAATGGCAAGTGCTGCAACGGCCCCGCGCTCGCTGTGCGCAGAGCTGCTAAGCCTGAAACCGTGGCTGAGGCTGACGGGATCGTGGGTGCTGCCTCAGCACTTGCACCTCTATGACGGGCTATACGATGAAGCGAAGCTGGCCGGGCGGGTGACGCTGCGAGACCCGGCGAAATATCGTCGCGTGCTCGACGCCTACGTGCATCGTCGTCCTCTATCGCCGGATGCGATCGGCGGCGGGCCGGCATCGGTGCAGACAGCGATGGAGATCAGCGAGGAGTTCTTTCGCGCGACTCTGCATTGCGGGCGGCAATGCCACACGTGTTCGCTGTGCAGAGATACCTGCGAAGGAATATCACAAGGGCAGAAAGGAATGCCGCGGGATGCTATCGAATGATAAACTGACCGGGAAGGTCCGCCTCGTAAATCCCTCGCTTCCTGTTTTCCGTCTGCTGGGAAGCGATCCGGCTGTTTTCTATTCGCCCGACTGCCCCAGGCTGTTCGATACTGCTGCAGCATCCGAGGTGGAGCAGGCGCTCTGCTCCGGCGAGTCCGGGCATCGTTTTCCGGCGGTGGCCGAATTGCTTCGGAAGGCAGAAGAGGCGGTGCAGGCGTGGGGCCTTTTGGCTTCCGAGCCTTTTGAGCCGGAGCGGCTCGTGATCTATCCGAGCAACGACTGCTGTTGCGCCTGCCAATACTGCTATGCCGCCCCATTCCGCGAACCATTGAAACATGACGACTGCAGGTGCGAGGCGGCGGCTCTCATTCGCGAGGAGGTGGTGCTCGCGGCGGCGCGACTGGTGGCGCGTTGCTGCCAAAAGAAGGGCAAACCTTTTCAGTTGGCTATGCATGGCGGCGGAGAGCCAACTTTGCATTGGGCCTTTCTGAAGACTATCGTATCGCTGACGCACGACGTGGCCGATCACGCAGGAATCGATTGGCGCGGCTACATCGCCACAAACGGAATCATGCCTGAGGAACACGCTCGCTGGCTTGCCCGGTACTTCAACGAGGTTGGGCTTTCGTGCGATGGTCCGCCCGAAATACAAGACGCCCAGCGGCCGCTGTCGGACGGCTCGCCAACCTCGGAATACGTCGAGCGCACTGCCGACATCCTCTACGAGCACGAGACGTCTTTCAACGTGAGAGCAACGATAACGCCGTCCACTGTTGAGCGTCAGGAAGAGATCGTCGAATGGCTGTGCGAGCATCTGCACGCAAATGCTGTTCGTTTCGAACCTGTCTACGTGCCGGAAGGCGTACCTTACGAAGGGTTCAAACCAGTTGATGCCTCGCGTTTTGCCGATCATTTTCTGGCGGCCCGCCGGCGTGCACGCGAGCTTCACTGCCGGCTGTCATTCTCGGGAGCGCGACTGGATCAAGTGCACAGCACATATTGCGACGTGCTGCGCCAGGCGCTGCACCTTACGCCCGACGGCACGGCTACGAGTTGCTTCTTCTCCGTCGATGGTTGCGGAGCCGGAACCAAGGCTGTGGTGGGCCGCTACGATGAAGCGTCGGGCGAGTTTGTGCTGGACTATGACAGGATCGATGCCCGCCGTCGCGCAGCTACAAGTATCCCAGACCGTTGCCGGCAGTGCGTAAACGTTTTTCATTGTGCCCGCGAATGCCCGGAAGTTTGCCGGGCGAGGAGCGTTCCGGCTGAGCGCGATCCGAGCTTCCGTTGCCTTGTAACGAAGGAACTGACCGTGCGAAGCATCATCGAGGCCGCTGCCGGAAAACGCGATGGGCAGCAGCCCACGCAGAAGGCGGCCGGCCAGAATGACGCCATCGTGGCTGCTTTGCTGGCAGAAGCGCCGAAGACCGTTGATGCGGACGAGGTGATGCAGCAGTGGAAGCTCGTGAGAAGCACCGATGTAAACTCGTATCTCACTCTTCCTCCGCCCCCGTGGCAGTCGCTGGGTTTCCAGCAATCAGGCCAAGACGCATGGCGGCTGCTGACGCGAGAGCATCCAGGCGGAGGCGGCGATGCCGAGATGTCGGTATATTTGCATGTACCGTTTTGCGACAGGAAGTGCCCGTTCTGCCAGTGCTATTCGATTCCATTGGGGCGGCACAATGCCGAGCTGGAGAACGCATTTGTCGGCAAGCTGCTTGAGGAGATAGACCAGTGGGCGGGCATCGAGCCTGTTTCACGGCGGCCGGTAACGACGATACATTTCGGCGGCGGAACGCCGTCGCTGCTGTCGACCGAATCCCTGCGAAGCATCGTTGGCCGGCTCAAGAGCCGCTTGAACATGCACTCCAATACCGAATGGGCGCTTGAGTCGACCACCAGCATGCTTACCCGCGAACGTATCATGCTGCTTCGGGAACTCGGATTCACAAGGTTGCACGCCGGCGTTCAAACGCTTGAGGACGACGTGCGGCCGAACCTCGGGCGGCGCGACCATACAGATCAGGTATTGGAGAGGATCACCTCGAGCATTGACGCAGGCTTCACGGTGTCTGTCGATATCATGTACGGCCTTCCGGGCCAGACTATCGGCGGGCTGATGTCATCTCTGGACCTGCTGATCGACAGCAGTGTGCACGGTTTTTCGCTCTACCGTTTGCGAAGATCCATGCCATATCGCCGGCTTCTGGAACGGCAGGGACGCCTGGATATCCAGCCGGCTCGTGAATACGTTTTCTTCCAGGTGTGCCATCAGCATCTGCTGCAACGCGGCTATGAGAAGAAGCACGCGCTGCATTTCTCTCGGCCGCAAGACGCCTACCTCTATTATACCCACGCTGTGCGCGGGGAGGACTTGCTGGCATTGGGGCCTACGGCCGACGGCATCTTTGGCGACTATCGGTATAGGCACGGCAAGCTGGGGGCATACGTCGCCGGAACCGAGTGCGGAGCACCCGTGCTCCAGGGCGGGATGCGGGATACGCAGTCGGGCCCGTTGTTGCGGCTGGCTTGTGCTCAACTGCAAACAGGCACCCTGGATACCGATCTGATACGGAAGCTGGGAGCTGGTTATCTTCTGCACGCGTGGCAGGCCAAGGGGCTGGTCCGGCCGCTCTCAAAGCCTGGCTATCTGGGGCTTACTGCCAACGGTTCATGGCTTCTGGCCAACATGATTGCGGGCCTATCGATGGCACACAAGCTGCCAAGCTCGCAGTGATGGTGTTAGGGCGGATTCTGTGCGTGCAGGTGCTTGTCGTTTTCCGTTATTGCATCTTTTGCCGCGCTATGCTTGAGGCGCATCGGCGGCGGCGTGCATATTGCGGCGCACAGCTCATCGAGCTCGTCCTTCGCGAAAAACCGTATGACCTGCTTGAGCTTTGCACAAGGGTGTTCAGCCGCCATCAGCACGCCTCTCTTGCGAAGCAGAAAATGCACAAGGGAATCATTCCCGAGAAGGCGTGCCCTGTAACCCTCGGCAATTCTCTCGGCCGGCTTTGGCGGGCACCCGAAAACTTCGAGGCGCTGCCCCAGTCCGAGGTTGAAGAGTCGATCAACGAACGTGAGAGTCAGGAAGAACATCCTCGTCAGTGGTGCAGCTTGGCTCCATTTAGCCAGGTACTCCCAGTCGACATCCGGGCGGGTGGAAACAAGAGCGATGTCGATCAGATTAATCATGACGGACAGGCGATGATGGGCGAATGCGTGGGTAACCAGCACAATCAAGTCCATCGTCGCGGGCAGGCGGTAGATGCGTCCGCCTGCGACGTCGAGCGGGAGCCTCGAGCTGATGAGTTGCTCGGAGTCGATGGTTTTCTGGAAACGCCTCGGGGTAAGCAGCGACCAGTGGAATTCCAGGAGAAGCTCATCTACCTCAAAAAGTGTCTGGCATCTTCGATGCCGCTCAGGACGCATGCCATGCGATGCCAGCACACGTATGATCGCTTCACGGTCTGCGGGCCTGGCGAGAATATCGACATCACTTGTCGGACGCAGGGAGATGTCGCCATACGCGGTGAGTGCCACGGAAAGGCCGCGCAGGATAACGACCTCCAGCCGCGCTTCCTCCAGTATCCGCGAAATCCTCACCAGTGTGCTTAGCGAGCGTGTGTTGCGTGCGAGCGTGTAGGCCCATTCGCTTTCCCATTCCTGCACAATATGAGGCGGCGCGGCATCTTTGTCAACAAGGCTGCAGAAGATAGGTGCTACCCGGCAGGGTGCCACACAGCCGGCCAAACGAGACCAATCAAGGTTTGGCGGGGGAACCGGCCGCGCCTCACGCGACAGTATGAAGGAGCGAATGACGTGAAGGAGGAATTCCTCTGCCTGATCTTGAGACATTTCAGATTATGCTCTTGGCTCTTCGTCGGGGTCTATGCTGCGGCCGCGATGCGCACCATCCTCAGGCTGTTCAGGCGAACCTCTCGGTCGATGCGTTCTGCAGGAAATGTGTGCCGATGTCCTCGATCCGTCCCAGCGACCACAAGCGGCCTGGCACAGCTTCGGACAGACCGGCGGCGATGTCAAACCATTCCTTGGGGCGCCACAGGAAACTCAAGTCGTTAGACTGCTCGAGGATCAGCAGCATGGCATCGTGTTTGGTGAGAGGTTCAGTACGATGGAGACCATCGGCGCTCCTTTGCAGGAAAAGAAGCTCTCCGACCGGCGCCGACATCTGCATCCGAACATCCTTACCAAGCCGAGTATTCCCTGATATCACGATGCCGTATGCCCGGAAAACGCCATTCTCTCTGCGTATCGCGATCAGGTCATCACTCATGGCAATGATATTCATATTGGCCAGAGTGATGACTGAGGTGGTCTTGCCGACCCCCGAAGGCCCCAACATCAGTGTGGCCTTGCCATTGTGGCAAGCACCGGCCGCGTGAAGGACATATGTGCCGTGGGCCGATAACAGCGCGTTCAGAAGCGGAACCAGGTACGACCATGGAGCAGGGCTTCCAGGCCGGTGCACGAGCAAACGCCCGCGTGGCGATGAAACCGCATGCCCCTGCGGCTCCTCGTCATACCGGTATGGTGCCACACGACATACGGTGCGCGCCTCGACTGGGTCTATCAGGATGCTGATTTGCCGGCCGACCAGCACTTCGGCAACCTCGCCCTGTCGAACGACGTGCACCGGTGTGCCATCGGCCAAAGCCCCTTGCCAAGCATAACCAGCCGCGCCAAGAGTCTGCTCCAAACGTCTTACCGGTGCAATCAATATCCTATGTCGGTGTCCACCACTTTGGCCGGCGCCAAGATGCTGAACCAGCATTTCCTCCAGCGCCGACATCGTACGGCTCGATGAGCACGCGAATTCGAAGTCGATTCCTGCCACTGATGCGACCAAGCCCGGGCACATGTGACGACGCTGCGCCAGTTCATCCCAAAGATGACCGATCATTGCAGAGCCCATCAGTTTGTTTCATCAGACGCTATGAGTGCGAGTTGCAGTGCCAAGAGAGGCGAATGGCTCACTGAACCACGCCTCAATTGGGATACCAGTAATGACTGCCGCTGCTGCCATAACTATCATACGATCCGCGCACAATCCTCGGCGGCTCGTGCTTCTCGGTGCCCGGAACCACGTACTCTCTCTTCTTCGAAGCACACGAATCATCCGGGGTCCTTTTCTTTTTCATCCCGTGCAACTCCTTTGTCACAAATCAGGCCCTCTTTCAACCAATCGACTACGCAAGCCGATACGTGTTCTCGTAAGACCGGCGCTTCCACCTCATACTCACCGAGAATCCGGCACACGGCATCTTCAGTGCCATTTCCTTCGGCAATGGCCTGCCAGACAAGGCTGGCCGTTTCGTTAAGCGAGTAGTAAGCACCCGTTGCCACGTCCACCACAACAATCGTTTCATCCATGAACTTCCAGCATATCCGTTCTGGGACATAGAAAGCTGTCGCTCCCATGGATATTCCTCTCTATAGATTCTTTGCCGTTGCCAAAGCCTGGCCCAGGCATCCTCCCCTGCAAGGCCCTAGCGAGTTAAGATCACAGGATATGCACTCGCAAGTAGTGCCAAGCAGCCGGTAGTTTGCGAGATGGCGCTCAAACCATTCCTTAGCCTTATGATAGCTTGGATAATCGGCGTATGTTTTTGTGCAAAAATCACATAATAGGGGGCAATAGCTGATTTGCCCGTCGTGCGTAACGATGAGGTCCGAGTCGCATTGGGAAAAGAACTCGCTATTCAGGCGCCACAGCTCGCCCAATTGCTCGGAAGTGAACATGCACCAGGGAATGCCGCATCCGTATTCGAGCGATATGTCAAACCTGCTGGAGAAACGTGCGAGTTCCAAAACTGTTTCCGCAACTGCCGAATAATCTTTTTCCGAAAGATGCTCATGCTTTCCGGACAACGGAGAATGCAGGGCGACGGCAAGTTTTCTCCGAAGGCCGTATTCGCAGATCAGATCCGCGAGCCATTCGCGGGCGATCTGCTGTCCCGGCAGTTCTATCACCAGAAGAGCATCATTGCCGAGCACTGGAAGGAGCTGCTCAAGGAATCCTTGCCCACGACTTGCACGAGTAACGTCGATTCTCCATTCGACGCCCAAGCCCTTCAGTTGTTCCGCGCTCGCCAAAGCGTCGTTTGTGGCGGTATTTGTGAGGACCGACGCCTTGATCGACGAATCGCGTGCTCGTTTCGCCATCCACGCAAATTCATCATCCCAACGGGGGTCCACAAAGCATATGCCCGGCTCTTCTTCCGGAGGCTCCCGCATAATCCATTCGAGGATAGACGCGAAGGTGTCTCGCGACATATCCTGGCGAAGATCGGCGCGTTCGGGTGCGATTCTTCCGGAGCCGTTGTTGCTCGCCAAGAGCATCAAGCCTGGCATACGCAATCCCCCGCTTTCAGAAATCCAGCCCGATGGCGCGATACAGAGTGGTCAGCCATTCCGGCCGCTGTTGCATTCCTCACGTGTGTGTTTCTTGGGCTCGCGATTCCGTCTCGATCCAAAAACAGTGGTTTTCGGAGGAGGCAATGCGTTTCATAGAGACGGTTTTCCAGCGTCTCAGGTCCTTGGTTGGCACATCATCAATCGTAAGCCAACAGTGCCCAAAGGGATCTCTGCCCGAGTTCAGCGACAAACAGAAGTTGAACTGGCAGCGCTCGCGCCTTGCCGGCGCCATCGAGTAATATGCCAGCAGCGAACGCCAATAGCACGGGTTTGCCTTTACACGAGGAAACACGAATTTCAGCAACGGCAACAGCCAACGCGCTGCCTCACACGCCATTCTACAGCGAAACAATGGCACTCCACATAGCGTGAGGTCCTTCTCGCGGACTGTTGCCAGCATATCCTGCATTGTTCTCTCTTGTTTCCCTGCGATTCAGCGGGGCAAATGTGCTTCCTTTGGCGCTACATTTCTGAATTCGCCTCCCGATCGGAAGCCATTGGGCAGCAGCTTTTTTGCTCTCTGCCAGCCCCACCGACGTGCTCTGAAACCGGAGGAATTGTATCGTTCGGGCGCGGCAGTGTCAAGAACTTTTTTGTGGATTTTCATCGGGAATGCCAGCTAGCCAGCTCTGGCCGACGCAGTTGGAGCGCCGATGAGCCCGCGGCTTGTTTTCCGAGGAATCGGCCGGCGTTTCAAACGGGTAAAGGCGGAAGCTTTCGGCATCGGCTACTTCAGCAGCACCTTCACCTTGCAGCCAGTAGCTTTTCATCTTCGGCGGCAGCTAACAAAGATGCTCTCGCCGCGAGATAGCCGCTGCAAGAAGAGCGATGAAGGAAAAGCACTGAGGGAGTAGATGCAGCAAGCCGCCATTCTTCGCGCCACCATCGCCACACAGCACCCCGGCCTGCTCTATCGCCTCGACAACGCCGACGCCGGCACCGGCATCGTCGCCGAGGGGCGGAAGTACGTGAAGAACCTGAAGCCGAAGCAGCCGGCTGGCCCGCCGAAGCAGGAGTGAGAGGCCCAGGCGGTGGCTGGCGCTGATTTCGCCCCGCTGTTACAGAGAAGTTACAAACTTTTGCCGCACTCGCGCGTCTACATGGATACGAAGAGTTGTTTGTGTGTCGCATGTGGTGCGGCTTTCATAGCAGTGTGTGGCAGGCTTTTCATAGCAGGGGGCCAAGTATGTGCCAGAAAAAGAACGTGCTGGCGGCGGTGGCGGCGGTGGCGTGCCTGGCGACGGGTGCGTTTGCCGGCGAGATGGTGAAAGGCAAGATCGAGGCGGTGACGCTCTACCGCGGGCAGGCACTGGTGACGCGCCTTGTTTCCGTGAATGCTCCGGCCGGCGCCAGCCAGGTGGTGGTGGGCGAGCTTCCGGAGCAGATAGTGTCCGACAGCCTGTATGCGCGCAGCGAAGATGGCGTGCAGGTGCGGGCGGTGCGATACCGCACAAATGCGATCGGCGAGGCGCCTCGCGACGAGGTGCGCGCCATCGATGAGAGCATCGAAGCTACGGAAGCCGAGATGCGCAAGACTGACGACCTGCTGAAGACGGCCGTTGCGCAGGCGGCGTTCTTGGGCAAGCTCGAAAATTTCACGGCCCCTACCGCGCAGGTGGAGCTGTCGAAGGGCGTGCTGAACGCAAATACGCTGCGCGAGCTCACGCTGTTCATGTTCGACCAATCGGCCAAGCAGGCGGATACGGCATTCAAGCTGAACGAGAAGATCCGCCAGCTTAAGAAGCAGATTGAGCTGCACCGCGCGAAGCGCGCCGAGCTGACGAAGGGATCGTCGCGGGTGGAACGGCAGGCGGTGATATTCATCGAGCGGGCCGAGGCGGGCGCGACGCGGCTGCGGCTGAATTACCTCGTGCACAGTGCAACGTGGTCGCCGGCGTACAACCTTCGCTCGGGCGGCGAGATGAAGACGGTGCAGGTGGAGTATAACGCGCTGGTGCAGCAGATGAGCGGCGAGAACTGGGACGACGTGACACTGACGCTCTCGACGGCGTCGCCGACTATGGTGTCGGACCCGCCGGTGCTTGCCCCGCTGCTGGTGGCGCTAGCCCCGGCCGACGCTGGCCGCCAGGCGGGCGCGGCAGACCTCGAGCAGTTGAAGAACAAGGTTGCCCAGGCGAAGAACGTTCAGCGCGAGGCGGAAAGCAGGCGGAACACGTCACTGGAACTGCGCTCGCAGATCGACAACAACTGGCTGATGAATGCGGCGTCGAACGACTTGCAGGGGGTGGAGTTTACGATCAGCGGCGATCAGGCTCGGATGGTGCGCGAGGTGCAGCGCAGGTCGGCGGGCCTTAGCGTGAACTACAAGCTCACAGGGCCGGCCAGCCTGGCGAGCCGCGCCGATCAGCAGATGGTGCGCATAGCAGACCTCGCGATGTCGGCCACGTTTGTGAACGTGGCCGTGCCGCTGCTGAGCGAGAGCGTGTACCGCCAGGCCGAGATCGTAAACAACAGCGAAACGGCTCTGCTCGAGGGCCGCTGCAGCGTTTACCTCGGCGGCGATTTCGTGGGCAACGGAATTGTGCCCATCGTCGCGCGCGGGCAGAAGTTCGTGGCGGGCTTCGGCACTGATCCCCAGCTTCGCGCGTGGCGCGAGCTGATCTCGAGAACCGAATCGGTGCAGGGCGGCAATCGCGAGGTGCTGTTCAGGTATCGCCTGGTGCTGGACAACTACAAGGACGTGCCGGCAACGATGCGGTCGTTCGACCGCCTGCCGTTTACGCAGAGCGATGTGCGTGTGACGATGGACGAGACGAAGGATCCGTTGAGCACGGACGCGGAGTACAACCGCGCATTCCGTCCCAACGGAATTTTGCGGTGGGACGTGGAGGTGCCGGCGCATTCGGCGGCGGCAACGGCGAGAATCGTGGAGTACGGCTTCAAGGTGGAGCACGACCGCAACATGATGCTCACGGTGCCGTCGAGCGGCGAGAAGGCGGCGGCGGCGAAAGAGATGTTTGAGCAGCAGATGCAGCGCTGAAAGCGTGCGGCGAGAGAAGCTGCTTTATTAGAGAGACCCGCGCAAGGCGCCGAGGTGCCTTTCGCGGGTTTGTTTATTGGCGGCGGTGAAGATCATGCTGGCCGCGCATATGTTGCAGCCCCTTGACGTCGGCGATTCTTCTTGATAGAATTCCAGTATAGTGGGACTGAAGCAATGCCTGCTGTGGCCACCAGATCGGATCGGGGATGACTTGCACAGGGAGATACGAAGATGGGAAAGGGAACGTCGGCGTTATGCGTCATTGTGGCTGTGTCGTTGCTGGTGTGCTCCGCGGCCGCCCACGCTGTGGAACAGGAGGAAGCCCCGGCACCGATCTTTTTCAACTCGGCTATGGCCTTCAATGTCTATGCCTTCACGGAGGAAGAGGGTTTTAAGTCGGTCGGCAACACGCCATCCGATCAACCCCTCAAGATACCGACTTGCGAGTGGTGGTGCGTGGAGCCTCAGGACGTTGAGCACTTGGACAAGGTGGTAGAAGAGGTGAAGGCAAAGGGCATCCCGGGGCTGAAGCTCCCGTACGTCGCCGCCGATGACAGCCTCGAGCACCTCGAGGGGCTGACGGCCTTGCAGTCGCTCAGCCTCTCGCGAACGAAGATCACGGACGCCGGCCTAGTGCACCTCGAGGGGTTGACGGCATTGCAGATGCTCGATCTATCGGGTACGCAGGTCACGGACGCCAGCCTCGTGCACCTGAAGGGGCTGACGGCCTTGCAGACGCTCAGCCTCTCGCGAACGAAGATCACGGACGCCGGCCTGGTGCACCTCGAGGGGTTGACGGCATTGCAGATGCTCGATCTATCGGGTACGCAGGTCACGGACGCCGGCCTGGTGCACATCGAGGGGTTGACGGCATTGCAGACGCTCGATCTCGACGAAACAGGGGTCACGGATGCCGGCCTCGTGCACCT
>DATLAR010000024.1:0-9538 GCA_035527355.1 Planctomycetota bacterium
CCTCGAATCCCTGCGACGGACCGGCGTAGCGACAGTCGTAGGTAGCGCTCTTCATTATGCCGATCACCTTCTCGTGCTTCTTGACGTCCCAGATCGGCGCGCCGCCCGGCGTCCAGCCCTTGAATGGCATCCTGGAAACCAACGGCCCCATCGATGGCGGATAATAGTAACCTATCTCGCACCCGCAGGCGTCGCCCCACTTTTCCTCGCCTTTGCCCGCCAGGCCGTCGTGGTCGCCAAACTGCCGCATTTCAGCGATGATCAGCTTGTCGGGAAATGCCGACTGCACCAGTTTTCGCTTGATCGCGAGGTAGTCGCGCACCCATTCGCGGCGGAAATGCAGGTAGTCCATCTGCAGCACCGGCGGGCCGTCGGGCGGGTTCGACAGGAACCGGCACGGCGGCAGGAATATCTCGTCGAAGGACTTGTAAGCCGTTCCCGCGGCTTCGTTCAGCTTCTGAATCTTTCCATAACGGTCTGCGAGAAACTTGTGCCAGCGCTTCGCCGTCAAATCGGAGTAGTCCACCCTCTGGGGCAGCGAGCAGGAATCGCCCTGCTCCAGGTGAATGGCGGCGATCGCATCGTAGAGATTCTGCCTCTTGAGGGCACCACGCGGTCGGGATGGCCATTGGCCTTGAGGAAGCTGCTGAAGAACTTGGTGGCCGCGTGATCTTCGGCAGAACCCGACATGTCGACCGCGCCATACACCTGGTAAACGCGATGACGGGGGGCAAGCGCACCTTCGGCCACCGGCGTATTTGGCGGGTTCATCGTGCCGTTGGCAAACCACCACGGCATCTCCTCAAACTCCTTGCCCACCGGGCCGAAGTCACCTGTGGCAACTGCTCCTGCGGCTGCTCGTGCTGCTGCTGCTTGTGCTCGCAATGGTACGGCCGGCCATCCGGAGCTTCATTGCCGGCCGGTCGGCAAGGAACCTGATCGTCGTGCTCGACTGCTCGCCGAGCATGCTCGCATCTGTCAAGGGAGCGGCTGCTTCATCTGCAAGTTCATTCCTGCAGGCCCGGGGAAAGGCAGTTGAGCTGCTTTCCTCGGCCGGCCCGCGCGACCACGTGGCATACATTGAGGCCGGGGCGCCCGCAAAGATAGTGTCGCCCCTCACGGCCGATGCCGCCCGCGTTGTCGACGAGGCCCGGCGCAGCCGCATCAGCTACGGCGGGGGCGGCGGAGTGGCCCAGGCCATCGTCAAGGCTGCAATGATGTTGGCCACGCGCAAGGAAGTTCTCAGCGAAGTGTACGTGCTCACCGACATGCGCCGCAACATCCTTGACGGCTGGAACGAACGCGACCGGGCGGCTCTGGCGGAAGTGCAACAGCGGCTTGGGCACCGCCTCAAGCTGCATTTCGTGGACTTCGCCCCGCGCGAGGCCGACAACGTGGGGATCGTTGATGTGAAACTCGCCCCCAGCCGCGTCAGCGCCGGCTCGGGCGCCCACCTGATGGCAACCATCCGCAACATGTCCGATTCCGAGCGGGAGGTAGGCGTGCAGCTAGCCGTCCGGGCAACGTCGAAGGCACGGCGAACCGTCGTCATCCCCGCACGCTCGGAGGCAATCGTGGACCTTGCCACACCTCTCGATTCCACCGTCAATACCTTCTGCAAGATCGAGCTGTCGCCCCCCGACGTGCTTGCGGCCGACAATGCCTGCTGGGTACCGGTGCGGCTTGACCCGCGGTTCGAGGTGCTGATAATAGACGGCTCGCGGCCCAAGCATGCGGCCTCCGCTTCCGCGCCGGAAGCCGGCGGCAAGGCAGCGGGCACCCCGTCATCGGGGGCCCCCTCATCGGAGTCCCCGATGGCGGGGGGGCAGAGCCTTTCGACAGTGTCGGGAGCCAAGATGCTCGAGTTTGCGCTCAATCCGGCCCAGTTTGCGGTGTCGGAAGGGCGAGGCCGCAGCCGCAATACCGTTGTCAGGCGCGTTGAGCTTTCATCCGTCAACACCGCAATGATGGGCACCTGTCAGCTCGTGGTTCTCTACAACGTAGATCGCCTCCCGAAGCAAACGCTCGACGACCTATATGATTTCGTCAAGAGCGGCCGAAGCGTGCTGGTAATACCGGGCGACGATGTAAACGTCATCGAATTCCGCTCGGCGTTTGTGGACGGCCCGATCCGCCTGTGCCCCGCTACGGTCGACAATGCCGCGCCGGTCGAGACCGGTACGAAGGTGGTGCTGGGCGACAATCTCCATCCCGCGATGGAGCTTTTCCGAGACCCGCGCACCGGCGACCTCGGCACGGTGCGGTTCAAACGGCTTCAGCGGCTGCAGCCGGCACCCGGCGCCCGCGTGATCTTCAGCGTGGGCCAGATGCCCGCCGCCGTCGAGATGCAGGCGGTGGTGCCGGGCGACAGGCCCGAGCAGGCCCGCTATCGCGGGCGCATCTGCGTGCTCGGCTTTGGCCTGGAGCCGTCGTGGTCGAACCTCCCGCTCACGCGCGTTTTCGTGCCGCTGGTCTGGAGGCTCACCGATCACGTTGCCGGCCGGCTCAATCCCCTGGCGGTCGACGTTGCCCGCGCCGGCGAGCGTGCGGTGCTCGACTGCTCCGACTTCGCCCCCGCGCCCAGCGTGGCCGTGTTTGCCCCCGACGATAACCCGCTGCTCGGCAAAGATGGCTGGCCGCTCGAAGTGCCGCTATCGAGAACCGACAGTGCCGTAGTCGGCGGGCTATCCGCGATCGGCCCATACAAGGTAACCAATCCGTCGCAGGTGGCCGTGGAGGTGAAGCTTTCAGGCGCCAAACCTGCCTCAGGCTCGATCTCCACCGCTTTACTGAAAAACGTCATCCGGAACGAGGCTGACTCGTTCCGGCTAGCGGGCAACAAGATCACTCGCGCGGACGTGGCCGGCGGCGACTTCGGAGCCGCGGTCACCGTCAAGGGCGCCACAATCAGCCTGGCCAGCGGAAGCAGCCTTACCGGCGACGTGGCGGCCGGCGCACTCGATGAAGCCCTGAGCGGCCGAGCGGGCGAGCTGACCGTGGCCCTGCCCGGCGGCCGCCGAACGGTGGCCGCTATAGCCGCGAAGGGCGGAAGTTTTGCCGAGGCATTGAGCTTCGGCACGGGCAGCGCCGCCGGCCGCAGGGTGCGCTACATCGGCGCAAACCTCCCCCCCCGAGGAAAGCGAAACGCTCTCGATAACAAAGCAAGAGCTGAAAGCATCGCTGGGCGAAAGCGGATGGGACGTTGCCTCGGCAAAGGAAATGAAGGCGGCCGCCGTGAGCGCCTCCGAGCTCTGGTATCTCATCGCGATCGCTCTGCTGCTGGCCTACATCATCGAGGGCACCGTCGGCCATTGGCTGAGCTATCGGCGCGGCGCGAGCCGCAAGGCATAGGCAGATCATGAGGATTCACTGAATGTCCTTGATTTCATGGCTTCTCGGCATTCGCGGCTCCGGCTCTGTGGAGAGTATCCGGGAATGGGACGTGCTGGCGCGCTCGCCGCTGGCGCTGCCGCTGCTGATTGCAGTTGTCGCCGTCGTAATCGCGCTGGCCGCGCTCAACCTCACCTCGCACGTGATGCTGCGCGGCGGTCGCCGCGTGCTGCTGCTCGCCCTGCGCCTGGCTGGCGCGGCCGTGATCCTCGTGATCCTGCTGCAACTCGAGGCCAACCTCACGCTCGTGCGCAGCGATAAACCGCAGGTGGCCGTGGTGATCGACACCTCGGAGAGCATGGCCCTGCGGGACTGCCCGCAGCAGCATAGCCGGCTCGCGGCGGCGCGGCAACTCGCCAGCGACAAGATCGAGCCGGCTCTCGGCGGGCAGGCGGAGCTCGCGTATTTCGGGGCCGGATGGCAGCTTGCACCCGGATTGCCTTCCGCAGACGCGCGCCCCGAAGGCCCCACCGACCTCGGCACCTGCATCCGGCAGTGCATCGATACGGCCGGCAAGCCTCGCTCTATCGTCGTACTCTCGGACGGCAAGAGCGCCTACAACGACCGTCTGGCCGGCGCCGCCGCACTCGCGAAACAATCGGGCGTTCAGGTTTTCGGCATCTGCCTGGGCAAACCCGGCAAGGCGAATGCGGTTTCGGTACGCGTTACCGAAGCGGACGCATACGTCCGCCTCGGTGATGAGATTTCGCTGACTGTAGACGTTGCCGCGCAAGGTGTTGCCGGCCAGAGCGTGAGCGTGAAGCTTTACGAAGACAAGAACCCGGTGCCGTGTGCGGAGCGCACGGTGACCATCGCCGAGCAGCCGGTGCCCATTCCATTTCGCTACCGGCCCACGAAGGCCGGGCGCCACCAGTATCGCGTGGCCGCCGGCAACGTCAAGGGAGCCGTTACCGATCTCACGAACATCACGAGCGCCACGGTGGAAGTGCTCGACGATCCGATCCGCGTGCTTTACCTGGAAGGCACGCCGAGATACGAGCTGAAATTCCTCGGCAGATGGCTCGCGCGCGACCCGGTAGTCGAGCTGACCACGGTAACCAGGCTGCCCAAGGGGGGCTGGTACACGCAAGGCAAGGTTCGCCACCAAAGGATCGACGAGGGATTCCCGGTAACACCCGCCGAGCTTTTCGATTACGATGTGATCATCTTCGGCGATGTTCCACGAGCTGCCTTCAGGCAAAGCGGAGACCTTGCCGAAACCAAGCTCTCGGAGATAATCGATTTCGTAACCAGGCGCGGCGGGGGGCTGATCACGCTTGGCGGGCTATCCGTTTACGGAGCCGGCCTCTATCAAGGCTCGGCCATCGAGCAGGTGCTGCCGTTCCGCATAGGCGGAATGAAAGAGTATCAGCTTCCCGGCCTTTATTCTCTCGAGCCGGTGAAGGAGGCGCTCACGCACCCGGTGATGGCCCTGGCCGACGAGCCCCGAGCGTCGCGGGAGGCGTGGTTCGACATGCCCAAACTCGACGGCTGCAACGTGGCCGGCGCCCTCAAGCCCGCCGCCACACTGCTGGCATACCGCGTCAAGAACGACAAGACGTATCCCTTGATCGCCACGCACGACGTTGGCCGCGGCCGCGTGCTCAGCCTCACCTGCGACACCACTTGGCGATGGGAATTGCAGCGCAAGCAAGACGTGGACAATTACCGCGCGTTCTGGGGCCGCGCGGTGCGATACGTGGCGGCAGACCCACGCACCAGGCCCGGCCGGCCCGCGATCATCGCGCAAAGCAGCCGACCCGTGGTTGGCACCGAGTTCTCGCTGGTTACATCGCTGTTCGACCCCGCCTATGGCCCCGTGCGCAACGCGGACCTGAAGGTCGACGTGAAGGAGCCATCCGGCCGCACCTACTCCATTTACCCTGCGGATTCCGACGCCGCGCCGGGCGTGTACCAGTATGGTGTGCTGCTGCGCGAGCCGGGGCTGCACTTGGTGAAAAGCACCTATCGCGGCGCCGAATCGTCCACTGAGATTCTGGCCGGCGAGGTGGCCGCGGAAATGGACGACCCCGGTGCCGATCCCGCCCGCCTGCGCATGCTCGCCCACGAGACGGGCGGCAAAGCCGGCAGCCTCGACGAGGCCGACACCGTGCTGGCGGCGGTCGCCGCCGAGCCCGACTATTCCATCGAGAAGGTGAGCGTGACGCTGTGGAACCTGCCGCTGACCGCGGTGCTGCTGATGCTGGTGGTTTGCGCCGACTGCTACGTCCGTAAGCGAAACGGCCTTGTGTGATCCGGCGATTACCGGGCGACATGAAGGTGAAATACGTAATGTCCGAACATAACGAGCAATACAACTTCGAGGGCCACGCGGCGGTGGAGCGTGCGGTACGCGATTTTTCGCGCCGGCGGCGTGGCTGGCGTTTCGCACGCGAGATGGGCCTCTGCATTGGCGTGTCGCTGGCTGCCCTGCTGGCGTGGTCCGTTGCCGACTGGGCAGTCAAGCTGCCGGCCGCCGCGGTACTCGGCGGCCTGCTGCTGGCCGTGCTGGTGGTGCTCGCGGGTTTGGCTACTTGGGCAGTGGCCGTGCTGCGCCGAGCCGAGTGCCTCAACTGGGAGGCAATCAACATCGAGAAGCTGCACGGCGGCTTCGACAACGCTCTCATCGGCACGCTGCAGCTTGTGGACGACGCCCGCCGGAGCGCCGGAATGTACTCGGCGTCGTTGATCGGCGCCCTTGCATCGAGCACCGCCCGGCGCCTGCAAGACGAGCACCTGCCGCGGCTGATCGACCGCCGTTCGCCGGCGCGCATCATGGCTGCAACAGGCTTTCTGGCGGCAGCGGCACTGACGCTGCTGCTCTTCGCCGATGGTTTCGTGGCCGGGCGGCTGGCTTCCGTGCGCGGCTCTTACCACACGCTGATCGAGCAGATCTGGCCCGTGCGGCTTGTTGCAGGCCCGGGCGACAAGACACTGCTGCGCGGCGAAGACGGCGTGCTGCTGGCCGTGGAGATGACCGGCGGGCAATATCAAAGCCTGCGGCTGGTAGCGCAAGACGACGAAGGCACGAAGATCGCCGACGAACTCCTGGCCGTCTCGCGGGCGGGCCGCATCGGTAAGGCGCAGAAGGCACTAGCCGCCGATCAGCTCGCGAACGTCCGCAAACATTTCACCTACCGCTTCGAGACCGCCCGCCATCAAAGCAAAACGCACACCATCCGCGTGGTGGACCGCCCGAGAATCGAGAACCTTTCAGCGGAGCTGACCTTCCCGTCGTACACTCAGATGATGCCGCAGCAGCTCGCGGGCATGTTCACCAGCATCAGGGCGCTCCGCGAGACCACCGTTGTGCTCTCGCTGGCGGCCAACAAGCCGCTTCAGCGCGCGACGCTGGTGTTTGGCGGCGGCGCCGCTGCGCAGGGGCCTGGCAGCGATGCAGCAAATGCCCAGCCGCTCGACGTTACCGGCCGCTTCGCCTCCACTCAATTTGCCGTACAGGCCGGGGTGGAGGCCGAGCTGCAGTTGGAATGCGAAGACGGCTTTACAACCAAGCTGCCTTATCGCTTCAAGATCGAGCCGATCGACGACAACCCGCCGGAGATCGAGATACTGATGAAGAAGGAGGAGCTTCTGCTCCTCAAGGACGAGGCGGAATCGCTGACTTCCAGGGTGCGCCCTTGCCCGTGGCCGGCAGCCAGATCACCAGCGGCTTGAAGGAGCGGTAAAACGGCACCAGGTCTTCGAAAACGGGAGGCGCCTTCGGCGGCTCTTTTCCATCAGGGGCGGCCGCCGGCGCTGGGGCGGGCGTTTCCACGCCAATGCTCAGGTTGCCCACGCCAATCAGCCGCAGGTCCACGTTCATAGTCGATTCGGGCGAGTTCACCTGGTATGCGGCCAGCGTTACCGGGTAGCACTTCAGCTTCACGGTGTTGCCGTCGATCAGCAGCTCCGGATCGCTGGTTTTCAGCGAGCCGTCGGCGGCGAGGTCGAAGGAATGCTCGCCGGGCCAGAAAGTGTGCGTGCCGGGGCTGAGCGTGCGCTTCACGCTCGGCTTGCGGCCGATCAGCTTCTCTTTGTAGTAGATTTCGAACGCGGGCTGGCCGTCGAGCTTCACGTTCTTGGGCCAGGTGATGACAGCCGCATCTAGAGCTTGTGGCCGCGGATCAACAGCGTGCCTAAAGCGGCGGCGTCGGCGCCGGGCATTTCGAGGCCGGCGGGCTCGACCACGAGTTTGAACTTGCCGGGCCGCACATTGTTACGTGCCGTTCCGCAGCTACCCCGTGGTAGGCCGCACGCTGAGCGACCGCGCCTGCCAAGCCATCATTCCGTCCGGCGGCACATTCGGCATCGGATCGGGCGTGAACGCCCGCGAGCTGCCCACGCTGCGCCGGGGGGTGCTCAGCTACACCGAGGAGGTGGTGCTCACGTGGTCGGGCGAGGCCCACCGCTTCATGGCGGGCAACGAGGTGAAGCCGGAAGAGCGATTCATCCAAGTGGAAGGCTCACTCGCCCGCTGGCCCGAGAAGGCGTTCTGCTACGACAACTCGCACCGCGACAACAAGGAGCCGCGGCTGCTGGTGGTTGAGCGGGGCTCGGATCCCCTGGAGATCGGCAAACCCGGGCGGATCCGCGTGCAGTGGCTCGATTCATCCGCCGGCCAAACCGTGGCTGAACCCGAGGTGGCGTGCTTCTTCCGGCCGTTCGTGCTGGACGTTCCGCAAACCGGCGAATGGCGCCACGTGCCTGCGGCCGCCGGCGACGACCACGTTTTCACCGTAACACCCCCGGCCGACATGAAGCCCGGAGTTTACACGTTCAGGGTAGCCGTGTGCGAGAGAGGCGCGCCCGACGGCGCCACGCCTTTGTCGCTCGATGCGCTCGTGGGGGTGATCGATCCCGCGGCCGGCGGCTCGCTGGGCATCTTCACGCAGAAGGCGCGCGACGCCTTCGTGCGCGGCGAAAGCTTCTACCTGGGCCTTGGCATAAAAACCGTGAAGCCGATTCCTGCCGGCACGCCCGTCGAGCTTGACATAGCCGACCCCTTCGGGCAAACCTGGCCGCTGGCGCGCGACAAAACCCCCCGCGAGATCACCTCGGCCGACGCGATGCATTTCTGGCTGAACGGCAGCCTCACCTCGAGGCTTGCCCCCGGCCGTTACACCGTAACCGCTCGCCTCGCATCGCTCACGCCGGCGCAGTTCGGCTTCGACCTGGTGTGCGCCGACAAGCCCACGAATTTCACCACGCTGCTGCACGGGAAGTATTCGAGCATCGAGCAGTGGTAGGGCCGGCTCGAGTCGTCGCGCGACGGCTCATGGACTACCGAAATGCTGGCCGACGAGCTCGAACAGCTCGGTTTCAACCGCGTGATCTGGAGCGTGATGAACTCGCCCATCGGGCGCTACTATCGCCAGGAACCCGAGCGGCGGCTCGAAGATTTCTACCGCAACTGCAATACGCTGCCGCACTGGCAAAGCATCTACTACCCCACGGCGCGCGAGCGCCTGCTCAACAGCTTCCTGCGGCGCGGCATCGACTTCTCGCTCGACATCTTCCCTTACGAGGACGACGGCCAGCCGTCGTACCTGCCGCACATCATAGGCTCGCAGCGCTACACGGCCCTGCAGATGCAGGCGATGCGGCACAGCCCGGCGAATCTGGGGTTCTGCGCATTCAACGAGCGCTACGCGCAGCCCGGCTCAAACTGGCCCCCCGGCATGCTCGAAGTGCACATGCAGGCCCTTCAGCAGAATTTCACCGCAAAATACAAATACTCGATGGGCGACGCCGGCCGCGCCAGAGAACGCTTCCTCAGCCGCCCTCCGGCCCAGCGCGAGATCGAAGACCTCGAAAAGTACCGCCCCGCCGGATTCTGGGGCGACTTCCAATACGACGAATTCGTCCGCCGAACATCCGAAGCCGCAAACAAAGTGGGCAGCGGCTTCAGCAATACCACGATCTTCCGCTCGTTTGCCGGCATCAGCGGATACGTTATCGGCTGCGGCTATCCGCCCACAATGTACGAAACGCTCGACTGGGCCACCACCGTGCACTACAAGGATGGCTGGGGGTTCGGCCCGCCCGTTCTGTTTACGGCCCATATAACCGACGTGCTCACCTGCCGCGAAGGCCTCGAAGTGGTGCCCTCGTTAACAATGTGGGGCACAGCACCCCTCGTGCAACCCTA
>DATLAR010000025.1:0-2616 GCA_035527355.1 Planctomycetota bacterium
GCCGAGCTCCTCGAAGTAGAACATCCCCTTGTCGGTGTGCCACACGAGGCCGCACTTGGTGGCGATGACGATCTTGTCGCGCGGGCGCCCCTTGATGGCCTTGCCCACCACCTCCTCGGCCAGCCCGAGGCCGTATGCGGGTGCGGTGTCGATGAGGTTGGCCCCCTCGTCGAGCGCGCGCCGCACGGCCGCGATGGAATCCTTTTCGTCGTTTCCGCCCCACCACCAGCCGCCGATGGCCCACGTGCCGACGCCGACGACCGAAACCTTGATGTTGGTTTGCCCCAATTGCCTGAGTATCATTTGCACCTCGTTATGAAATGAATGTGCGGTTGCCCGCGGAAAACCTGCTTTCTTCGTGATCGGCAAAATACGGAAAGAATCATGCAAACATCGCCGGTGACTCCTGCCTCGGCTCGCACGGCCGGTCGAGCACGAGCAACCAGTCTTGCGTGATGGGCGGCAGCGGCAGCTTCCAATCGCCGTTGGCGTCGGGGAAAACGCTGCCGATGTAGTATTCCCTGCCCGTCTTGGGGTCCACCAGCCGCGCCTGGAAACCGGTGTTGGTGCCAAGCCCTTTGATGAGCGTGGGATCGCCCCATGGGAAGATGGGCTTTGGGAAGTAGAACACGCGCACCTCGTCGGGTATGCCAGCCGCGAACGGTGCCGCGGGGTTGTCGTCGGTGGATGCCGGCTGCACCCATTCCTGGTGCGGCTCGAATTTCCACCACGGATACCGGCACAGCAGTTTTCCGCCCAGCCCCACGTGCTGCGAGCCGGGCAGCCTGTAGGCGGTTTGCCAGGGCTGGTTGCCCCACGCTCCGCCCCACGGCGACGGCCCGAACGGCTCGTCGATGCCGTTGAACTGCCAGATGCCGTTTGCCCCGTAAGTGAAGCCGGCCAGGCCGCTGAGCATTGCGCTCCAGAACATGAAGCGCTGCACCTCTTCGCGGCTGCCTTCGAGGATGCCTTCGTAGCACACCTCGCCGTTCACCACCGGCATGCGGGGCGAGCGGTTCATCTCGGCCCGCTGGATTCTCACCGTGTGCGGGATGCTCTCGTGGCCGCTGTGGCCGGTTTGCAGCATGTCGAAATCCAGCACCTGGTCGTCGTCCACGGTATCGCGGGCGGTGCTGGACGGGTGGATGGTGATCGGCTGGCGGAGCGGGTCGATCTGCCGCACGTATCGCGCCAGTTCCGTCCAGCCCTTTTTCTGCAGCTCGGCGTCGCGCTCGCGGTTGGTGGAGAGGTAGTAAGGCATAGTGCCCTCGCCGGCCAGGCACCATACGGCATGATACGCCCCCCATCGTGCAATGATGTTTCGCCAGTGCTTTTTCATGGCGGCCACGCCCATCCACGGCAGGAAATAGCCCCAGCAGCCCACGATGCAGGGCACGAGGCCGCAGCGGATCAGCCACTGGATGCGGAGGTCGGCCATGTCGAAATAGGCGGGATTGATGCGGGCGTAGTCGGGCGTCCACGGGAAGCCGGCCTCGTTGGCGCCGCGGTCGTCGAACGGCGGCATGTCGGGGTATAGGCCAGCCACGATCTGCACTACGGTGAAGCCCTTGGCCACGCGGTCGGCCGCGAGCAGGTGGAAATCGTCGGGCCAGCCGAAGCGCTTGCACAGGCCCATCCACCATGTGTCGCCCAGCCAGAAGAACGGCGTGGCGTCGGCGTGCTCGAGGTGGCGGCGGTTTGCGCTTACGCGAAGCGGCCCGTGCTGCAACAGCGGGTTGTTGCCCTCGTACGGGGCGATGCTCAGCTTTCCGGTACGGTTGTGGAGGTCGGAGGCGGTGTTGGAGCAGACCGTGCGAAAGCTCCATTCGCCCTCGGATGGTGCGGCGAACCGCACGCGCCATTCGCAGCCGCCTGCCCAGAACGCGGGCATCCGCCAGTCTTTGCCGGCGGGGCCGCTGAACATCACGTCAAGCTCGATCTCGTTGAAGGGGTCGGTAAACGCCTCGCCCGACTGAAATGCCAGCTCGACCGCCAGGTTGCGCGTACCGAAATATTCCTGCGGCATATTCGATTCCTTTCGCAAAAGCACCGCAAGCAGCAGGCTACCGGGTCTCCTCGATGACCTCGCGGGCCAGCTCGACCCAGCGGCCAAGGCGGTGCGGCTGGTTTGCCACGGTATGAACGTCTTTCATCACAAGCTCTACGTGGCAATCCCGCGCGGCCTGCAGCGTGTTGCGGAGGTCTTCGCGGATCGCCTGCTCGTCGAATACCTCCGTGCTCACGAGCGCGGGGTTTGGTTTTCGGCAGTAGATGTATTTGCCGGCGCACGCCTCGGCCATAAGCGGCTCGTTGCACCAGGGCGACACCGATACCTTGCGGAGGTTTGGTATCTTGCTGATCGAATTCCAGCGGCTGTGGATCGGTTCGCAGCAGCCATAGTATGCCAGGCCGAACCGCTGGATAACCGCAAGCTGATAAGGGAAGATGAACTCGGCAAACATTTCGGGCGACACCCCCACCGTTTCCTGCGATTCCGACAATCCCCACAGGTCCTGGATGCGGAGGGGCGCGGCAGGATTGAGGTGCCGGCGGGGAAGCTCTATAGTGTAGCCCAGGCTGCCGGAGCCGATGTAGTCGTTGCGGTTGTTCAGCGAA
>DATLAR010000026.1:0-16008 GCA_035527355.1 Planctomycetota bacterium
CGTGGGCGCGGGCGAGGGCGGCCTGGTGCTCACCGACGACAAGCGGCTGTGGGAGCGCGCAAACGGCGTGGCCGAGTGCGGCGGCCTCTGGCGGCCCGATCGCTTTGCACCTCCGCGATACGACGGCGAGCTTTTCTGCGGCACCAACTACAGGATGTCTGAGCTCGAAGCCGCCGTCGACGTGGTGCAGCTCGGCAAACTGAATTCGGTCGTCAAACGTTTCCACGACGTGCGGGCGCGCGTGCTGAAGCGCTTGCGTGATTTCAAAGAGATCAAGCTGCAGAAGATGAACGACCCTGACGGCGAGGTCGGCTACTGCCTGCGGTTCTATCCGGAAACAATCGAGCTGGGCCGGAAGATCGTGGCGGCGCTGCAGGCCGAAGGCATCGGCTGCGGCATCCGCGGCAAGAACGGCCCGCCCGACTGGCACATCTATTCGTACATGCACGGGATCGTTAACAAATCAGGCGCGACGCCGGAAAACTGCCCCTGGACCTGCCGGCACTACACCGGGCGGGGCGGGCACATCGAGTATTCACGCGGCGATTGCCCCGTGGCCGACGACCTTTTCGACCGCGTGGTTAACGTGCCGCTGAACCAGTGGTACAACGTGCAGGATTGCCGGCACATCGCCGATGCGATCAACAAGGTGCTTTCGGCCTACTGCACGCCGGCGGAATAAGGCGGCGGAGGCAGGCCGCCGGCCCAGCCTGCGAGCGGATTCACAGCCGGGGACGGCTGTGCTGCATCCATCGCCGCGATCAACATCAGGCCGACCAGCATCCTCTATCAAACCACCTTTCTGTTGCTTGGTTGATCCTGCCGACGATAAATTTCCGGCTACAGTGTGCGCCGCGTGGCGGGTGATGTCAAAGCGATTTTTCCAACAGCCGTTGACATGTGCTCTGGCTGTGATATAATATGATATCAGGGTGCCATTCCGGTGCAACTCGCTCCGGGCGCAGTGCATTTCCGGCTCTCGGGGCCGATTGCAGGAGTTTAACATGGATGAGAGGCGTTGTTGGTTGTTCCTCCTTTTCTTTCTTGTATGCGCAACGCTATGCGCTTTCGGCAGGAGGTGCCCGGCTGAAGAGGGCCAACCTGAAACTACCGGTCTTCCGCTGGCTGTGGCGCCGGTGAAGCTTGACCGCGAGGGCATAATCAAGGAGCTTACGGACTTCACACTGGCGGGGATGAACCAGCGCCTGGGCCCCGACTACGCGCACTATCATCCGAAGGGGCCGGAAAAGCCCTTCCCCGATATTTACCTTGCCCCGGCCAAGCAGGGGCCAACCGGCCGGCGCTACCAGCTCGGCGGGCCGTGGACGACGGGGTCAGGCGATTACAGCAGCACGCAAGGGCAGGTGCTATACGTCCCCGACAATGGCTTCGGGGTCGACCGCGTTATGATTCTCGAATGGGCGCACCCCACCTGGATCACGTATGAGAAAGGCTCGAACGAAACCTTCATCGCGGCGTGCCGCGGCGACCGCGAAATCGTATGGTTCCGTTACACCGGCGACTACGCCACGGTGGTAAGGCGCCTGCGCGATACCCGGCTTATCGATCCGGTTTACGTTGAAAAAGCCGATACGCACGGCACCGAAGCCGCGATAATAACCGTAGCGGATTTCAGAGGCCGCAAAATCCTGAACTATCGTTACTCCGACGCCGTGTTTGCAACGAACGGCGGGGCGAGGTTCGGAATGGGCGCCGACGGCAAAGCCGAATTCGAATGCGGCGGCATACTGGAGTTTCCCGGCTCGCCGTTCTGCGTGAGCGCCACGAATGTGAACTGAGGAGCTTTCAACCACTGATAATCTCTGATCTTGCACTGGCCGGGTGTAAAGCGCCTAACTGAATTCCCGTCAGTGCCCGATCGGCGATTATCAGTGGTTTTTCTTTTGATCGGTTCGGAGCCGGCCCCTGCTGCCGCTTTTCCCGCCACTGTTTGAATCTACGCCAACCCGCCACGCCTGTGCCTCCTATTTGTTTTATCAATAGATCGGTGTCTTCGCCCGGAGGCGCGTGCGGCAATATGCGGATTCCAGTTTCAACCTGCAGGCTGCAATTCAACTCCACGTTCGGCTTCAATGCCGCGCGCGAGGTTCTGCCGTACCTGTGCGCGCTTGGCATCACCGACATCTACGCCTCGCCGATCTTCCGGGCGGCGGCCGGCAGCACGCACGGCTACGACGTGGCCGATCCCACGCGGCTGAACCCCGAGATTGGCACCGATGCTGATTTTGAAGCTCTCGCGGCCCAAGTGAAAAACTGCGGCCTGGGCTGGGTGCAGGATATCGTGCCCAACCACATGGTTTACAGCCACGAAAACACAATGCTGATGGACGTGCTGGAGAAGCGCGAGCGGTCGCCGTTCTTCAACCTCTTCGATATCAATTGGCAGCACCAGGACCGGGCGCTGGCGGGCCGGGTGCTCGCACCGTTTCTCGCGAAGCTATATGGCGAATCGCTGGAGAACCGCGACCTGCAGCTCGTCTTCGACGCGGCCGGCCTGGCGGTGAGCTTCTCCGGGATGCGGTTTCCCGTCAAGCCCGATTCCTACCACAGGTTTTTCACCACCGACCTCAGGAAACTGGAGCAGGCGCTGGGCGAGCAGAGCGCCGATTTCAGGGCGTTCGTCGGCGCGATATCGTCGCTGGGCACGCTGCCCTTCCAGGAGGATTTTGCAGGACGCGAAGGTGAGATAAACGCCGCCAAAAGCACGCTATGGCGGCTTTACGGGCAAAACCCGCGGATCAGGGAGTTTGTCGACAACAACCTCGCCCGTTTCAATGGAGAGAAGGGCCAACCGGCGAGTTTCGATCTGCTGGACACGCTGCTGGAAGACCAGTATTACAGGCTGTCGTTCTGGAAGGTGGCCGACGAGGAAATAAACTACAGGCGGTTCTTCAACATCAGCGGCCTCATCTGTTTGAACGTGCAGCACGAGGATGTTCTCCGCCGAACGCATTCGCTGGTGCTGGAATCAGTCGAGCAAGGGAGGTTCACCGGCCTGAGGGTGGATCACATAGACGGTCTCTGCGATCCAACTGCCTACCTGAGAAGGCTGCGGGAAACGGCGAAGGATGTGTATCTCATCGTCGAGAAGATCCTTGCGTTCAAGGAAGACCTCCCTTCCGACTGGCAAGTGGAGGGGACGACGGGCTACGATTTCGCGAACCGGTTGAACGGAATTTTCTGCCGCCGTGAAAGCGAGCAGGATTTCAACCGGCTCTACGCGCGTTACTCGAAGATGCGCGAGAGCTACGCAGAGCTGCTCTTCGGGAAGAAAGAGATGATCGCCACGCGGCTGATGGGCGGCGAGATCGAGAACCTGGCGCACCTGGTGCGCAATGCGTGCAGCCGCTACCGCTACGGTGCGGATATCACGCTGAACGGCCTGCGCAAGGCGCTGATCGAGGTGACGTCGGCGTTTCCGGTTTACCGCACGTACGTGACGCGCGAAGGTGCAAGCGAGCAAGACCGCGCCTGCGTGAAAGCAGCCTTCCAGCAGGCCGTGCGCCGCCGGCCAGGGCTGCTCTACGAGCTGACGCTGCTCGAAAACATCCTGCTGCTGTACTTCGAGGACTGCCTCACCGAGAGGGACCGCGACGACTGGGCGCAGTTTGTGACGCGGTTCCAGCAGTTCACCGGGCCGTTGATGGCGAAAGGCTTTGAAGACACCTTTCTCTACGTATTCAACAGGCTGCTGTCGCTCAACGAGGTGGGCGGCGCGCCGGAGCGGTTCGGCCTGTCGGTCGACGAGTTTCACGAGTTCAACTTGCGCCGCATGCAGCGAAGCCCGCACGCGCTGAACGCGACATCCACGCACGACACCAAGCGCGGCGAGGACGCCCGCGCGCGCATCAACGTGCTGTCGGAGCTGCCCCAGGAGTGGTCGCAGCACCTGCGGCTGTGGACGCGGCTGAACCGCCCGCACAAGCGGCCGGTGAACGGCCAATTGGCACCCGACCGCAACGATGAATACGCCTTTTACCAGGTGCTGATCGGCTCGTATCCGCGCGTCGACGGCGAGCACGGCAGCTTCCGCGAACGTTTGAGGAAATACGTGCTGAAGGCCGTGAGGGAGGCGAGGGTGCACACAAACTGGATCAAGCCCGACACCGACTACGAGGCCGCCTGCTTTTCCTTCATGGATGGCATCCTGCAGCCGGCAGACGGCAACGAGTTTTTGAAAAGCTTCCTGGCGTTTCAGAAGAAGGCGGCGCATTACGGCGTGTTCAACTCGCTGTCGCAGGTGCTGCTGAAGATTGCATCGCCCGGGGTGCCCGATATCTACCGCGGCACCGAACTGTGGGACTTCAGCTTCGTCGATCCCGACAACCGCCGGGCAGTAGACTTCGGCGTCAGGCAGGCGGCGCTTCGCGAGATCAAGGAGCGCGAGCGAACGGCAATGCCCAGCCTGATCGCCGAGCTGCTGGCAACACGCGACGACGGGCGGATCAAGCTGTTTCTCACCTACCGGGCGCTCAACTGCCGCAAGCAGCAAGCCGACATCTTTCAGCAGGGATCATACGTGCCCCTGCAGCCGCAGGGCATACGCAAAGATCACGTGGTGGCGTTTGCAAGAAACCTGGGCGGCCGCTGGATCGCGGCGGTGGCACCGAGGCTGCTGACGCCGCTGATCGGCGAGGGCGAGTTTCCTCTCGGGCAGCAAGTGTGGGGCGACACCAGCGTGCCGGTGCCGCAGGCGGCAAACGGCGCCTGGTATAACGCGATCACCGGCGAGCAGGTGGCCGGCGGGCAAGCACTGTCACTGGGCGACGTGCTGAAAAGCTTTCCCGCGGCGCTGCTGGTCAAGATGGAAGAAGGTGGCAGATGAGGATTGGAGCGCGATATCTCGGAAACGGCAAATGCGATTTCATCGTGTGGGCGCCGCTGCTGACCCGGGTGGAGCTGAAAACCGTGTGGCCAAACGAACAGGCGATCCCGATGACGAGGGACGAGCTGGGCTATTGGAGGCTGAGCACAAACAAGGCGGCGCCCGGCACGCGCTACTGGTACAGGCTCGACGGCGAGATCGACCGCCCCGACCCCGCCTCATACCTGCAGCCCGATGGCGTGCACGGGCCGTCGGCCGTGGTGGACCATAGCACCTTCGCGTGGACCGATGCCCAGTGGAGCGGCATACCGCTGAAGAAGATGGTGATCTACGAGCTGCACACCGGCACCTTCACGCCCGAGGGCACCTTCGATGCAATCATCCCGCGGCTGATCGACCTGCGCGAGATGGGAATAACCGCGGTGGAAATCATGCCGGTGGCGCATTTCCCCGGCGAGCGCAACTGGGGCTACGACGGCGCCTATCCCTTTGCCGTACACACCGCGTACGGCGGCGTCGACGGACTCAAACGGCTGATCGATGCCTGCCATCGCCACGGCCTGGCGGTGCTGCTGGACGTTGTTTACAACCACCTCGGCCCCGAGGGAACCTACCTGAAGGACTACGGCCCTTACTTCACGCCGAAATACAAGACCCCGTGGGGCGACGCGATGAATTTCGACGGCGAATACAGCGACGAGGTGCGCAACTACTTCGTGGAAAACGCCCTTTATTGGCTGAGAGATTTTCACATCGACGCCTTGCGGCTCGATGCTATCCAGGGCATCTACGACACCAGCGCGCAGCCCTTCCTGCAGGAACTCGCCGCAAAGGTGGACGATTACTGCCGCCAGGCCGGCAGAAAGCATTACCTGATAGCCGAGAGCGACCTGAACGATGCCCGCGTGCTCCGCCCGCGCGACATAGGCGGCTTCGAGATCGACGCCCAATGGTCCGACGACTTCCACCACGCCCTGCACACGCTGCTCACGGGCGAGCAGCAAGGCTACTACGTCGACTTCGGGGCAATCGAGCACCTGGCAAAGGCCTTGCGCGAGGGCTTCGTTTACTCGGGCAAATACTCCGAGCACCGCAAGCGGCACCACGGTAACTCCTGCAAGGACCAGCCGCCCCACCGGCTGCTGGTCTGCACGCAAAACCACGACCAGGTGGGCAACCGCAAGATGGGCGAACGGCTATCGACACTTGTGCCGTTTGAGACCGCGAAGCTTGCCGCCGGCGCCCTTATACTCTCGCCGTACATTCCCCTTATCTTCATGGGCGAGGAATACGCCGAAGAAGCGCCTTTCCTCTATTTCGTAGACCTCATCGCTCCGGAGCTCGTGCAGGCAGTGCGCAGCGGATACGAAAGCGAACTGCAGGCGCGGCACCGGCCGGGCAAGGCGTCGGACCCGCAATCGCCCGACACCTTTATGCGCTGCAAGCTATCCTGGGAGCTTCGCACGCACGGCACGCACAAGATCATGCTGGAACTCTACCGGCGGCTGATAACCATCCGCAGCCGCACTCCCGCATTCGCCGACGCCCAGCGCGACGCGCAGGAGGTGACGGGCTCGGAGGGAAAAAGGCTGCTGTTCCAGCACCGCTGGCACGATCAGAACCACGTTTTTCTCGCAATGAGCTTCAACGACGCCGAGGCAGAGTTTGAGGCAAACCTGCCGAAAGGCTCGTGGTGGAAGGTGATCGACTCGTCGGAGCATAATTGGAACGGACCGGGCTCAACGCTGCCGGAGGCGATAAGCTGCGGCGAGCAACTTGTGATCCGGCCAATGAGCTTTGCGCTATACGAGCGGCAGCAGCAGTGAAGAACCTCGCGAGCAAGTCCTTCGTTCGATGTTCAGCGTTCTGGCTCAGCGTTCGGTGTTCAGCGCTCGATGTGGAAAGCGCCCCTAGATAAAGTAGCCTGCCGGCAGCACCGCAGACGCCGAAACCACGAAAACGAGAAGGTTCTGGTGCATGATGCTCTGCGATCAGGCTCCTGACTGTGGCACACCAATGTGATTCAGCGATACCAGAAGAGCGCTTGAAATAAAATCGCCGTCGACACTTGTGGTGTCGACGGCGCTTATGCAGCCGGCAGTGCCCAGCCTGCCTGCCTCCCAACGACGCCCGGCGATGGCTCGCATTTCTGCGTGCCTGTCACGTCATTTACCAGAGCCACAGCCCCTCCGGGGCCATCGGCCTGCCATGACGCTTTCGTCGTATACAGGCAGTGATCCGTCAGAACATCAGTCCGCGGGCGTCCTCCGTTCTGGCTATGGACAGCGTACGCCTGGGATTCTGAGCCTTTGGCGTACACGCCACCCCGTCACTAACCGGCTTCTCCCTCCTTGTGCAGAGCCTGTCTGCTTTGTCTCCCTCCATTTGCCACCTTGCAGGCGGCAGCCCTCCCGGCAGCTTCCACGGTCTCCGTGTCACTTCATTTCCGGTTTCACTTGCAGGTTGTTTTTCACCTCGCGCACACCCTCCAGATCGCTTGCCATCCGTTCGGCCATTTGCTTCTGCTCGTCCGAACGGACAGTGCCGAAGAGTACTACGATACCTTCCTTTTCCTCCACGTGAATGTCCGAGCCTCTCATTTTGGGCTCCGTGGAGAACTTCTTCTCGAGCTTTTTGGACATCTCGGAGTGCTCGCCGTCGTGGGCTGTGCGCTCGCTCTTCTCCTTCACCGTGAGCTGGTTTTTCACTTCCCGCACGCCTGCGACGGTTTGAGCGAGGGCGGTGGCTTTTCGCTTGAGCATCTCGGATTCCACCTCGCCCTGCATCATCACAATGCCGTCTTGCGTGTCAACGTTGATCCTCCAGCCCGATAGCTCGCTATCGGCAAAGAGCTTCGCTTTCGTCTCCGCGCCGATGGCCCTATCGGAGCGTTTCTCCTCCTCCACCTGCTCGTCGGTCACCTGCAGCTCATTGTTGATGCCGCGCTGGCCGGCGATCGTCTTTGCAAGCATGTCGGCCTTCCGCTTGTGCTGCTCGTTCGGCACGCTGCCGGTCATCGTGATCACGCCGTTCTTCACGTCGATGTTCACGTCCCAGCCGCTGAGCTGGCTGTCGGCGAAGAACTTCGTCTTGAGTTCCACGCCCATGCCGCTGTCGCTGCGTTCCTTCTGTGGCTTCTCTTCCGGCCGCCCTTCGGGCGCCTTCATGTCTTCATCTTCCATCACTTTCTTGTCGGCACCGGTGCGCGCTCCCTGCACGGTAGCCTTGTTGTCGACGGCGGTGAGGCCGCTGACGGTGCGTGCGAGCATGTCGATCTTGCGCTTGGTTTGATCGGTGGGCACGATGCCGGAAACGGTAGCCTTGCCGTCTTTCACTTCCACGTCGAGATCGAGGTCCTTGAGCTGGCTGTCGGCGTCAAACTTGTCTTCGAGTTCGTTTTTCATCTGCCTGTCGCTGAGCTTCTTGGGCTCTTTGGTTTCCTCGCCGGTAACCTGTAGGTCGTTGCGCACCTGCTTTATTCCGGCAACGGTGCGGGCGAGGTCTTCAGCCTTCTTGGCGAGGTCTTGCCGGGGAACGGTGCCGGTGATGGTGAGAACGCCGTTGACGGTGTCGCTCTTGACCTTGTACTCCTTCAGTTGGTTGTCGGCATCGATTTTCTCTTCGAATTCATCGTCGATCTTGCTGTCTTCGCGGGTCATGCCTTTAGGCATGGCTTCATCATCCTTGGCGGTTTTCTGGGCGCCCTTGCCTGTGTCTTGCTTTGCGGCATCGTCCTTCTTCTTATCCCATTCGCCGCCCTTCTTTTCCATTTCTTCGGGGGTCATATCCTTGGATTCGCCCCGTTGCTCGGCACCCTTGCCGTCGCGCTTGCCGTCTTTCGGCATGTCGCTTTCGCCCTGCTTTGCGCGCTCGCGGCTGGTCTCGTCTTTGCGCTCCATCTCGCCTGGTTTTCTGGCTTCTTCTTCGGGGGTCAGGCTTGGGTCTTCACCTTCCGGCATAGACGGCTGAGGGCTGATGGCCGGCTCGTCCTGTTTCTTCGCCGTCTCTTCATCGGGCCTGTCTTCGGGCCTCTCGGCTTCCTGCGTGCTCTGCCTTCCGCAGCCGGCCACCAGGGCCATCCCGAATGCCAGAACCAACGCAATAGCAAACGCTCTCTTCATTTCAAACTCCTCTCCTATAGAAACTTACGGGGCAACAAAGCCGGTGATTGCCGGTAGTTGGCCGTTTTGCTCAAGACCTTCTGCATGTAAGGAACAAAGCTGATGCGAGCGACTAATCTCAGGGATGTTTGCGCCGGATGTGGAGTAAAGACTCGCCGTGAGCTCTCTGGCACATAAAGTATAGCGCGTTGCTGAAGGGAGTTCACAAAAAAGTTTCGCATAATCATCCGGCGGCAACGCAAAGGCCGGCCCGCCTGCTGGCGATTTCATTCCATTCTGCATTTAGATGTGGAAAAAACTTGAAAAACAGGCTATGCGGTGGTACACTTGGAATAGAGGGAAAATGGGGTGCGGCAGCGATCAAAAGCTGAAATTCCTTACCCCAAACAAGGCCGCAAACAATGTATGAACTTGTCTATGAAACCCATTTTGCCGCAGCACACCATCTTCGAGGCTATTCCGGAAGTTGTGAGCGGCTTCATGGGCACAATTGGAAGGTGATCGTGCTCGTGCGGGCCGCTCAGCTCAACGAGCTGGGGATGGTTCTTGACTTCAGAGACGTGAAGGCCCACGTAGACGGCCTCCTCAACAGCCTCGATCACGAGTATCTAAACGATCTGGCACCCTTCACCGTGGCAAACCCCACCACAGAGAACATCGCCAAGTGGGTCTTTGACGAGCTTGGCAAGCTGCTGCCAAAAGCGGTGAGCGTGCGCAAGGTTACAGTGTGGGAATCCGAGCGCTGCGGCGCTTCATATATGCTGGACTGCGATGCAATCAGATAACACGGCCGCATCCGAAAAGCAGGGCCTGGTGCTCCAGGTGGCGCTCGATTTTCTGAATTTCGACCGCGCCCTCAAGGTGGCACGCGAGTCCGTTTCCGGCGGAATCGACTGGCTGGAGGTCGGCACTCCGCTGCTGAAATCCGAGGGCTTGGATACCGTACGCACGCTCAAGCGCGAGTTTCCAAACCACACCATCGTGGCCGATACGAAAACGATGGACGCCGGCCGGATCGAGTTTGAAGCGGCCGCGAAGGCCGGCGCCGGCGTGGCGGTGGTCATGGCCGCCGCCTCCGAGAATACCATCCGCGAGTGCATCGAAGTGGGCAGAAACTACGGCATCAAAGTGGCCGTAGACCTGCTTGGTGTCGATGATTTCATTGGCCGCGCAAAGCAGGTAGAGGAGTGGGGGGCCGATATCGTTTACCTCCACTGCCCCATCGACGACCAGATGAAGGGGCTGGACCCCTTCGACAAGCTGCGCAGGCTGGTGCCGGCGGTGCGGGTGCCCGTGGCCGTGGCCGGCGGCATAAATTCCGAGACCGTGGTAGACGCGGCCGACGCGGGTGCCAGAATCGTGATCGTTGGCGGCGCAATCGTGAAGGCCGCCGACGCCCGGGCCGCCACCGAGCAGATTCGCAATGCGGCACTCACACGCGTGCGGAAGAGCACACAGCTTTTCAAACGCGTGGGCGACGCCAACGTGATCGAGGCGCTAATGGCGGCCTCGTGCGCGAATATATCCGACGGCAATCATCGGCTGCCCGGCCTCGACGGGCTGCTGCCGCTGAACCCCGGCGTGAAGATCGCAGGGCCGGCCGTGACCGTGCGAACGGCACCCGGCGACTGGTCGAAGCCCGTGCTGGCGATCGATCAGGCCGAGCCCGGCGACGTGATCGTGGTAGACGCCGGCGGCGTGCCGCCATCGGTGTGGGGCGAGTGCGCAACGCTGAGCGCCGTGCAGAAGAAGCTGGCCGGCGTAGTGATAAACGGTACTATCCGCGATACCGCAGACATACGCAGGATCGGCTTCCCGGTTTTCCACCGGGGCATCTGCCCCTGTGCCGGCGAGCCAAAAGGTATGGGTGAGATTGGCGCGCCTTTGCGCATTTCCGGTGTTTTAATCATGCAGGGTGACTGGATCGTTGCCGACGACGACGGCGTACTGGTCCTTCCCCGCTCTAAAGCAACGGAAATGGCAAACCGCGGAATGGATTGCCTTGAAGCGGAAAACCGCATCAAGGAAGAGATTACCTCGGGCAGCACCACTCTTGGAAAAGTCCAGGAGCTTCTCCGTTGGGAAAAGAGCAGGTAAGGACTACATCATGCTGATAGTCGGCGAACGGATCAACAGCAGTCGAAAGCGCATACGCCAGGCGATCGAGAAACGCGATTCGGCCTTCATCCAGAAGGAAGCCCGCAAGCAGTTTGACGCCGGAGCCACATACATCGACGTCAACGCCGGCACCAGCGTCTCGAGGGAGGTTGAAGACCTGAAGTGGCTGGTGCAGACGGTGCAGGCCGCGGTGGACGCGCCGCTGTGCATCGACAGCCCAAGCCACGAGGCGCAGGCCCAAGCCCTGGCTCTTCACAAAGGCTTACCGCTGGTCAATTCCATTACCGCCGAAAAAGAGCGTGCCGAAGCTATTCTGCCGCTCGTGAAAAAATACAACGCACGCGTGGTCGGCCTCACCATGGGCTCGGGCGGAATGCCCGCCAGCAAGGAAGAACGAATGGAAGCCGCCGCCCAGATCGTGGCGATGGTGAAGGGCGCCGGCATCTGCCTCGAGAATCTCTACTTCGACCCGGCCGTGAGCGCCGTGAGCGCAGACCAGAAAGCCGCGCTGGACGTGGCCGCAACCGTGAAGGAACTCAAGACTACATACGAGGAGGCGCACGTGATCTGCGGCCTCAGCAACATCTCATTCGGCCTGCCGCAGAGAAACGTGCTGAACCGCACATACCTGGCCCTCCTCATGGCCCAGGGGCTCGATGCCGTGATCATCGACCCCACCGAGAAGCACATGATGGCCACGCTGCTGGCCGCGCACGTGCTGCTTGGCAAGGATGACTTTTGCATGGACTACATCATGGCCGAGCGAGAAGGACGCCTGCCGGCCAGCGAAGACCATATTCCGTCGGGCGCCGAAAAATGAGCCTGCCGGCTCTGCCGGACCAGGATTGGAGGTCGTATGCTGCTTTGCCAGTGCTGCAACAAGAAAGCGGCCACTTTTCATGTGACCGAGATAGTGGATAACGAGAAAAAGGAAATCCACCTCTGCGAAGACTGCGCTCGCGAGAAAAACATAGCGCTGCCCTCGGGCCCGCTCAATGATTTCATCACCGGCCTCTTCGAGGCGCACGCCGAAAAGGAAGTGCCCGAACTGGCCGGAATCGCCTGCCCCATCTGCGGAATCACATACTCCGAATTCCGCTCGGGCGGCGGCCTTGGCTGCAGCCGCGATTATGCCGTCTTCAAGAAGGGGCTGCTTCCCTTCCTCGAAAGAATTCACGGCAGCACCAGGCACAAAGGCAAGGTGCCTATCAATGCCGGCAAAGACATGGCAAACGCGCGGAAACTCATACACCTCCGCCGCGAGCTCAACAAGGCCATCGAGGCCGAGGAATACGAAAAGGCCGCACGCCTGCGCGACCAGATATACGAGCTCAAGAAGGGGGACGACGCCGATGGAAATAAATGATCTGTCGAAGCATGCCGGCGAATGGCTAAGGGGCGAAGGCCCGGAATCGGACATCATCATCAGCAGCCGCATCAGGCTCGCGAGAAACCTGGCCGATTTCCCCTTCACCAACCGCGCCTCCGCGGAACAACGGGCCGAGATCGCCGAGCTGCTGCGCGACCGCGTGGCCAAGATCCAGGTGCGAAGCAACGCCCTTAATTATTTCGACCTGGTGCAGGTGAACAAGCTGGACCTGCAGTTCCTCGTGGAGCGGCACCTGATCAGCAAAGAGCTTGCCCAGGCCGAGGGAGCTCGCGGCGTAGCCATCAACGGCGAAGAAACCGTGAGCATCATGATCAATGAAGAAGACCACCTGCGCCTCCAGGTGCTCAAATCCGGCTTCCAGCTCGGCGAAACGTGGGAAATAATCGACGAGCTGGACGATGCGATCGACCGCGATGTGAACTACGCTTTCTCACTGGAGCTGGGTTACCTCACGGCATGCCCCACCAACGTGGGCACCGGCATGCGGGCCTCCGTGATGCTTCACCTGCCCGCGCTGCTGTTCACGCGGCAGATCGACAAGGTGATAACCGCGGTGGGCAAGATGAACCTCGTGGTGCGGGGGCTCTACGGCGAAGGAACGCAGTATGCCGGAAGCCTCTACCAGGTTTCCAACCAGGTAACTTTGGGTAAATCCGAGGAGGAAATTCTCGATAATATAGTTAGCACAGTCCCACAAATCGTCAGGTATGAGCGGAGGGCCAGGGAGACGCTGCTTTCCCAGAACCGGGCCAAGCTCGAAGACCGCATCTACCGCTCGTTGGGCATGCTGAAATCGGCCAGGACAATCTCGTCAAACGAAACGATCACGCTGCTGTCGCACCTGCGCCTCGGCATCAACCTCGGCCTGATCGAGATGGACATCGGCGAGGTGAACCAGTTGTTCATCCGCGCCCTGCCGGCTCACCTGCAAAAACTGGAGGGGAAGGAACTGGAGCCCGACGAGCGCGACAGCGTAAGGGCTGCATTTATTCGGAGGAAGCTCGGCGAGCTATAGTGCGGCTTTCTGTCGTTTCGAGCGTGAATGCACGCCCGCGGCGGCAATCCGGGCGATACTGGAGAGCAAGATGCTTGAGTACTCGACGCAGAAGCTGGGAATTGTTAGAATAACAGGAGAGGAAATCATCGCAGAAGAACAGAAAACCATTTGCTCGGGTTCCTGCAAACCAGGTCCGGGCGTCGAACGTGGGATGGGGAGTGTGAAAAATGTACGATAAGTTTACAGAACGTGCCAGAAAGGTCGTGAATCACGCCAAAGACGAAGCGCGGCGGTTCGGCCACGATTACATCGGAACCGAGCACATCCTCCTGGGCCTTGTCAAGGAAGGCACAGGTGTGGCGGCGCACGTGCTGAAGAGCCTGGGCGTGGACCTCAAGAAGATACGCATCGAGGTGGAAAAGCTGGTGCAAACCGGCTCGGCCTCCGCTGCGTCCGCGCAGCAGCAGCCGCCTTTCACACCGAGGGCGAAGAAGGTGCTCGAGCTTTCTATGGACGAAGCTCGAAACATCGGCCACAACTACGTGGGCACCGAACACCTCCTCCTCGGCCTGTTGAAAGAGAACGATGGCCTCGCCGCGCAGGTGCTGCTGAACATGGGCCTCAAGCTCGAAGCAGTGCGCGAGGAAGTGCTGGAATTCCTGGGCACCGAATTTCCCGGAACCGCGCAGAAGGCCGCCGCAAAGAAGGCGAAGTCCGATACGCCCGCGCTCGACAGCTTCGGCCGCGACCTCACCGAGCTCGCCCGCGAAAACAAGCTTGATCCCGTGATCGGCCGCCAAAGCGAGATCGAGCGCCTCACGCAGGTGCTCAGCCGCCGCACCAAGAACAACCCGGTGCTGCTTGGCGAGGCCGGCGTAGGCAAAACCGCCATCGTTGAAGGCTTCGCGCAATCCGTGATCGAAGGCAACGTGCCCGAACTGCTGCTCAACCGCCGCATCGTGGTGCTCGACCTCGCGATGATGGTGGCCGGCACGAAGTACCGCGGCCAGTTTGAAGAGCGCATCAAGGCCGTCATGAACGAAGTGCGCCGGGCTAAGAACGTCATTCTCTTCATCGACGAGCTGCACACGCTTGTCGGCGCCGGCGGTGCCGAAGGCGCCATCGATGCCTCCAACGTGCTGAAGCCTGCACTCTCGCGCGGCGAGATCCAGTGCATCGGCGCTACCACGCTCGATGAATACCGCAAGTATATCGAGAAAGACAGCGCCCTCGAACGGCGGTTCCAGACCATCATCGTGAATCCGCCCAACCGCGACGAGACGCTCGAAATCCTCAAGGGCCTGCGCGACAGGTACGAGTCGCACCATCGCGTGCAATACACCGACACTGCCCTCGAGACCTGCGTTGAGCTTTCCACTCGCTACATCACCGGCCGATTCCTGCCCGACAAGGCGATCGACGTGATGGACGAGGCCGGCGCGCGCATCCGCATGGCCGCCACCACCAAGCCGCCGAACCTCAAGGAACTCGAAGACGAACTCGAGATGCTCAACGAGGAAAAAGAATCGGCCGTGGTGAGCCAGGACTTCGAGCGGGCCGCCATAATCCGCGACAAGGCCGAGAAGCTGCGCGCACGAATGGACAGCATCCAGAAATCATGGCGCGAAGAAGCTCACGAACGCGAAGGCGTGGTCGACGAGGAAGTGATCGCCGAAGTCGTGTCGAAGATGACCGGCGTGCCGCTCACGAGGATCGAATCGGCCGAGGCGCAGCGCCTCGTGGCTATGGAAGAAACGCTGCACAAGCGCGTAGTGAGCCAGCACGAGGCCATCAGCGCCATCGCGCGGGCCATCCGCCGGTCGAGGTCCGGCCTGAAAGACCCTCGCCGGCCCGTTGCATCGTTCCTCTTCCTCGGGCCGTCGGGCGTGGGCAAAACGCTGCTCGCACGGGCGCTCGCCGAGTTCATGTTCGGCGAGGAAGACTCGCTGCTGCAGATCGACATGTCCGAGTACATGGAAAAGCACAACGTCTCGCGGCTGATCGGCGCACCGCCCGGCTACGTGGGCTACGAAGAGGGCGGCCAGCTCACCGAGAAGGTGCGACGCCGTCCATACTCCGTGGTGCTGCTCGACGAGATCGAAAAGGCACATCCCGACGTATTCAACATGCTCCTCCAGATCATGGAAGAAGGCCGGCTCACCGACAGCTTCGGGCGCAGTGTGGACTTCCGCAACTGCGTGCTGCTGATGACTTCAAACATCGGCGCCTCAATGATCAAGAACCAGACCGGCCTGGGCTTCGTGGCCACCTCCGAAGAGCGCACCTATACGCAGATGAAGGATGTGCTGATGAAGGAAGTGGAACGCCACTTCAGGCCCGAATTCCTCAACCGCCTCGACGACACCATCGTATTCAAGCAGCTCACGCGCGAAGACATGAAACACGTCGTGCTGCTTGAATTCAAGCAGGTGCTCGATCGGCTGAAGGAGCGCAACATCCATGTGGACGTGACCGACGAGGCTAAGGAGTTCATCATCGACCGCGGCTACGACCCCGAGTTCGGCGCACGGCCGAT
>DATLAR010000027.1:0-6015 GCA_035527355.1 Planctomycetota bacterium
GTCGGGCAGTATGGCGGCCACATTGCAGCGCATCGAGCTGAGCACCTTCTCGCGGCTGCGATGCTCGAACAGCGTGCCGGACGGCGCCCGGCCGCGCCGGCCGACGTTTACGATCACCGCGTCGCCCTGTGCAACGCCCAAGTCGCGTACAAGCGACTCGTTGAGCGCCACCTGCCGCGCCAAGAGCTTCAGCGGCCGCGCACTGCCTGTGCGGCCGGAATCCGGATAGAAGCTCCAGAAGCCGTCGTCAACGCCGATCACGCCCACGCTCGGCACGGCGGCATTTGTTGTTGCGTTTATCGCCGCACCCTGTACCACAACTACCGACGCCGCCCTGCCTACGCGCAGTTGGGCGTCGCCGCGTATTTTCTCTGAAAGCTCGCTGCGGAAGAAATTCCTGGCAAGCACTACCGAGTCAATCCGGCCCAGCCTCGCCAGCGCCACCTCGCGCAGGCTGCCGGTCACCGAGTCGCCCACCAGCAGCGAGCCGGTGATCACACCCGTGGCCACGGCCGCGCCGATCGCCACCACCGCGGCGGTGGCCGCGTAGAAGCTGAGGCTGCGCCAAACCAGCCGCGATAGCTTCATCGTGCCGCTCCGTTTCCCGCGGGATTCAGGCGGCCGCCGCGCAGCTCCACGCACTTGGAGAATGCGGCAGCAAGCTCGAGATTGTGCGTAACCATTACCACGCTCACTTTGCTCTGCCGCGACAGCTCGATGAAGAGCGAAACCATTCCCGCGGCCGTCTCGCGGTCGAGGTTGCCCGTTGGCTCGTCGCACAGCATCAGCCGCGCGCCATTAACAAGCGCCCGCGCGACGGCGACGCGTTGGCGTTCGCCGCCGGACATCTTCGCCGGGAAAGCGTGCATCCTGTGGGCCACGCCCAGCCGCTCGAGCAGCTCGCGTGCCCGGGCCGATGCTTCCGCGCCGCCGCGTCCGACCAGCGTGGGCAGCAGTACGTTTTCCAGCGCTGTGAGCTGCGGCAGCAGATGATGCTCCTGAAAGACGAACCCGATCCTGTTTGCGCGGAATTCGGCAAGCTCGCGGCCCGCGAGTCGCGTTACCTCGGTGCCGCCCAGCCGCACGCTGCCCGAGGTGGGCTTGTCCAGCGAGCCGATGATATTCAGCAGCGTGCTCTTGCCGGAGCCGGACGGGCCAATCACGGCCAAGGTGTCGCCAGGCTCCATGCAAAACGACACGCCGGCGATCACCTCGATTGGCCCGTCGGCCATGTTGTAGGTCTTGGTCAAGTCGGCAACGACGAGGCGTTCTGTTTCGCCGGTCATCATTTCTTCTCCGTTTTGCGCGCAGCCACGTGATTCCGCAGCATTGCCGCTGTCGCGAGGCCGTAATAGGTGTATTCGACGTCGGGCTCGGCATCGCCGTGGCAGGCACGGAATCCGCCGCACGGCACGGCCATATCCCTGAGGAATCGGCTGATGGCAGGCAGGTCGATTTTGCCGATGGAATCGAGGGTGGAAATCGCCACGAGGCCGGTGAAGGTCGAGAGCAGGTCGGCGTCTTCGGCGGCGGCGTGCGCCTTCAAGCCGCCGCTCGATGCCTGCATCGAGGCGAGGAAGCCGGCGGTTTCCGGCGCATCGACGCGCTCGGCGGCGCCCATCAACGCCAGAAACGCTACGGCGGCGGCGGTGGCATTTGTCTGCGCCGCCGATGCCCCGGATTCGTTCGCGTAGCCGCCGCCGGGCCGCGCAAGCGACGCCGTCGATGCGATGGCGCGCTCGCGCTCCGGAAACGGTATCTCCAGCATCTCGCAGCACAACGCCGCCAGGAAACAGTTGTAGGCGGTGAACTCGAATGGCGGGAGACGCAGTTCGTCCACTGCAACCGTGATGCCGCTCTGCTCGAGAAGCCGCACGAGATTGAGCTGACTGAAACACTCGACGACGTCTCTGGGCGCGCGACGCGACTTTTGGAGCCAGCGGCCGATGCGGTCGCCTGTGCCGGCGGCGAGTCCGGCCAGCGAGAGTACTCGCAGGGCGAAGTCGGTGTAGTAGAGATCGGGGCCGCCTTGCCGGCCGCGAAAGCCTCCGTCGCTCGATTGCCGGCCGAGCACGAAACGCGCGTGCTGCCAGGCAAAATCGCCGCTCATCAGCGCGAGGCCTTCGCGCAGCGTGCGGTCGAGGGATTCGAGGAAGAACGAGTTCATGGCATCACAGAACGATCTTCACCAGGAAGTTCAGAAGGTTTCGCAGGTTGGCGTCATCGAAGGCGTCGGCCGTCTCGCCGGCGCGTGCCCTCAGCTTCTCAAGCAATTGCTCGACCCGTGAGAAGACGCCGAGGCTCGCGTAGAGGGCTTTCACCTGCTCGACTACCTGCTCGGGGTCGGCGTCAGCCGAGGTCAATTCGTTCAGCCGGTGCTCGCCGCCGGCTTCGATTGCGAACGCGCGGAGGATGGTCGGGCGCCGCGCGAGCACGTCCTGCCCGAGCGTCACCTTGTTTACGGTGTGCTCCTGCCAGTCGGCCAGATCGTTTAGCGCCTGGTAACCTTCGCCGATGCACGTGGAGTAGCGCTTCAGCGAGCCGTCGGCGATGTTGCGGCCGGCAGCGCGCAGGCCGGCATAGAGCGCGGCTTCGAAGGCCGGTGCCGTTTTCAGCGCGTAGATCGAGAGCGCATCGATGGGCCGCAGGGTTCGGCCGCTGCCGTGCCACAGCAGCTCGCCACCCTGCCCGCGGCAGAGCTCAAGGTGCGCCGACGACAGGTTTGCCAGGATATCGGCCACGCAACCGCCTCCGAGGTCCGCGCTCTGGCCGGAGATGAGCCGGTAGCCGAGCCCAACGAGGAAATCGCCGATGTTGAGCGCGGGGCCCACGCCGTGCCGCCGGTGCAGCGTCTGCTCGCCGTAGCGGAAGGCATCGTCGTCTTCGATGTCGTCGTGGACAAGCGACGCCTTGTGCAATGCTTCGATTGCGATGGCGGTTTTCCTGATCGACGCAGGAATGAGATCGGAAACTTCGGCGTCGGGCGCGAGCACAGCCGCGCCGTGCCGGGCCACGGCATATGCGGCGATAGTGACGAACGGCCTGACGCGCTTTCCGCCCTTCCTCAGCCACTCCACCGCCATGGCCTCGGTGGCCGTCATCGGGTCGGATTGCCCGCCGGCGGCATCGTGCAGGCAGGGCCGCAGCATCTCAATCAGCGGCTCCGGCTCGAACACGCGCACCGCCTCACGCAGCAGCGGCACATACGTGTGGGTGTGCTCGGACGTGCCTGGGCATTGCGCTATGAGCATCTCGCGAACCTGCCCAAGATCGACCTCGGTGTCGATGCAGCCGTTTTTCAGCAGCGGCACGGCCACGTGCGGGATGCCCACCTCCACGATATGCCGGAAAGCCTTTTCGAGCGAGTCGAGGCATGCCACGCCCAGAACGGCGTCGGCCTGCCCTTCCATTATCCGCATGACCACCGCGGGCGTGCCTTCGGCAACTATCACCTGGTAGCCGAGCCGTTCTGCGGTATTCTGGAGGTCGTGAATGCTGCATGCGCCGCAGCCGGCGCACTGCAGGCCGATGCTATCGAGCTTGCCCTTGCACACTTCGCTTTTGCGCAGGCATTTGGGCAGTAGAAACAGCCGCCGCGCGAAGGGCGTGGCGCCGTACTGGCCGCGCCAGAAAACGTTGCTGATGGCGACCATCGCAAACCCCAGGAAACTGCCCGGCAGCGCGAGATCGAGGAGGATCGACTGCGCCCGCCGTTCGAGCTCCTCGCGGGCCAGCGGCCGCGTGCGCGGCATGCTGTCGCTCATCAGCTCCGCGTGCCGCCGGATGTTTTCGCGCAGCGGGCGGTCCTGGGGCACCTGCTTGATATCGGGTTGCGGTATTCGCACCGGTTCGTTCATAGTTGGTTGTCTTTCTCTGAAGCGAAGATGCCATTCCCGATCGCCTGTCCCAGCGCGTCCACGGTCCAGATCAGGGGATACAGCTCCTCCGAGTACCACAGCTTTGCGAAGTACAGGCCAAGCGGCGCGGGATGGCACCATGTGCCATCGTCGATGCGGCGCACCAGGTATGCAGCACCGCGTGCGGCCGCGGCCCTCGCTTCGGCGGAATGCCTGAAGCGCGAGAGCGCCCCCACAGCGAGGGCCGTCTCCTCCACCGATGATGCAACCGCCCTGTCGCCGCCCCAGCCGCCGTCGCTGTTCTGTGCGCGCACGATGAAACTTGCGCCCTTTGCGGCGGGCACGTCGCCGGCGTCCACCTCGCACAATGCCGTAAGCACAAGGGCCGCGCCCATCACGGGGTTGTGCTTTCCGGGCGCAAGCTGGTTTCCGAACCACAGCGGCAGCCACGAGCCATCGGGCCGCTGGCTTTGCACGAGAAACCGCAGGCCGCGTTTCATTGCGGGCAGGATCCGGCCGTTCGGGTTCGGCCCGGCAAAGCACCCCAACGCGCGGATGGCGTGCGCCGTGAGGTCCGGCGAGCTGCGGTCGAACGCCAGCCTGCCCCACCCGCGGCAGAACGTGGGCCAGCCGCCGTCCTTGTTCTGAAGCTGAAGCAGCCAATCGGCCGCCGCCTGCGTGCTGTCCCTCTCGCCGAGGGCGTGGAGGGCCAGCATCGCCGAACAGGTGTCGTCGGTGTCGGGCACGCCCCCCGGCAGATGTGTCCAGCCCCAGGCGCCGGGCTCGGACTGCGTGTATGGGTGCACGTGGCGATACTGCCGGTCGGCGATCCAGCGGCGCGTTTTCTTGCCGTCGATCTCGCCGAGCAGGCCGCCGCCCGCCAGCCCCTTCACTGCATTTGTGGTGAGCCACACCGATAGGTTGCTGTCGATCGCCCAACTGCCATCGGGGCGAACGGAGCGCTCGATGAACTGCACGCAGCGCGCCGCTACCGGCTGCCCGGCGCCGTACAGCGGGATGAGGCTCATCGCTACGAAACTGGTGAGCGGTATCGCCTCCAGGTAGCCGCCGCTCTCGGGCTGGATGCGCTCGAGCTTGTCGAGGATCATCCGCTCGGTAAGCGCCCGCACACCGATTCGCGCCGGGTTGGCCGAGCCTTTCCGGCTGTCCAGCAGCAGGCCGATTGAAATCAGCGCCGGCAAGGCGTAGCTGACCATGTGCAGCCGCAGAGATTTATAGAAGCCGTGCGGAAGAGCCGCGAGCACAAACGGCAGCCGCGGCACTTTCTTCCACGGCACCAGCCCGGCCAGGGCGCAGTTGGCCAGGATCGGCACGGCAAACGTGCGGTCTTTGCCGTAGGCCGCTCGAATGGCCGCCACAAGATCGCCGCGCCCCGCGCAGCCATCGACATAACGGCCCGCGTGCGCGAGCGACCGTGCACACTGCTCCTGCCTTCCGGCCAGGTGCAGCGCCGCAATCACGAGCATGGTGGTTGCGAGGGTGCTGGGGCTGTCGATGGTATCACCCCAGCCGCCGTCGGCGTTTTGGTGCTTGCACATCCACTCGCAGCCGCCGTCGATCATACCCGCGTGCGGGCCGGCGCCTCCCGATGCCAGCGAGAGAGCGCTCACGGCGGTGGCGGTCGACAGTGCCGACGACGACAGCCGCCCCTCCCAATAGCCGTCGGGGTGCATCCTGGCGAGCAGGCGGTCGAGAGCCGTGCGATAGGCGGCGTTCAGGCTTTCGGGCGTGATCTGGTGATTCATCGCCTCGCCCTCATCGAGCGAATGGCAAACAGCGCCCTCCACTCCAGCGCCTGGGCGCACCCCAGCACCTGTGCCACGCAGCGCCTGGGCAGGCCCACGCCCGCCGCTCTCTGGTTGTCCCAATACACTCGCGGAAGCCATTTGAAGTTTAGCCTGTAACACGCCTTGATGATACGCCAGTGCTCGCGGCTGAACGCTGGTGCGTTTGGCGCGCCGCTGATGGGCGCGTGCAGCATAGGGAAAATCGAGATGCTCTCGCCGTGCAGCCGCCGCACCCAATCGAGCGTGGCACGCAAATCGTCAGCGGTCTCGCCCGGCAGGCCCAGCACAAGGCTGGCCATCGGGAAGAAACCCGCGCGGCACAGCCGCCGCAATTGCGCTGCGCACAGCTC
>DATLAR010000028.1:0-11291 GCA_035527355.1 Planctomycetota bacterium
ATACTCGTGCGTGCCGACATCCTCATCCAGGGCGAGCAGGAGCCCGTGGTAGGCCCGTCGAGCTGAAAAGCCGTTGATTCCAAGCTGTAAGAATGGACAATTGAAATCCGCGTTTGAACGTGGGGGGCCATCGAAGCGCCCCCCATGTTTTTTATGAGGGTTTTTCCCACGCTGTACGAACTCTTTCGGTGATTTTACGTTTACTAGCGGTAGGGGTGCGAGCAGTGAAAAACCTTATACTCAGCATACTCATAGCGGCAGCGGCTGTGTTGCCGGCCAACGCGCTAAGCAAATCTGCATGGGAAGCCCGCTTCTTCCGCGGCCTGTTGCAGAGAAACTACAGCGACCTCGCCGGCAAAGTGCTTGCAGGTATCGAGGCCATGCCTGGCGAGCCGGCCGAGAAGGCAGCGGCCTGCGTTGAGATGGCCCGCGGATACATCGAAGCAGCCGAAGCCGCCGCAAGCGAGCCGCTCGAAGTGCAGCAGGAATACCTCGCCATAGCCGACAAGCAACTGAAGAGCGCGACTACCGTATCACCCGAAATCGTCAAAGACCTTGTATATATGATCGAGGCGGCAAACCTCGGCCAGCGCCGCGCCTCCATCCTCGCATCCAGGATCGCTCAGCTCCCCGACGCCGACAAGGAAAAGGTGTTCAGGGAAACCGACGCCATGTTCATCGAAGTTGAGAAGCAGTGGGAGAAAACGATCGTACTGGCGCGCAATGTGGCCGACAAAGCCTATCAGACGCCCGGGAAGACCGAATCCGAGCTTGCGGACATCATCGACGAGGCGCTCATGAAGGTGGCCGAATACGAACTGCGCGAAGCCCTCTGCCATTACGCCCATATCGAGTTGTACGATCACAAGCCCAACGATCCCAAGCGCAGGACGCTGGTTGAAGCGACGCTCTCGAAGCTCGCCCAGGTGATCTATGCCTCGGAAGATTCCAGCCTCTGCCTGTATGCTTACTACTACAGCGGCAAAATATACAAGAAGGACAAGAACTGGCCAAAAGCCGTCGAGTTCTTCAAGAAGGCACTGGAGGTGCCGCGTCAGATTCAGATCGCGGAGGTGATCAACCTCACGCGATTCGAATACTCCGACGTGCTGGCAAAGGACGAGAAGTTCAAGGACGCTATCGACGTCCTTACTCCGCTGATTCCCAAAGTGAAACCAGGCGCGATCGACCTGCAGGCCCGGGCAATGTTGCAGCAGGCCACGGCAAAGTTTGCGTGGGCGGCCGACCTCAGAAACAAATCGGGCGGCGGCCCGCCTCCTGCCGCTATGATGCAGCAATACCAGGAGGCCATCACCATGTGTCAGGCCGTGATAGCCGCCAACCCCAAATGGGAGGGAACAGCCCAGGCCATCATCGCCGAATGGTCCAGCAAGATCACCGACAGCGAAGACCCAACCGTGCTGCTGTCGGAGGGCAGCAGGCTGTATCGCGACAGAAAATACAAGGATGCGGCGAAGGTTTACCAGAAGGTTCTCGCGAATGTGAAGGTGAACGACAAGTATCGAACGCAAGGCGGGTTCTTCCTCGCGATGTCATACTATCACTCGGGCATGTTCTACGAGGCAGCATTGGTCAGCGACTACCTCGCCACGCGGTTCGACCCCGAAAAGCAAAGCTACGCGCAAAAGGCCATTGTGCTGTCGATCAGCAGCTCAAAGAAGCAGTTCGACGCCACGAAGAGCAAATTCGACCGCCGGCTCTACCTGCGGCTATGCGAGCGCATCGGCGAGGAAGCTTCCTCGATCATAGAGGCCCAGGAATTGGCCGGCAAAGGCAAATACGACGACGCCCTCAAGATGCTCGCCGCAATCAAGCCCACGTCCAAAGTCTACGACCAGGTGCTTTTCAACACCGCACAGATAGTTGATGCCAGGTCGGGGGAGTTTTTCAAACAGAGAGAGAACATCAGGGGCTGGCACGAACGCATCAAGGCGTTGGAGCTTTACAAGAGCTTTATCGACTGGGCCGCCGCAAATCCGCCCAAGGGCGACAGGCAGAGGCTGCGGCAAGACAACGAGTGCAGGGCGATCCAGAGGCTCGGCAGCCTCCTGCTCGACGCCAAGATGGAGTCGTACCTGCGCAAGAACGTAGCGGCCGCCGGCCGAGACAAGGGCCAACTGGAGGAGGCAGTGAAGCTAGCGGCCAGGGCGATGTGCCAGAAACCGCCCAAGAGAGCTCCCGCGAACGCAGATGAAGCCAACGCCCAGATTACCGTGATCACTGGCGCGGCGCAAAAGGCCTTCCTGAAGATCAGCGCCGACATCCGGTCGAGGTACACCGAGGCGCCTGACCTTCACCCGTACATTGTGATGCTGCGCATTGTTGCGGCCGGGCGCGTGGGCAACGCCGAAAGCGCAGCGGCCGACGTGACGCAACTGAAGGATTTCCCGGAATTCCAGGGAACCGCCGATGCTTTCGGCCGCGTGGCGATCATATTCGATACGAGGGCGCGCCAGCTCGACGGCGAGCTCGAGCAGCTCGAGAAACAGCGGGAAAACGAGAAGAAGCCCGAACTCGATGAGCAGATAGTCAAAGCCAGGGCTGCATCCGAGGAAGCCTACTCGAAGGCGCTTGCATTTTTCGTCGAGATGCTCGGCATCGATCCCACGCTGGAAACTATCGACGAAAAACAGCGGTTCGACATGTTCCATTACGTGATCCTGCTGCAATACAGACGCGGCGTCGAGATCAGCGTCGACGACAAAATCCAGCTCATAAACACGTTCCTCGAACAGTCTGCAGACGAGAATGCGGCCGACAAAGTCGAGAAGATCGAGGGCATCCGGCTGATCCTCGCGGAATATCTCACCAAAACCAATAAGCTGGACGACGCCAGGCAGGTATTCGAGGAGCTTTCAGCCAGGTATGAGAAGGATTTCGAGGAACGCCGCAAGAAGGACCCACGGGCGCCCACGTACGCCCGGCACTGGCAGGTGCGCCACGGGCTTGCAAGCACGCTGAAGGCACTTGGCCTATACGAAGACAGCCTTCGCGACTTCAACCTTATTTGGCGAAGCGTTCCAGCGGGCAGCGATACGTGGTGGAGAGCCAGCTATGAAATGTACACCTGCTGGATGGAAATGAAGGCTTACGACAAAGCTGTAAATTTCATCCGCACGATACACCAGACCCGGCCCACGCTCGGCGGAAGAGACATGAAGAACAACTTCCTCATGCTGCTCACAAGGATTCAGAGCCTGCCGGACGACCAGTTGGTGGGGGTGGATCATGAACGTCTGCTAACGCTGATCGACGATATTCGAAAGGAGACAAAATGAGGCTCACGCTTTCCCTCATGGTTGCACTGCTCGCGGCCGGCGTGCTCGCGGGCGTCAGCAGTGCCGGTGAGATCACCGACACGATAAAGCGGGAGAGTTCCGTCATCAAGTGCACCGTTACCGAGGAAACCTACGAGCGCGTTGCCTACAGGTCGGTCGGCGTAACCGGCGAGGTGAAGCAGTGCGAGGTAATAGGCATCGAATGGGGCGACAGGTCCAGTGATTTCATAGCGGCGGAAACGTCGCGCCTGCGGGGCACATTGGACGATGCCCTTGCGAAGTACGAGAGAGCACTGAAGAACCCTCTTGGCCGGCGGTTCTACGTGGAACCCTACTGCCTCTACTACATCGGTATCTGCAATCAGCGGCTGGGCGACCTCAGCGAGGCGGAGCAGTCGCTGCTGAAGGTCGTGAACGGCCATAAGAAGGCAAAGTTCTTCCCCCACGCCAATATCGCCCTCGGCGAGATATGCCTCGTGCGCGGGCAGTTTACCAAAGCCGCCGAGTATTTCACCGTCGTCGCGAACTCCGTTGATCCAGACACCGGCCGGCCCATTTTCTGCACCGATCTCACATATCGCGCGAAGGTGGGCAACGCAGCCGCACTGATCGGAACGAAATCATACGGCAAGGCTCTGAGCGACCTTGGCACGCTCATCGCGGAGCTCGATGCGATCGATCCCGGCATGGCTGCCGATGCCCGGCTCCTCAAGGCCGAGGCGCTTGTGAAAGACCGCAAGGTGGAAGAAGGCACCAAGGCATACGCGGAGCTGATCGACAAGTCAATCAAAGCAATGAACGGCGGCGACGAGGAGGCAAGGCTGAACATGCTTATTGCACGCTGCTACAACGGCCTGGGAGATGCCCACCTGCTAGGCAACGGCGAAGAGCGCCAAAGTGAAGCCCTTATGGAGTACCTGCGCGTGGTTGCCGTCTTCGGCCCGAATGTCGAGTTTGAATACGCACGCGCACTCGCCGGAGCCGCCATGTGCTTCGATGCCATCGGACAGAAAGACCGTGCCAAGGAGCTGGTGGGCGAGCTGAAGTCGTCTTACCCGAAATATCCGGGCATAGAGCAGTTGAATATCAAGTAATATTCCGAACCTCGGGATAACTGCTACGTTTGATAATACAGGTGACAAGTGGATACGCATACATTGGTGAAAGGAGCTTAAGCTGAAATGAGAAAGACCCTGCTGTTGATAGCAATCATCGCCGTGCTCACGCTGTCAATCACAAAAACGTTTGCGGGCGAGGGCGCCGCGGCACCGAAGTCGGAAGCAAAGGCCGCTGCGAGCAGCACCGACAAGAAGGACGCTCCGGCCGCGGAAGGCCAAACCACCCGGCAGATGACGCTCTGGGAGCTCATCAAGAACTCGGGCTCCGTTGGATGGATCATCGTCATACTCTCATTTGTCGGCCTCGCACTCGTCATAGAGAATATCGTGACGCTGCGGCGCGACAAGCTGCTGCCTCCCTATTTCGTGGCCGAGCTCGAAGACCTCTTCGAAAACGAGCAATACGAGGAGGCCCTGCAGTTGTGTGAAACTGAAGATAACCTCCTCAGCCGTATCGTGTCGGCCGGCCTCGCGAAAGTGGACAAGGGCTACGACGCAATGGAGGAATCGATGAGCGAAGCGGCCGAGCAGTCGGCGCTCGTGCTGCACCAGAAGCTTTCGTATCTCACGTTGATCTACTCGATCGCCCCTATGCTCGGGCTGCTCGGCACGGTGGTTGGTATGGTGATCTCGTTCTCGATTTTGGCCGAGAAGGCCGGCGTGGCAAACGCATCCGACCTCGCCGGCGGTATTTCGATGGCCCTTATCACCACCGTTGAAGGCCTCGTAGTGGCCATACCGCTTATGGGCGCTTATCATTACTTCCGCAACAAGGTGATGCGAATCGACCTCGAGACCGGCGCGGTCGCCGGCGATCTGATGCGGCGTTTCAAACCCAGCCAGAAGGCCGCTAGCTGATTCGAGAGGAGCCTCTGATGAAGCTGGTCAAGAGAAAACCGGATGATAACGAGGGGATCAACATGACCCCCATGATCGACGTGGTCTTCCAGTTGCTCATCTTCTTTATGGTGTGCAGCGACATGTCGATCAACGAGGTGGCGCAGCTTATCCTCCCGATGGTCTCGCAGGCCGTGCCCGACGAAGGCGAGCTGCACCGGCAGACTATCAGCGTTGAAAAAGACGGCACGATCTACGTTGGCAAATCGGTTGTTTCGCTCGACGAGCTGGATGAACTTGTGCTTAGGGTAGAGGCCGAGCTGCATAAGGCGAGAGGCAAAGACTTCTCCGAGAAGCCCATCCTGATCCGGGCCGACCGCGAGCTCGAGTTCGGTGTCATCCAGAAAATAATGGAGCGCTGCGTGCGCCGGAAACTCTACAGGATCTCTTTCGGGGCCAAACTGCCCGGTTCTACGGGGAATTAGCCGATGAAAAGAAAACGGAACGACGATTCACCACCCGCAGAATTGCAGATGACGTCGATGATCGACGTTACCTTTCTGCTGCTCATCTTCTTCCTGCTCGGCACCAGATTCAAGGAGCCGCAGGGCAGGCTCAACGCCTATCTGCCGAAGGAACGCGGCCCAAACCCTATCAACCTCACCATCATCGAGCCCAAGGAAGAGCTCGTTGTCAGGGTGCGGATGGAGAAAGGCCGAAAGCTGCCTTACTACCAGGTTGGCGAGCTTGTATTCAGGAAGTTTGAAGAGCTCGAGGCCACTCTATACAAATGCTACCGGGGCAGGCAAGATCAACCGGTGACGATCGACCCGGATGCGAGCGCGCCGTACGAACGCGTGCTGTGGGTGCTCGACACCTGCATGAAAATCGGCTACAAGGAAATCGTATTCTCGGCGCCGATCCCAGACGGCCAGCAACTGCCGGGCGCACGCAACCGGCCCGACAATTGGTGAGCATATGCATCTCTTGGGGAACGCCGCACGGCGTTCCCCGGGACCTGCCCGCAGGCACGACGCGAAGGAGGAGAGCAATACCGGCGCAGCATACGCGCCGTGGGGGACAAAGCAATGACGCACATCCAAAACGCCTCGCAACGTTCTGTCGAAATCGAAGCCAATATCTTCGTCTCGTTTGTTTCCTGAGCCGCGGCACGTGCGGCTCTCTCGCGAGGTGCTTGCACGAAAGGAGGAGCGAGCTATGAAGAAACGTAACGGACTCGAGAGCCGGGCGGTGGAGCTGCAGATGACGGCGATGATCGACATCACGTTTCTGCTGCTGGTGTTCTTCCTGCTCGGGACCGATTTCAGGGAGCCGCAGGCCAGGCTCGATGCCCGCCTGCCCACCACCGGCGGGCCAGCCGCCGCCCCGGGCCCGCAAGACGAGGAAGAACTGGTGGTGAGAGTGATGATGCGGCCGAGCGCTAAGCGGCCCGTTTACAGGATCGGCGAGCTCACTTTCGCAAGCCAGGATGCTCTGGAAAACAAGCTCGCGAAATGCCGCGTACGCCGGGCCGACCAGTCGGTTACTATCGACGCCGATGCCTCGGCACCCTGCGAGGCGGTGATCGGCGTGCTGGATTCGTGCATCAAAACCGGATACGTCAAAACGGCTTTTGCGGCCGCACACAGCCGCGTGAGGGCAGAATGAGCGGCACGCTCTTCGCCGGCGGCCGTGCTGCAGTGCACAAAAGGTGAAAAAAATGAAACGAATCACGATTGCATCCTTGATCGTATTCTTCCTGGCGGGCCACGCGCTTGCCGGCGAGAACATAGCCGCTCAGCCGCCGCCGGAGGCCCCCGCCAAAGATCCCATCCGCATCGACAGGAAGAAGAAGGTGATCGAGATCGACGGCAAAATCTGCCTCGACGAAGGCGCGCTGGAATTGCTGGCGTGCACCGAAGGCGGCAAGGAATACGAGAGCCTCATTTCGCTGCAGGGCGAGCCTTGGAAGATTCACGTTGCGCTGCTGCTGCTCGGGCTGAAACCAGGCGGCGGGGCGGCATCCCAAGGCGACGCCACGCTTCCCACCGGCGACACCGTTATCATAGAGGTGCAATGGGAGCAAGACGGCAAGACCATCCGCAAGCGCTGTGAGGACCTTCTTTTCGACAGCAAACAGCAGAAGACGATGGAGCACGTGGAGTGGGTGTTTGTGGGGTCGAGATTTGAGAAGGATGAGAATGGAAACGAATTCTACATGGCCAACCGCGACAAATCGGTGGTCACGGTTTTTCACGACCCTTACACGATCATCGATATCCCGCTCGAAACCGGCGCCGACGACACCGTTTACGTTGCCAGCAAGCAGCACGTGCCGCCGAAGGAAACGCCCATCGTGCTGATCATCACGCCCGGCACGAAAAAGACTGCGGCCGAAGCACCGCCAAAACAGAAGAAGCCTGAGAAGAAGTGAGCGACAACAAAAAAACCGGCCACGGGAATAAAGCACCCGCGGCCGGTTCCATTTCGCCTGCCGGCCCGGCGGCTATTGCCGGCCGGTGACCGTCTGGATGGTGTCGTAGATCGTGGCTTTCGAGGCGTTGCCGGTGCTGTCGGGGTTTTCGAGCGGGCCGATCTCGTCGGCCGCCACTCGCACTCTGGCCACCATGATGCCCACGTCATAGGTCCACAGCGCCACGCGCGTGCCGGCCAGCGGCTCGGGATCGATGTACTCCGCCGCCAGTTTGTTGTCGATGTACCACCGGATTGTTCCGCCGATGCGTTCAACTTTGAAGTACCACCACTGGCGGTGCATGTTGGAGGAGTTGGTGAACTTCGTGCCCCTGTCGCGCGGCTGCACGGCGATTTCATTCTTGCGGGTAACGCAACTGAGTGCATTCTGCCAGCCGCCGAAGATCATCGAATAGCCGGACGTAAGGTCCAAGCCGTCGGCGGCGATGGTAACGTTCATGTCGCGGGCATACTTGTATTCGCCGCCGCGGCGGCTGTCCATCTTGACAGCTCCGCAAAACTCGATCGAGAAGTTGCCTTTGAAGCTATGCTTGTTCCACATTATTGCAGGGCCGCCACGCTGCTCGCCGCTGAACCATGACCAGCGCGGGTCGCACGTCCAGCGGTTGCTCACCTCCCAATCGCCCGCCGCCGAGCGCCAATCCACCGGCGATCGATCGAACGTGTAGGTGGTGAGATTCGGACAGTACACCTTGGCGGTCATCTTCTTTGAAGGGGGCGGCACCAGCGCATAGCCCGCCCGCGAGCCGCTCAGCGGCTCATCGTCTCTCGCCCATATCTCCAGCTTCTGGTTCAGCCTGCCAAAGAGGAATCTGCCGTCCCGCTGGAACTCGATCTTCCACAGGTCGTCTTTGAAGACCGATGCCATTTGCTTGATCTTCTTGCCCTGGCGCGAGATTGCGAGCTGCCACGAGCCGGCCTTCCACACGGTGAGCGTATAGCCGCTGGCGGCATCGCCCTCGCCGTAGCCCAGCGAATCGGCCGAGAGCGCAAGCTCGAACGAAGTCTTGTCGGCCTTCTCTTCCGACAGGTCGAGCTCGATTGAGGAAGTGCCGAAGAGGTTGGCGCGATACCACCACCACTTGCGGCCGTTGTTGTCGAACTTGTCCGTGGGAATCCAGTCGCGCTGATCGGCCGCAAAAACCTCCTGCGATTTTTCGGCTGCGAAAACCTTATCGGAAATCGACAGCACGTGCTCGGCGGGCGGGGGGGTGTTCACTGCCAGCGGCCCGAATTTCGCGCTGCCGTCTTCCACGTACAAACCCACGCGCCCCTCCGAAAGGCCGGGATCGAACGCCTCGGCAACCATCTTGCCGTTTATGTTCAGCCTGATCAGGCCCGATGAAATGGAGATCACGGTGTTTTCGGGCTTGCCGGTAGGCGGCAGCTCGGCCGAGGCGAGTACGTTTTGTGCTCCGTCAAAGAAGCGGATCAACTCGCGTTTGCCGGTCGCTTCTGCGCGGTATAGGAAATGGTTCATCTCGTCCTGGAAGTAAAACGCGACGCCGGCGGCGCCGGTTTTGGGCAGCCGCACATCGCACGACACGATGTAGTTGCACCAGCGGTCGTCGCCGCTCACTAGCTTTGCGCGGCCGGTTGCATTGCCGGTGATCGAGCCCGAGCCGGCTTTCCACTTGCCGCCCAGCGCCGTCCATTTGCCGGGGCAAAGCCACTGGAAATCCTCCTCGAACACATCGGTTCCGAGCCCGCGAACGGATACGTCGTCGAAACTCGCGCCCTTCACCGATTGCGTGTAAAGCCCAATGGAGCCGCCCACGAAGTGATCGTCCTTTGCGGCGAGCAGCAGGTTATCGTCGACGAAAGCCTTTGCGGTGGTGCCAAGGATATCGACGCGCAGCCGATACCACTGCCCCGGCGTGAAGCCTCCGTCGGCCGTTGCGAGCACGGTTTCGGCGCCGTTGCGCACGCGCACGATCTCCCTCACCGGTTTTTCGTGCTGCTTGCCGAGCCACCGGAAAAGATGGTAATTGCGCTGATCGAGATAATAGAAAACGAGGCCGACAGGCGCGCCGGAATCATCCATCACGCTCACGCTTGCCGAATAGCAGTCCCAGTTGGCCGAGCCGGCCGGCTGTGCGGCGGCCAGCGCGGGCGATGCCACGCACTTCCCGGCATACTTGAACGGATTGGCGCTGTATACGGGATCCGGCGCCTCCACCACCAACCACGAGCCTGTAATCGGCTTCCACTGCACCGCGGTTGTGGTCATGAAGTCATCGCCGAATATCACCTCGCCGCAGTCGTACGACCTGAACGCCTGAAAGTCTACGCCGTCCTTCCGCGATGCATATCCGATGCGGCCGCGTGGAAAGGTATCGTCGAACGCCTCCGCCACGATCACGCCGTCGAGGGCCACGGATATTGTGAGCTTGCGCCGCTTGATGAGAATGCTGTGCTCGCCCGGGCCTGGAATGCCAACACCAGACGTGCTTCCGATCTGCGTTTCGGTGCCCATCTCCATGCGCACGATTCTCGTTGAAGCGGGGCCGAAGTCTACCCGATAGCAGTTGTTTTTGTCTTGCGCGCAGAAGAGCACGGCGGCGGCCGAGTCTTTTTCGAGAACGTTTATTTTGGCAACGACGTTGAATTCGCGGCGTTTGGGAGCATCGCCGAATCTGTACAGGTATTTGGCGCTGGATGCAGATGCGGTTTGAAGGAGTTGGACGGCAAGCATGGCAGCAAAGGCCCAGGCGGCAAACTTGAGGCGCGGCATCTTCGTGATCCTCCGAATTTCCGGCCGAATTCTCGCGAACCCTCTAAGACTATTGTACACCATGAAACCGTCGAGCGCAACCGATTTGATGGGCGCACGGGTAAAATTCGTCGTTTTTGAGGTAAAGTTTTGTAACGATTGCCGCGTGGGCGTCGGAATGTGAGCTATTCGGGCGACGTGTCATTTTCACGTGTAGCAGCGGCCGTCTCGGCCGGGGCCGGCTGCGGCCGCGCCGCGGCTGCATCCACCGCCGCCATTGCGCGGCGGTATCTCACGATCGCGCGGAATATCCTGTAGTAAGCGATCAGGCCGCAGATAGTTCCAACAACGAATCCGCCGACCAGCATCCTCATCATAGTCTGGCCGGCCAGGTTCAGGAAGCAACTCAGCGAAAAATCCATCTCGCCCCACGAGATGCGGTCGGCCGCGCTGCAGAAGGGCCTCAGCAGCAGGTCGCCCACCGCCCAGGTTGTTGGGTAAATAATGAAAGCCGTAACAGGATTGGTGATGTGCACGGCAAGTATGGCGGGCAACCGGCTCACGTTGAAAACGGTGGCCGTGATGGCGGCGAGGATCATCTGCGCACCCAGCAACGGCGAGAAACCCCAGAAAATGCCAACGGCGGTGCCGCCGGCGATGCGGTGAGGCGCACCTTCCGTCTGCATGATCCGCAGATAAGTTTGCCTCAGCCTGTCTCGGATTCCCATCAACGAGTCTCGTGGCCCACCATAGGTATCTGAAGTATTGCTCGACCCCTTATTATACCGGAGGCCGGCCGGGAATCAAACACCAAACCGGCGGAGCCGGAAA
>DATLAR010000029.1:0-2655 GCA_035527355.1 Planctomycetota bacterium
CGCTCGGATGACCTATCGAAGCTACCTGCGGCAACCACCGATCACCGACGATCTCGAGCTTGCCCACGACCTCTGGCATGCGACGGCCTGCTGTCCCGCACCTGCCCACCAACGGCGCAACTGCCAGGACAGGCGGCGGGCACGGCGGGAATTCGCCAAGTGCTCAAGCTGCCGGTGGATGAAAGGGAAGACGTGAAACACAAGCACGCAAGAACGGGAAGTCTGGGGGCTTCGGTTGCGTATTCAGCCCTTGTGCGGCTGACCAAACAGCTTGACCAACGGACGGCTTACATGTGCGATCTTGCCGATGCCAACACGCAGCGGCCGTTGGGCAACGTGGTGATGGGCTGGGACAAGGGCGGCCGGGGAGCCGTCATCATCGCCCTGAACGACGGCAAGTTCCGGAACGTGACGACCTGCACTGCGGATACGATCGCCGACGCGCTCACTGCCGCCGTGGGCCAGCTTGACGAGGTGCTGACGCCGGGGTGTCCTCACTGCGAACGTCTGCGGGGCGCCGTGGGCGATGCGATAGAGGAAATGTGCAGGCAGCGGCCCGACCTCTTGGCATAGGTGTTGGCACGAACGCAACGTTTTCTATCTGGCTGCCGGCCCGGGCCGGAGGCAATGCACTCCCTCCCCACGGTGCCGGGCGGCGGCCAACGAAAGACAGCAACGGGAGTGCGCCGAGACGACGATGGGCGAGCTTGATATGCACGTGCGTCATCTGGGAAAGCATGCCGTGCTCGACAACGCGAACGGCAGCGCGATTTCGACGTTCCCGGCGCCTGTAGCTGCTCCGATCGAGGAGCAGGCGGGGATTCGGTCGCAGTGGTTCCCGGTGGACCGCTTCCTGATGGGGGCGCTGTGGTTCCACGGAGCCGGTGCGGACGGCGGCACCTTCACCTACGACGTGCTGCTGCACTATCCGGTGCACAAGACCGGGCGAGGCTACGTGCCGCGGCTCATTGCCAGCGGAACGGCGACGCTCTCCACCTACACGGCGGCTGTGCCCGGCGTGGCCACTGCCAGCGACCGACTCGCCGACACGCTGACCGACGACAGCGGCAAGAGCCTGGCTGTGGTGTCTTCGCCCGCGAACAACACGCCGGCCGAGCTGAGCTTCGACACGATGGCGGCCGGGTTCGTGGAAGTACGAACGCGGCTGGGGACAGCAACGAAGGCTTCGGCGATCCTGATGCTGGGGAACGCGTCCGGTTTTTTTACCCTGAGGCGCTTGTTGGCGGGTAGCATGCTCCCCGCCGGCAAGGGTCTTGCGGACGTTCTCGGCGGGTTCAGCGGCGACGGCGGTTCAGACATTACCAGCTCGGCTTTTGCGGCGATGCAGGCGATGGCGCAGTGGAACGACTGGCGACTGGCATACAAGGTCATTCCCTGCGGCGGGACGGGCAACGTCAATGCGTTCACGGTGGTGGCGCCGGTTGAATACGAGCTTCTTGCCGTTTGCCGTGCGCCCGTTGGGTTGGCCTTCGGCAACGTATCGCTCGGTTACACGGGTGCCGTGACAGAACTGATCGGCGATACGGCGGACAGTGCCTTCCTTGCCGGCGAGATATGGAAGTCCGATGCTACAGCGACCTTGAAGCGCGGACTCAGTAGCGCTCTTGTGCTCGGTCCTTACGTTGTTGGTGCGGACACGGCAATCGTCTTTGCCGATGGCGGGGGAAACGGGCTGATCATCGATCTGATGTGCCGATGGCGTCCACTGCGGAGCGCGGCGGGCACAACGGGAAGCGTTGTCGCGGCGTAGGCATGAAAAAGCGCGCTCGGGTCCGGCCCGCGCGGGGCTGAATCCGGGCGCGCTCAATCAGGTTCCTTCACAGCCCGTTTCTGGCTCAACACGAAGGCATAGTCGACGGGGCCGACCGGCGTCTTGGAGAGCCTGACTTGGTGGCCTTGCCCGAGGATGGAGATCACCGGATCGGTATCGTAGACAGTGGCATACCCGATGACGGTCACCACGGCGCCATAGCTGCACGAGATGGCTGATTCGAGAGGCAAGGGAACCAAGGAACACGAATCCGTAATGTCGATGGTTTCGGCGAATGCCGCAGACGCAATGACGAGGCACAAGACGGCAATCAGGCAGATGGACGCGAGAGGCTTCATTGTTTTCTCCTTGTGGAAAGAAGCCGCGGCGTCCCGGTTTCCCAGGGGCCATTATCGCACGGCAGGAGTTGGCTGTCAAGCACAAACTGACGACAGGATCTGACGACAGGAGTACGACGTGATGAGCGAACAGGACGTTGAACAGACAGATGAACAGACGGTTGACCAGGCGGACGCGGGCGGCAGTGAATCCCTTCCTGCCGATCCTGGCGGCGATCCGCACGGCGAGAAGGCCGACGAGAACGGCCAGGACGGGCTTGTGCTCGACACGCTTGCCAGGCTGCCCGAAAAGACGATGCTCGACGAAGCGGCACTTGCCAAAGCGCTGCACGTTGCACCCCGCACCGTGCGGCGGATGGTTGCACGCTGGCAGATCCCACCGGCAGTGACGCTGGGCGGCCGCAGCGTGTGGTTCGCCGGGCGCGTGTTGGCACACATCGAGGCGGCGGCCGAACGTGCGGCAAAGGGAGCCGAACGCGACGCGCGAAGATTCCGGGAAAATTTCACTTGACTTTGTGTCGAGCA
>DATLAR010000030.1:0-17006 GCA_035527355.1 Planctomycetota bacterium
CTGGTCGTATGCCGGCACCGACGGCCCCGACCAGAGCCAGAGCGTGACGATCACGGCCACAGACACTCTTGGCACCACCAACACGGTCGATTTTCTCCCGGTTGTCAAAAACGTGGCACCGGCCTTCGACGCCGGGCCGGCTGCCGTTGTCTACACAGCGGCCATGGGCGGTGCAGCATTCGGCCGCACAATCGCCTTCACCGATCCCGGCACCGACGTCTGGTCCGGCACCGTCAACTGGGGCGACGGCCCAGACAACGAACCACTGACGATAAGCCAGGCGGCAAAGTCGTTCGACCTGAGCCACACCTACACGGCCGAGGGCATCTATACAGTAACAGTTACATTGAACGACGACGATGGCGGCAGCACCACCGACGCCTTCGTCGTGCAGAGCGAATGGTCTGTTGTCGGCGATGTGAACTCCGACTGCAAGGTGAACGTCCTCGACCTCATCTTCATCCGCAACCGGCTCAACAGCAGCCCCGCCACCGGCGACATCACAAATTCTTCCTCCTCAGGGGTCTGAGCGCGGAATATCGCCCCAAAAGACGTCGAAAACGTTGCGTGAGTAGACCGGCGCCAAGCCCTCCTGATCCGGCCCAAAGCCGTTTTACCCGCCATCACGCGCTCGAAGTCCGCATGTTCCGATTAGATCTCAGGAAGTGCCAGGCGCCTGCAAATCCATCGTAAGCATCAGAATAGGCCGCAAATGCGCAGTTACTGTAACGACCGTGTCCAATCCGCACGCTGGTCGCCGACATGGCGCCTACTCGATTGTCAGCATCGACAGCGAGTCCTGGTCCTTCACGAAAACTCTGTTGCCCGCGATCACCGGGTGCGCATATGTTGCCGTTTCAGCGATCTTGATCTGCGCTACTTCTGCGAATTCCTCGGCAACGGGCTTGAAAACGATTAGCTGGGAGTTGTCGGGCAAGGCAAGCATCACAGTGCCGGCGGCGATAACTGACGCGAAGCCCTGGCCGCGCTTGGTAGCGTCTGTCCAGGCGGTGCTGCCGTCTTTGGCATTGATGCAGAAAAGGTTGCCGCGGTCGGAGAAGCCTAACAGCAGGCCTTCGACTAGAACCGGCGTATTGTACTGCGTGGCAATGTCCGGGTTGCTCCAGATCTCATTGGCGGCGAAGCCGTCGTCGGTCTTCTCTACCTTGAAGGCCTTGGTTCCACGGCCAGCGCCCGTGATGATCAGAGTCTGACCGTCGACGATGGGCGTGGCTGCGTTGTATGCCCTGCCGGCGGGCGCGAATGGTACCTTCCAAAGGAGTTTGCCGTCGGCTGCGTTGACCGCTACGATACTCTTCTCCGCCAACGTCACGACCTGCTTCGTCTCGGCCACTGTGAGCAGCGCCGGGGAGGCATACTCCGGGCCCTCGCCGGTCCAGCGCCACTTCTCTTCTCCCGTGGCCAGATCGAAAGCGATTATGGCGCCGTTGCCCGCACCGCCGACGTGTGCGATGACCATCGAATCCACGATCATCGGTGACATGGACGTGAAGAACCGCGGCACGACCTTGGGGAACGGGTCCTTCCGCCACAAGAGCGTGCCCTTGTCGGCATCCAGGCAGGAGACCACTCCCCCGACGCCCAGCGTGACCACCTTGCCGTCGGCCACCGCCGGTGAGCTTCTTGGACCCGGGTGCCGTGCGGCAGCGCCGGTGACCGCTTGGGCGGCATACTTGTCTTTCCACACATCGGTGCCGTCAACGACGTTCAGGCAGAGGGTAACCTCATCATCCCCCTGTCGCGTAAAGACGTAGAGTTTCTGGCCTACCAGGGCGGGTGTGGCGTCACCCGATCCCACGTTCACTTTCCATTTCTGCGTCAACGAGGTCGGCCAGGCTGCCGGCGCTTCAAATTCCTTGACCTTCCCGTCACGGTTCGTTCCCCGCCACTGAGGCCAGTCCTCAGCCAAAACCACGCCCACACAGAGCACAACGACAGACATTACAATCGTGCAGATAGATCGACCTACAGTTCTCATGGTTGCGACTCCTTTTCGCCTATATCAAATGTTATGTCCCAATCTGAGCCAACACACACAGCTTACTCGTTTCCAGCCAGATCTTTATATCACTTTGAATGTTAGTCGTCAAGCGAAATCTCCTTCGGAAACGGGATCATGATTTCATTTCTTCATTCTTCCATTGGCCCGCAAGCCGCTGTAAGTGTTTGTGCGGCAAAGACTTACGGGGCTTGGCGTTTCAAGCGAGATTCGGGTTTAGAGACAGTTGCTAAGGTTTGGGGGCGCCTTCTGTGCCTGCAATGGGGTCGGTTCTCCTCTGCATGCTGTCCATGTATGTCTGAAATGTGCCGGGCACAATGGCGCTGGGCATGACTTTGCTGTCCAGCGTTTCTGTTTCCGATATGCCTCTCAGTTCGGTGGCGTCGCGGGCCACGTGCGGCGTGAGGAAGATCAGCAGTTCCGTCTTCGAGGTCTCTTCGATAGTGCGCCTGAACAGTGCTCCCAGAAGCGGAATGTCGCCCAGCAGCGGGATCTTGCGGATGCTGTCGGTTTTCCTGTCTTCCATCAGGCCGCCGATTACGATGGTCTGGCCGTCATGGATGGCAACGCGGCTCTGGGCGGATCGTTTGGCGAAGACGGGCGCCGACACGGTTTCGGAGATGGGGACCGTGGTGCCCGTGAGCGTGGATATTTCGGGGGTCACGTCCATGATTACAAGCCCATCGGGGTTGATGTGAGGCGTGACGTTGAGAATGATGCCGATGTCTTCATATTCGATGGTGTTGATTGTTTGGCCGGTTTCGGTCATGCGGCTGTTGCGGATGAAAGGCACTTTATGGCCGATGGTGATCTTGGCGGCCTGGTTGTCGCTGCCAAGAATATACGGCCGCGAGAGCACGTCGAGCCTGCCCACCTCTTCCAGCGCCCGCAGGGCCGCCCTCACGTCTTCTTCAACAAGCCTGTAGATCAGGCCGTTGCTCTGCGCGGCTACGCCGAAGTCGGAGAAAATCGACGGCCCGCGGCCGGAAGGGCGCAGGTTCAGCACCGAGAATTCCGCACCCAGGTCGGTCTTGTTGGTGCGGGTTACCTCCGCGATCAGAACCTTGATAAGCACCTGCGGCACCGGGCGGTCGAGATCGGCGATCATGCCGCGCACCTGCTCTATGCCCTTGGAAGGTGCCATCACCATCAGCGAGTTCGAGTCTTCATCGGCCACAACGTAAACCTGGCCGGTGAGGTCCGAGGCCTGTCCGGCGGCTGCGGATGCCTGTTCGAGCACGCGGCTCAAGAATCCGCTGCGCCCGCCCTGGTCGGTTTGGCCGCGCCCGGAGGTGCTCGTTTGGCTGCGGCCGGTTTGCGTGGAGAAGAGGCTGTTGAGTATTTGCGCCAGGTTTGCCGCTTTGGCGTTCTTCAGACGGTAAAGGAAAACCGCCTGCTCGACGGCCGGATTGGCGTCGAGTTCATTGACCACTTTTTCTACAACAGCGAGTATTTCGGCCGGTGCGCTCACCACAACGGTGTTGGTGCGGTCATCTGCAGAGGCGGCTACTTTCTGAGAGCGCGCGGTCGCATCAGAGCTTTCCTCGGTGTCGGGCGTGCGGAAACGCCGGCCGCCCCCGAACGGCCCTGCCGGCTGCTGCTGCGATGCGGTTTCTTCCTTGAATATTTCGTTGATCAGCCTGGCGGCGTTTGTGGCATTGGCAAACTTCAGCGGGAAGACTTTCACCTCGGCAACGGTGCCCATGTGCGTGTCGAGAGCACGCACGATCTCCACGATCCGCCGGACATTCGCCTCGGTATCGGTGAGGATGAGGGCATTGCTGCTGGCGTTTGCAGAGAGATCGGCATAGGCGGGAATCAGTGTTGCCACTTCCTGCTTGAGCCGCACGGCATCCACAAACCGCAGCGGGATCACCTGCGTGACGAACCGGTCGCTTGGCTCTATTGCCGACGGATCATTTCCGGCGCGGACCGGCACGTTCATTTTCTTCGCGTCGGTGAGCGGCAGTATCTTGAGCGTCCGGCCGGTGCGCAGCGCCATGTAGCCTTTTTCCTTGAGAACGGAATCCAGCAGCCCGACCACCTCGTCGGTTTTCAGCGGCTGAAAACTGATGACGCTGATGCGGCCTTGCACGGCAACGTCGCTGACGATTACGAACCCGGCGGCTTCCGAAAGATATTCGAGCACAACCGACAGCGGCACATCCTTGAAATTGAGCACGATGCCTTCAGAGGTGACCGCTGCGGCGGGTCGGGATGGGCCTTCGGGTGGGGCCGGAGGGTCGTCTTGCGGTGCCGCTGGTTCATCTTGCGGCTCAGGCTCTCCCTGGAGGTCGGGTTCATCCTGTGCAGGCTCAGGCGGATTCTGAAGGGCCGGAGGCTCGTCGAGTGTAGCTGCGTAGCCGGCGATACCGGATAGTGCCGACAGCATGACCAGGGCCAACAAAACATCGTGCAGGTTCCGCATGGTTGTGCTCCTGCGTTCGGAACGTGGTATGGTTACTGTGCTGCTCATTGTGCGTTCAACTCCTGTTGGCGCCGCAGGCGCAGGCGCTCCAGCGTGGAGAGCTGGTCTTCCGGGCGAATATCCGCAGCCGGCGGCGCAGTGCCGGCAGGTGCGGCTGGCGTCGGCGTGCCGCTCAATTCCTGTTGGCGTCGCAGGCGCAGGCGCTCCAGTGTGGAGGGCTCTCCTTGCTGGCCGGCACCAGCAGCCGGCAACCTGGTGCCGACTGATGCTCCGCCCGTTGCGCCGGCAAGCGCCGGAATTCCCGCGGCCGGCGTGGTGCCATCCAGGGCCTGCCCTATGGCTACTGCTACTACGCGTCCTTCGCTCTTATACTCGATGCGGTCGAGCTGGATGCGGGCGATGTATCCGCCAGCCACGGCTCCATTTGCGCCGATCCGCGTCACCTCGCCGCTGCGGCTGTCTTCGAGGAATGCAAGATATTCCTCGCCCTGTCTGATCACACCGCGGAGGATCATGCTTCGTTCGTCGCGGTTGGCCCTCTGCGCAGGCGTTGTCTGCGTTCGGGCGGGGGTGCTGGGCGTGCTGCGTGAGCGGCTGGGCAGAAAGATATTCCGCTCCACGATAACCTTGTATTCTTCCCACGTCCGCCCCGCTTCCTGGGCTGTTTCGCTGCCGGCTGCTGCAGCATATTGGAGGCTCAGCAGCAAAGCGATAATCATCATGAGCATGCTATTCATCGTCTTTATCCTCCGGGGCGGCAGAAGCAGCGTGCTCGCCGGCCGGCACCTCTGCAGATTGGCACAGGGCCGAGATTCGCAGTTGGAGCGTGAGGTCGTCCGTTCCTTCCTTGCGGGCGCCTAGTTGCAGCGAGGCTACGCGCACCGGCAGTGTGGCGCTTTCCAGCCGCCAGAGAAATCCGGCAACGGCGCTCATCGTGCCCGTGCCAACCGCCTGGAAGGTGATCTCCTGCAGTGTGCTCTTCTTCGCCACACGCTCCGGCCGCACGGAATTCATTGTGAGGCTGCTTTCCTGTGCCCACTTTCGAACGGCGTGCAGCACGTTGCTCTCGGCTTGGGCGGCATTCATGTTCAGGCCGCCGGCAAGCGTTTGGTTCCACTGCGGCTCGATCTTTTTCTTGCGGGCAAACAGCAAACGGGCGCGCTCGAGCTTGTAGAGAATGCTCTGCTTTTCCTGCGCCATTGCGGCTCTCTGCTCGAGCAGCGGGGTGAAGATGATGCTGTCGAGCAGGAAAATGGCAACGCCGATCAATGTGCCGGCAGCGATATATTTTTCCCGCTTGGATAATATCACGAGCTACTTCCTGTCTGCAAAAGCGAACGTTATCGAAAAGGCGATCGAGCGGTCGCTTCCACCCGCTTCGCGCATATACAGCAGCTTCACACCATCGAACGCGGAGCTGCCGCGTATCTGGTCCAGCGTATCCAGCACGGCCTGCTCGCTCGATGCCTTGCCCGTCACCACGGTGTGCATGTCTTCGCGAATGGCCAGGCTGGTCACCCAGATTCGGCCTTGAACCGGGAAGGCGAGCGTCAGCTCGCGGAGAGGATCGAGGAATCGCGGCCGCTGCTGCGTCCAACCCCGCGCCAGTGCGAACTGGTCGACTACCGCCTGCGCCGTGTTGATCTCCGATTCGCTTTCCTTCAGGCGCAGCCGCAGGCCGTCCAGTTCCCGCTGCTTGGCGCGACCATCGGCCAGCACTGCAACACAAACAGCCAGCGCAACCGCGGCTGCCGCGGCGCCCCACGCCACACGACGCCCGCTCTTGCTCTTCGCGGCGACAGTAATCCGCGAATGGAGGAAATCGAGGGGGAGGCGCCTCTTCTGCGTGCCCGCCAGCGCCAGCTCGGCCGCTGGGGCAAACCGGGCGTCTTCCTGCGCGATTGAGCCGCCGCTAAACGCACCGTCTGCCTCCGTCTTCACGGAAAGCTGCTCGCCGATGCTCTCGAACACCGAGGTGCTCAGCCCGGCGTCATTCCGTACCACGAGCGTCATGAGGCCGTTGATCGAACCCTCATGGGGCAGGGTAGCCATCAGCCGCCCTATTTCATTAGCTGCGGCCCCGGCCCAGGCGGCAGGATCATTTTGATCGAGCATCGTAAGGGGCAGGTGCTTCACCGTGCGGAAGCCGTCGCCGGCGCGAATGCACAGCTCGCTATGCGCAGGCCTGACGTACAGCAGCAGCAGCTCGGGGCGCGAATCCGGCCGCCGGGCCGCGGCCAGAACCATCGACGTGATGGTGAGCACTTTCAGCTTCAGCCCCGCGGCCGCGCACACCCCTGCAAGCTGGGCCGCCTTGTCTTGCGGCAGGGCCGCCAGCAGAATCTGACGCCCGGCCTCCGAAGCCGGCCCGTCCGCGTAATCGAGCACAAGGCGATCGACGTCTATGGCAAACGACCGCTCGGCCTCGAGGCGCGCCATTCCGGCAAGGGCACTCGAGGCCGCCGGAGGAAACGTTCTCAATTTCGACAGGAGCCAGCGGGCGGGCACACCTGCAACGGCCGATCTTGCAGAAAAGCCGTTGGTGCGCAGGAACTCGCGCAGCGCCTGCCCCAGCCGCTGGGGGTCCTCCAGCGAAACGCCTTCCGGGAATGAGAGCTCCGCACCGCGAAGCACGTGTGCTCTTGCACCGGAAAGCCGTATCTCGGCCGCGAGAATCGCCCGCTCCTCGAAAGCCAGCCCCAGCATTCTTTTTCCGTTCAGCATCGTCAACTTCCTCACGACCGCGTGGTGCTCGCCACGGGCGGCTTGCCTTTTCTCAGGTCGGCGAGTACTTCGAGGTCCAGCGGCCAGCCCAGGTGCGTCAGGTCCTTCCAAACGAGCACTCGAGGCGGACTGCTCCGGGTGTCGATAACGGTCCAATAGCGCCGGAAGGCTCGGCCATCGCCGCTGACGGCGATGATGTCGGCCGAAAACTGAAACGCCCGCGTGGTGATCATCCCTCCAACGGCTTCAGCTTTTTCCCGCGGCAAAACTTCGGCAACCCACGCGAGATTGGCGAGATCAGCCCCCGCACTCCGCCGCTTTGCCAGTAGAGCATCCACGTTGCTCTCCTCCAGCCCGGGCAGGCACAGCAGCACTTCGCGCGGCGCCGTATTCACGTTTACCAGGCCGGTGAGAACCCGCTGATCGGCAGTTGTGATGCGGTCGGCGATTGCGGCAAACTCGGCGGCGGCGAGGCCCGTTTTGAAATGGAAATCCAGGATGTTGCTGAACGGCCTTCCGGAGCGGACGCGATCCATGACCTGAAGGAACTTGCTCGGCGGCAGCGCGTTCTGCAAGAGCTGGGAGAGCGCGGACGAGCTGCGATCGTTGACGTTGACGCGCGCATTGCCGGAGGCATCGGTGTTCGCTTCGCTGCTGTATACGGTAACGAAACTGAAAAGACCGCGGTCGAGGCGGCCATCGTGATTGTCGGGCGGATCGCTGTTGGCGGCATCGTTTTCGTTGGCGTCCAGCACGCCGTTGCGGTTCGCGTCTTCACCGATCAGCAGCGCCCGGGATGCGTCTTTTACGAGCAGCAGTTCCTCGATGCTTTCGAAGGGGGCGTTCTTGCAGTAATAGGGGTCTGCGAGGAGCAGATAATACTCGCTTTCGGCTCCGCCGGGCGAAACCTCGCTGTCGGGGTCGCGCCAGTCGATAATCGATGCCGCCAGCTCGGACGTCATTGCGGGCAGATTGAGAAGCATTTCGTAGGCCGCCGAGTTGACGCTCAAGCGCGATGCCTCCTCGCGGATTCCAAAACAGTACACGGTGTCTTCCGTGCTAGGGTTGAGTATCCAGAAAAAGCCGCCACCCACCGCCACGGCTTCGAACGACGCGTCGTCTCCTGGCGCGTAGGTACCGTTGGTGCCGTCAACTTCGGAAATCACAAACTGCAGCGCGCCCTGCGCCACTGCCTCCGCCTGCAGCCCGGCCACATAATTAGCCGATGCTATCGCCTCCACACGCATCGCCCGGCCGAAAACAAGCACCAGCCCCGCAAGCACAAGAACGATCAACATCGCGGTAATCAATACCGTGCCGCTGGATCGCTTCCTGGCGTTATGTGTCGAGGCCATTATCATCGATGAGTGTCCTCAATCCGGCAAAGCCGTCTGCTCGCCTGTTTCGCTTGCGCCAGAGGGCTGTGCGCCGCAGGGAAGCACGAATATCCTTATGATCTGGTAGCCCGGTTCCATCGTCTGCCGAGCGCCCGCTGTTGCGATGGCAAGCTGCGCCTCAACCGCAAGAGGCAAGGCATTGCCGCGGGCGGTCGAGTCCCAGCTATCCTGCCATTCGTAGCCGTCGAAGTAACGCAGATTCAGGGAAATCACGTCGCGGCAAAGCACCTCTTCCGCGGGCACTTGAACCTTCGGGGAAAGGATGTTGGCCGTGATGCGGCGCACCAGCACCTGGCCGTTGGCATCGCCCGTTGCCGCCAGCGCAAACTCGACTTTCCGAACCGCGGCGCCGGCGGAGTCTTCGGCGGCGGCAAAGAAACTGAGTGCGTCGGAGTCCTTTCCGGAAGCGGCCGACACAGCATCGCCGCCGAGAAATGCCCCCGCCAGAATTCCCGTGGGCGGCAGGGCCGACTCCACGTCCTTTCGCATAGACTCGAGCGCCAGCGTTGAACGCCGCACCGGATCAATCGCCGCTTCGGCTCGGCTGCGCGCTCGGAATCCCGCGCGGAAGCTGCTGTAGAGAACGGTTGCCAGGATACCCATCAGGGCCAGGGCCAAGAGCATCTCCAACAAGGTGAACGCGGAGTTGTGCCTGGTTTGCCGGCTCACGTCACATGCTCCCGCCGCAGACCAGCGTTGTGAGGGAAACCGCACGCTCCGAACCGCGAGCCGTCCAATAAACGCTTACCGTGAGCTGCCGCAGCGTATTGTCTCCCCAGTCGCTCAGCTCGCCGGCCCACCGATATTCGGCCCAGTCGCGGCCGCAATCGCCCGCGAGGTTGGACATTTGCCAATTGCCGGATACGCCCAGTTCGGCAAGTTTTGCCTCTGCGAGCGATGCCGCCTCCATCTGGTGCTTCGCGTTCGACGCCGCCATCGTGGCCAGCGAAATCCCCCGCATCGCAACGGGCAGAACTATGGCGGCCAGCACCAGCGCTGCCAGCACTTCCACCAGTGTGAATGCGGCCCGCCGCCTCGAGTGCCGTCTCATTGATCGTCTCCCGATGCCTCCACGCGAAATCGCTCTGCGGGCGAGGGACAAATCACCCGACTGCTGCTGCCTTGCCGCCCGACGAGCCGAATGGCGGCTGCTTCGGTTCGTCCGTCGGGATGGAACACTATCCATCCACGTGCCTCGGCGTCTTCCGGCGTCTCCCAGACCGCGGCAGTTCCCTCGGGCAAGCGGAAAACTCGGCCGAAATCAGAAGCAAGCGGCTGGAAGGCGCCGCCGGTTTGGGCCGTCAGCCAGTACGCGCCCTGCCGAGTGTCGACGTTCAGGCGGAACGTCCGCCCTTGGGCTATCGCACTGGTGCGGGCATACTGCGCCAGGGCAACGATCTGTGCGGCGGCATCGGTTGTTTGGCGCGAGGTAAAGAAACCCCGCAGCGATGGCGCCGCCATGCCCAGAGCCGTGCAAATGATCACCATCACCAGAACGAGTTCCAGAAGGGTGAAGCCGCCCCGCGGCGTGCGGTGCCCGCGACACTCATCGCTCCGACCAATTGTCGATGTCATCGCCGCCGCCTTCCCGGCCATCTTTGCCGTAGGAGCAAAGGTCGTAACCGTCGGTGTTGTATCTGCCGGGGCACTGGTAAATGAACTGATTGCCCCAAGGGTCCTTCGGTACGCCTCGGGAAATGTAGGAGGTTTGCCAACCGACGGCGTTCAAAGGCTTCTCCGCCAGCGCTCTGAGGCCCTCTTCCGTGGTGGGATAGCGGCCGTTGTCGATTTCGAAAGCCTCGAGGGCCGTCTCCAGGCTGGCGATGCCGGCGCGGGCGGCGGTTATCCGCGCCTGCTCGGATCGGCTGGTGAATTTGGGCACCACCACCGCCGCAAGAGCGGTGAGGATCACGAGCACCAGAAGCAGCTCGATTAGCGTGAAGCCGCGTGAAACGGCCGGAGCGGCTGGGCGCCGCGCCCGTCTTGTGATCAAAGTCATAGTGGTCTTTACTCCTCTGTATGCGTTCGCAGATCAGCCATCGTCTGCATCAGCGCCCCGCCCTATCGAATCAGGTCTTGCAGGGTGAATATAGGCAGCAGCATACCGATAACCACCGTGCCGACCACCCCCGCCATTATGAGCAGTAGCGCCGGTTCCGCCAGCGACACCAGTATCCGCAGCCGCCGGTCGAGCTCTGCTTCGTAGGCGATCGACAGCCGCACCAGCTCTTCGTTCAGCCGGCCGGTTTCCTCACCCACCGCAACCATCTCGATCACCGATGCCGGAAACAGCCGCTCCGAGGCGGCAAGGCTTCTTGCCAGCGGCGCGCCGCGCTGGACGTCTTCGATGGCTTGTGTAACGGTATCGGCCAAAGTCTGGTTGCCGATTGCCTCGCGTGCCACGCGCAGGGCCCGCACCAGCGGAACACCGGCGCCAAGCAGCGTGCCGAGCATGCGGCAGAATCGCACGAGCGCAAAGCGGGCAACCACCTTGCCCACTGCCGGAAGCCCCAGGATCGCGCGTTCAAGTTTCCGCCGCCCCACATCGGAAACCGAAAGCCTGCGTAGCGCCAGTACGATGATGGCGCCCGCCGCGAGAAGGACGAGCCCGCGCCTCAGGATCAAATCGCTGGCGGCCACGATGGCCCGTGTGAGCCAAGGAAGAGCGCCGCCGAATTCGTCGAAAATCGCCGAAAAACGAGGGATGAAGTATGTCAGCAGGAATGTGAGCACCGCGGCGGCGAGTGTGGCCAGCACAATCGGATACACAAGGGCCGCCACTACTTTGCCCTTGAGTTCGTGCTCCCGCGAACGGAAATCCGCTATCTGTTGGAGCACCAATTCCAGGAATCCGCCGGTTTCACCGGCGCGCACCATTGCGATATAGATCGGCGGAAACGATCGCGGCCACTTCTCCAGCGAGTCGCCGAGCGAACGCCCGCCCACCACGTCGTCGTGTATTGCCGTCCATTGCCGGCGCGCCGCCGGCTGCGATGCCTCGCGTGCGAGGATGTGGAGCGCCCGGCTCAGCGGCACACCTGCGGCTAGCAGGTTGGCAAGCTGCCGGGTGAACGTTTCCACGCTGGCCTGTGAAACGCGGCCGCCGCGAACGCCGCCGCGAACGCCGCCCGTGGGCGCATCGCTTGGCGGCGCCTGCTCGTCGATCGTCACCGGATGGAGGCCTTTGGCCGAGACGAGCTCGAGGGCGGCGGCGCGTCCTTCGGCGGTTATCGTGCCGCCCACGCCTTTGCCCGTCCGGTCCAGAGCCGTATAGGTGTACACAGGCATCAGTCTCCTCCCTGGCCGGCTGCATCGGCGACGGGCGCAGGAGCGCCATTCCCGTTGAACCGCTCGTCCTTGGTGACGCGAATGACTTCCTCGATTGTTGTGCGGCCTTCCATGACGAGGCGCCATCCGTCTTCCCGCAGACATTTCATGCCGTGCTGCTGGGCCGCTTTCCTGATGCCGCCGGCGGGCGCCCGCTCGAGGATCAGCGACCGCACGTCTTCCGTTACCGGCATCAGCTCAAACACGCCCATCCGGCCGCGATAGCCCGTTCCCTGGCATTCCCTGCAGCCGCGCCCGCGGCACAATTCCGACAGCTCGTTCAGCCCGTATTCCCGGCGCGCCCGTGCCGCTTCCGCCTCCGGCATCCTCTCACGGCAGGCCGGGCAGATGAGCCGAACGAGGCGCTGCGCCAAAACCGCTTCGAGTGACGATGCGACGAGGTACGGCTCGATGCCCATATCGATCAGGCGCGCGGGTGCACCCGGCGCGTCGTTGGTGTGCAAGGTCGAGAAAACCAGGTGGCCGGTCAGCGACGCCTGCACCGCGATGTCGGCCGTTTCCCGGTCGCGGATCTCCCCCACGAGAATGACGTCGGGGTCGTGCCGCAGGATCGAGCGCAGCCCCCGTGCGAAGGTGAGGCCGGCTTTGGTCGATATCTGTATCTGGTTGATGCCGTGCAGTTGGTATTCCACCGGGTCTTCGATCGTAACTATCTTGCGCTCGATGTCGTTGATGCGGCACAGCGCGGCATATAAGGTGGTGGTTTTGCCGCTGCCGGTGGGCCCGGTAACAAGCACTATGCCGTGCGGCAAGCTGAGGATATGCTCGAACGTGGTGCAGTCGCGAGCGGACATCCCGAGCTGCTCCAGGCCCATGAGCGCAGCTCCGCGATCCAGCAGCCGCAGCACCACCGCCTCGCCGTGAAGCATAGGGATCACCGAGACACGCACGTCGATGTCGCGCCCCGCGATGCGCAGCTTGATGCGCCCGTCTTGCGGCAGACGCTTCTCCGCGATGTCGAGGTGGCTTAGTATCTTCAGCCGCGAGATGATTGCGGCCTGGAAGCGCCGCACTTCCGCGGGGATGGCGGCTTCCTGCAAGATGCCGTCCACGCGGTACCGCACGCGCAGTTCGTTCTCGAAAGGCTCGAAATGAACGTCCGTCGCGCGAAGGCCGATTGCCTCCATCAGCACTTCGTTCACGAACCTGATGATCGACGCATCTGCGGCCGCCTGCGACAGGTCCACGCCGTCTTCCGGTTCATCGAGAACCTGGATAGCCTCGCCTGAGTCGGATATCAGCGACTGCATCGTGTCGGCGCCCACGCCGAGATAGTGCTTCAAGCAGCGTTCGATATCGCCGGCCGGGGCGAGGGCGGGCCGGCAGTCTTTGCCCGAGAGCAGCCGCAGCTCGTCCATACCGTCGGTATCGAACAGGCGGCTGGTGGCAACGCGAACCGCGCCGTCGTCTTCGTCATAAAGCGGCAGCAATCGGTATTCAAGAAGCACCCTGGCGGGAAAATGCGACAGAAACTCGTGGTCGGGATGCTTGAGCTCGAGGTCGATATATGGCACGCGAAATTCGGCCGAGAGCGACCGGAGCACCTGCTCCTCCGGAACTCCCGGCTGCGCGAGAAGGGCTTGGTCCAGCGGCGCTCCGCCGGCGACCATTACGCGAATGCGCTCGCCGTCTTCCGCCTGCAGCAGGCCCTGCTGGATCAGTTTCGCAACAATGTCGGTCATGCCCCGCTCGCTTTCCGAAAACAAAAGGAAGAGATCGCTGAGAGCGTGTTTGAAAAGACCCAAGAAGCCAGAATCCAGAAGTCGGAATTCAGAAGAAGCCGACGTTTGCCCGGCGAGCCAAGCCGTTATTCTGACTTCTGTCTTCCGACTTCTCACACAGCCGCTGAGCGACGAGTGATGGATGAACCGGGCACACCCGGCTTCTTCACGCGCTCAAAGAACCGCCGCCCATCGTCTCCATAGGACGACGGGCGACGGCCTGCCACTTTATTCCAGAACGCCCATCAACACGAGCTGGGCCTCTTGGCGCGGTGTGACGGCCTCGAGGAGGGCCGCTTTGGCCTTGTCTACCTCCTCCTTGGCTTTCTCGCGAGCTTCGCGATAGGCCGTCAGTTTGGCTTTGATCTCATTGACGGTCGCGGCCTCATTCTCCAGCAATGTTTGCAGCGCCTGGGCCGCCAGAATAACCGGCGACTGCTCGGGGGCGTTCTCGGGCTGGGGCTGAGCTTCGCCGCCCCGGCGGCCAAGGAGCATTCGCGCACCGGCGCCGCTCAGATCGCGGGCGAGCGCTTGAACCTTCTCGACCATCGGGCCGAGCACCTTCCAGTCTTCATCCGAAACCTTGAGGGTCTCTTTCAGGCGCTCGCTCATCCGCTGGCGCATCTGTTCGGGATCCATGCGCTGCGCCTCGCCGCCGCGCGCACCGCGGCGCTCGCCGGCTATCGCCGTGCTCAGGCTCAACACGATGCCCACCAATACCGCCCCCAAAATCGCTTTTCTAGTACCCATGATTCTTCTCCTCAGAAGTTCTGGAGTGCCGCAGAACCGCCACTACCGCACCGGTTCCCCACTGCGGGGGGGTGTCTTGGCGTCTGCTCCCGGAGCACCCATGCCTGTTCGACCATGCCGGCGACCTCCGCCGGCGCGCTGTTTAAGCATCTCTTCGTATTTCTCACGCTGCGGCTCGGTGAGCATCTGCTTGGTCTGCTGCACAGCCTCGTCAAATGCTCTCTTTCTTGCCGCCGCCAGTTCGGCGATTTTGCGGTCATGCTCTTGCACAATCTCGTTTCGCTTCGTCTTTTGTTCGGGCGTCAGCAGCTCCAGCAGCGCCTCTTCTTTCTCGCGTTGCAGGGCTTGCCGCTGCTCGTGCTCCGGGCGCATCGGTGCCCTCAAAACTTCAGACCATATCTGCTGCATCTGCTCGCGCTGCCGGCTTGTGAGATCGAGCTCGCGGCTGAGATACGACAAGTGGGGGGGCCTGTGCGTAGCCCGGGTGAAGGTCATTCCGGCGGCAGCCCCGGCGGCAAAGGCGGTGCAGAAGCCCAAGAGAACGACAAGCTTCGTTTTAGTCATTACCGTTCTCCATTGACAGGTCTTCAACTATCCATTGCGCGATCTGCTGGAAGTCGCCGGTTGACGTTTCGACACGGAGCTGAACCGCGGCTTGCTCCCAACCGCTCGCCTGCAGAGGCATATAGCTTTCCCCGGAGATATCCCACAGCCATCCGCCGCAAACGACCAGTATGGCTGCGGCCGCAGCGGTGAGGATTCTGGCCATTTTGAATACTGAATAATCTCTCGCAACGGAGATGCATTCGCGCGTCTGCGCGAGCACCTGCGCCGGCAGATCGGGTATCGGGGCACCGCGCAACAGCTCGGAAATCTTTCTCAGCCGCTTCAGCTCGCGCGCACAGTCGGCGCATTCGCGGAGATGCGCTTCGAAATCGATACGCGCCTGCGGGGGCAGCTCGCCATCGTGATATGCGCTCACGCGCCAAGTGTGCTTGCAGGCATTATGCATTGGTTCCTCCTGCCGCCGCAAATTCACGGCAGGTAATCCTTCAATCGTTCCTTCAACTCAAGACGCGCACGGAACAATCTCGACTCAACAGTTCCGCAAGGAACTTCCAACACGGCTGCGATTTCTTCATACGACATCCCCTGCATTTCCCGAAGCACGACAATTTCGCGGTGAGCGGGGGGCAATGTTTGCAGCACGGCCAGAACGTCGACCCGGGTGTCAGACTGCGTTTGGGCGCAACCGGGAGGTTTTCCCACGGGTCGCCATCGGGTGCTTTCGGAGGCCCAATCCAGGTGTGTCATGCTGTGCCTCTTCCGCGAGCGATGGCATTTTGCCGCCTGCCTTACGAGAATCTGGCTAAGCCACGTTTTCACCGCCGACCGCTCCTGGAATCTCCCCGCCTGCCCAAAGGCCCCGGCAAAAGTCTCCTGAAGCACGTCTTCGGCGTCGCATGCATTGTTCACCAGCGAATATGCCAGCCGGTAGAGGTTTGGGGCGTGGCGGTCAACCAGTTCGCGACAGGCTGCCTCATCGCCACGACCCGCATCGCGCATAAGCTCCGCGTCGGTCGGATGCAAATTGCTTCTCTCCATCCGGAGGTGATCCTGATGCGTCAAAGGTATAGTTCCCGACATCCCGATTTTTATTCCATTGAATTCCGTTTTTTTTGCCGGAGCGTTGGATTGACGGGCAATCTCCGGGCCGAGCGCCGTAGCCCGGCACGAGGTCTACCTGTATTAAACGCACAAGACGGCCGGAAGTACCGCTGGAAGTTTGCCCGAAGCCCAATGTCCATCCAAGATGACTGATCGGCGAGCGAACGATGCCCCCCCTACAAGACTCCCCCCCTCCCACGGGGAGGGGCCGGGAGGTGGGGAGCACCTTTGTTTGGTTGCGGCTCGTCCGCGTTAGGCTGCTCTGGGCCGAACTCAAGCGACTCGCACCCGAGAAGTTGGCCGGCCTCAGGTATGTTGCTCGGACGTATAGGGCACGACCTTTGCCCGTCGACAGCCCCGGTTGGGGCGCCCCGGCAGTCCTTAGGCACAGCGGCTCCAACAGTAACAGCATGGCATCCGGGGGCGGCTGCAAAGGCCGCCCCACATGCACCGGCAGCGGGAGCCCGAAGGCCCCACGCCAATTTGCTGATGTGCCGGCAAGCGTCGAAAAAAACGTGACAATTTCGGGATAATCGGGGGGCCGTCTGGGGCATGTTATGCCATTTACTGTCAACAGCGCATTCGCTGCCATGGAATCCTCACGACACGAGAAAACCCCGCAAGTCTTTGATTACCAAGGGCTTGCGGGGTTTCTATTTTGGCGACCCCGAGGGGACTCGAACCCCTAACATCCAGATCGACAGTCTGGCACTCTAACCAATTGAGCTACGGGGCCGGGTATTGCGTTTGCCGCGGCAAACCGGGCTGGTGGGCATTAGCTGGCCTCGAATCGGCAACCTCCTCCCTGTAAGAGATCGTAGGTACAACGCCGAGAAGCCCGGAAACCCACTGTGCAAGCAAGTATATCACATTCTGACCTGATTTGCAAGTATTTTTGTGAACTGACGGTGGAATGCGGGTGCTTCTGTCTCTCGGTCGTTCTGGCTGAT
>DATLAR010000031.1:0-7701 GCA_035527355.1 Planctomycetota bacterium
CTGCGGCTTAAGCTGTGCGATCTGCAGGGCCAATCTGAGAATGCTTGTCAGTTTCTGTTGAAGGAGAATTGCCTGAACTTGGCTCGGATCCATGAATAGCGAAAAGCAATCCGCCTTATCGAGATAGCGAGCAACATCAGCCGCATCCCGAAGTGCATGGTAAGGAATATAGATATTCTGATACTTCTGCTTCAGCAACTGCTCACGGCGTTGGTGGCACTGACCATGCAAAATGGGTTTCTCGTTGGCAAAGACCGCCTCAACCACATGTATAGCTGCATAGAAAGCGACAGTGGCTGTCCAATCATGGAAGCGCGGTGTGGCGTTCAAATGGCAAGCGCATTCGATGTTATGAACAGCCAGGTTGATGTGAGAGTCTATTCTGGGCATTGCGCTGCTGATAGGTTAGATAAACGGTGGGGTCGACAAACGATTCATATTCGCTTCGTTCACAGTTGGGCAGGGCCAAGACGCTCAGTTGGAAAATAGCTAGATCGTCATCGTTTGCCATTGCAAGGTCAAGCTTGGCAAGTTCCGTCTCAAGCTCATCGTCATACCGGCGTTCAGCCATGATGACAAGGAAAAAAAGCCCATTGTCGCGCTTGGTAAGAATTCCCTCGGTGATCTTCTGCTGATGATCGCTGATCCAGGCGCCGAGCTCATTCAATAGACGCTTCATGTTGGTCTGAATGCGGGCACGTTTCCCCCTCTCATAGGCCTGGCACGCCAGCATGACCTCCTCCACGGTGAGAGCGAACTGGTCCTGGTCTTCCGGAATGAAATGAACGCTTCTTTCCCGCTCCGACCATTCCAGGCGAATCGGAGTCGTTCTTGCAGCATGTTTGGCTGTCATTTTCTTCCTATCCTGAGAATGTGACGCTATAGTATTATTACGCATGCGCGGGGATTTGTCAAACAGTTTTTTGGTCTGTGCCACAACTGGATCCCAAACAGGCTACTTCTCCAGCAGGGCCTCTTGCACCCGGAAAAAATCGCCGGCGCCGGCGGAATCGAACCGCCGGCGCCTGGCTGTCTCCATCCGTTTGCGGGGACATTCCCCCTTCCTGCCCGCCCTCGCTGTGCCCCGTTGGCGCACCCTCACCGCTCCTGTTGGCTCCTGCCCTTGATCTCAGCCATCCGTGCTGCCCCTCCCACACGGCTTCCATTTTCCTGCCCGTGGCCCTATTGGCGATGACGCCGCCGGCTCGATGGCGCCTGAATCGATGGGCCGCCCTCGACGCGGCGGTCGGGGTCGTCGTTCGGGAAAACGCAAAGGTGCACGCACGTCTCGCCCACCACCAGCGCCTGGCCCACCACGCCCGGCGATTCCAGCCGCCAATCCTCGCCTACGCCGGCCGACGGACACGGCTGGCATTCGATCTCGCCCACGTGCTCGAGCAGCCCCTGTGCACCGCGCTCGGTAAACACGCCGCCGGTGTCGCGGCTGCGGCAGATCGCATCGAGCGCGTAGCCCCTTACCAGCCGCGGCCACACACGCTGCAGCGTCTCCGGTTTGTCAAACATATCCAGCGCCGCAAACCGCCCGTTGATCGACGCAATCACGCCGCACGCGCCCGCCGGGCACGCCAGCGCCGAAAGATAGGCATCCAGCAAGTCGCGCCGCTGCTCCATTGCATCGTGCATAGCGCCCGTGGGCGACGTTACCCCGCTGCCGGCGATGCATTGCGCCACGTCTTGCCACACCTCGCCCTGATCGCTGGTGGCTTGGCCGCTCTGCCTCAGGTTGCGGCCCACGCTACGCGATTTGTTTGCACGCAGATGCGACGTGGCGAACGAGCCGCTGCCAAATTTCTGCGACGTGTGCCGCCAACGGCCCTGCTCCACGCACGACACCGGAATCTTCGTTTGCGCCTGCGCCGGCAGCAGCACCGTGGTATTCAGTATGCGGTTCTGCTTTGCACCCACCAGCTCCTCGCCGTCAAGCAGCAGGATCATCTGCTCTGCACTGCTCACCGCCAGCAGCTCCGGCACCCTGCCATACTCGCTCACCTCCGTTACCACCAGCACGCCCGCGCCGATCGCGTCGGCGGCGAGCATGTAATCGACCGGCTGTGCCTGCCGGCCCTGTAGCGGCACGAGCGTGAGATTCAGGTGGCCGAACGGGTCGCCAATACTCAGCACACTCAGAAACGGCTTCAGCGTTTTCGAACTCTTCGGCGTCATAATTTGCTCCTTTCTGTCGGACTCTTTCATCATGACTTCCGCGTTGCCCGCCGCGGTGGCGCCTTCCTCCGGTTCTTCAATCTATCCTCATTATACGGGAAGCGTATGACAGGAATGGTCGCAGCGTTTTTTTCGCAGCAGTCTCAAGGTGTATGACAGGTATGGTCACACGGGCAAGGTGTTGTGGAAAAGCAAGGCCCGGTACACAGCAGGATGTATAGCTTGCCGGGAAAGAAAAGTCAGAAAATCCCGCAGATTTCCAATGCAAGAAGATGAAGAATGCGGGCAACCCGCACAAGCGCGCAAAATGTCATTTGCACCTTGCACCTTCTTGGCTTGGGCTTAGCCCTTATATCTGCTGGTTTTGCATTTGTCTTTGAAGAAGCTGTTGTATGCCTGGCGGCTCAGCGGCAGGTTCACCGGTTTTTTGCGGTGGCTCGAGTATATGATGGCGTTTGCCAGCTCCAGCGACCACAGCCCTTCGCGGCCGGGGGCCAGCGGTTGCCGGTTTTCCATGATCGCGTTGGCGAAGTCGCGCGTGAGCACGGCGTGGGTGGTGAGGGGCGTTGCGCCGGCGGCCGGCGGCTGGGCGGGTATCTCTACCGCTTGCTCGGTTACTTCGGGAAACGACCAGCCGATGGCGCTTGTGCGGGTGAATTCGCTGATGCCGGGCTGCACGAGCCAGAGCTTGATCGCCGCGCCGTCGAATACCGCCTTGCCGCGGTCGCCGCAGATTTCGAAGTGATACGTGGATGGGTGCTCCACGGTGCTCACGTGAATCGAGCCGCGGGCGCCGTTGGCGTATTTCACGAGGGCGGTGGCCGAGTCTTCCACTTCGATGTCGTGCAGCGGCGTGGTTTCAACGAAACCCTGCACCTCCACGGGCACGCCGCCGATCCAGATGAACTGGTCGAGGTCGTGAGGGGCCTGGTTCAGCAGCACGCCGCCGCCCTCGCCGGCCCAGCTTCCGCGCCACGCGCCGCTGTTGTAGTATGCCTGGCTGCGATAGCAGCTTGATACCATTGTGACGCGCGTAAGCTCGCCAAGCATGCCGCTGTTGACGATCTCGTGCAGCTTGCGTTTGGCGGGCTCGGTGCGTTGCTGAAACATCACGCCCAGGAGCTTGCGCCGTTTTTCGGCGGCCTCGACGATCCTGTCGGCCTCGATCAGATTCGATGCCAGCGGCTTTTCGCACAGCACGTGCGCGCCGGCGGCAAACGCATCGAGCGCCACCTTCATGTGCGCCGGATGCGGCACCGCGATCAGCACAAAGTCGGGCTTCTCATTCTTGAGCATCTCGCGGTAATCGCCATACGCGGGTATCGAGTATTTCTCGCCGAGTTTGCCGGCGGCATCGGGGCGGGCGTCGGACACTGCACAAAGCTTCACTTCCTCGATATTTTGCACGAAACCGGCGTGGGCCGAGCCCATGCCGCCGGTGCCGATGATTGCCATGCGAAGTTTTTCCACCAGTGCGTCTCCTTTCGTGGTGCTTATTTTCAAGCGCAGAAAATTGTATTCACCTTCCGCCGCGAAATCAAGGGAAGTTGACGGGTGCCGCGCCGGAAAGACTTTGAAGGTTGAATATGCGGCGGGAATCTGGTAACATGAGAGTGGAGCAGAAATCGAACGAAAAGGATCAGCGCGAAGGAGGCACAGGGGCTTTTCAGCCTGCCGCAATACTATTATGGCCAGTAAAATACAAGCAGACCTGCACATCCATACAAACTGCTCGGACGGCACGTTTACGCCGCGGGAAGTGGTGGAGCGCGCTCATGGCGCCGGGCTCGATGTGATCGCTATTACCGATCACGATAGCATGGCCGGTGTGCCCGAAGCTCAGCAGCACGGCGACCGCTGCGGCGTTGAGGTGATCGCCGGCGCCGAGATTTCCGCTTACCACGGCGAGCAGGAATTTCACATCATCGGGCTCCACCTCGACACCGTCGATCCCGATTTCCTGCAGAAGCTAGACGACATCCGCACGGCGCGCCGCGAGCGGATTTTCGAAATGGTCGATAAGCTGAAGAAGATGGGCGTGGAACTCGATGGCCAGGAGGTGGTCGACTCGGCCGACGGCGGCTCGCCCGGCCGCCCGCACGTGGCTCAGGCTCTCGTGGATCATTCCCACGTGAAGGACATCTCCGAGGCGTTTTACCGCTACGTGGGCGATTCCGGGCCGGCCTTTGTGCCGAAAAGATATTTGAAGGTGGAAGATGCCATCGCCGCCATTCATGGCGTTGGCGGCGTGTCGATCCTGGCGCATCCCGGCGTTACGGATCGCGATCATTACATCCCGCTGTTCGTCGAGATGGGGCTGAACGGGCTCGAGGCGTATTACCCGATTTACAGCCGCGAGCAGACCGCTCATTATCTGGATATGGCCCAGCGGATGGGCCTGCTGGTATCGGGCGGGTCGGACTGCCACGGCAAGCGCAAGGCGGAGATAATGATAGGGCGCGTTCGCGTGCCCGGGCCGTACGTGGAACGGATCGCCGCGGCCGCAGCGGTGGCCTCTATCGCGAGGCTGCTGCCCAGGCCGGACGGCGAGGAGGAACGCAGCTAGATGTTTTTCAAGAAGCTTTTTGCACCTGTAGAGAAACTCAAGTCCGGCCTGCAGAAGACGCGCACAAAATTGTCGTCGGGCCTGCGCGGCGTTTTCCAACTGCTCAATCGCGTTGACGAGAGCGCCATCGAGCAGCTCGAGGAGGTGATGATCTCGGCCGACATGGGCATCGAGGCCACGCACGAGATCATAGAGAGCACGCGCGCCGCATGGAAACAGGGCGAGATCAAAAACGGCGAGGGGCTGGAAGAATACGTGAAGAACAGGATGAAGGAACTTCTGCGGCAGGAAGAGAACCGCATCCGGCTGGCCGACGGCCCGCCCACCGTGATCTTGGTGGCCGGCGTGAACGGCTCGGGCAAGACCACCTCCATCGCGAAGCTGGCGCACTATTTCAGGCAGGAAGGCAAGAAGGTGCTGCTGGCGGCCAGCGATACCTTCCGCGCGGCCGCCGTTGAGCAGTTAGACATCTGGAGCAAGCGCACGGGTGTAGACATCATCAAGCACCAGCAGGGGTCCGATCCCGCGGCGGTGGCATACGACGCCATCGAGGCCGCCGTGGCACGCGGGGTGGACGTGTTGATAGTGGACACCGCGGGGCGGCTGCATACGCAACGCAACCTGATGCAGGAACTCAGCAAGATCGAGCGCGTGCTGCGGAAGAAAGTGCCAGCCGCACCGCACGAGGTGCTCATGGTGCTCGATGCCACCACCGGCCAAAATGCCATTTCGCAGGCCAAGCTGTTCAACGAAGCGATCGGCCTCACTGGCATCATTCTGTCGAAACTCGACGGCACCGCCAAGGGCGGCATTGTTGTAGCCATCCGCAAGCAGCTCAACATACCGGTGAAGTTCATCGGCATAGGCGAGCAGATGGAAGACATCGACACCTTCGATGCCGACCGCTTCGTCGATGCGCTCTTCGCGACGTGACGCTGGATTGCCCCCCCCGCCTGCGGGCGCGGAATCTGTCTGCCCACTGCATGTTCGTTACCGTTCTTCGTGAGAGGGCGGACGACTTCGGCCGGATGGTCCCTTTGCTCGCATGTGAAAGCGTTAAACCCGGCCTTCAGTCCGTCCCTACAACGACACACGTTGAACACTCTTCTCGCGCACGAATCCTTTGCACCCTGCAACGACACCCGCTGCACTTCATCGGTTGCCCAAAGCAGCCCGATTGGTTGCGGCTCGTCCGCGTTAGGAAGATGCCGCCCGCCTCTACATGTCGAATTCATCTTCTTCCGGCGGGAGCACCGGTTTTCGGGCGGCCCACCATTGCAGCCATTTCTTGCGCTCGAAATCGAACCGCTGGCCGGTGATCGAACGCAACGCCGAGCTGGCCTCGTCGTTGTAGAAGAATCTGACGATTTCGGTATCGGACGATTTGGTGGTAATCGAAACCGAACTGGTAGTGGTGGTTTCGATCGGCACGCCGCCAACCGTGCCGAACGGCGTAGTGGTTGAGGTGAGCGGCCCTTCGGTTTTCGTGGGCGATGACACGTCGTGGGCGTAGTTGACCTCGATCACGAGGCAATTCACCAGCTCCGGCACGGCCATATCGTCGCCGAAAAGCCCCAGCGCCAGGCAGCCGCGTTCGACGGCGCGCACGAGCGCGGGCTTCTGGTCGTTTGCTGCCGTCGAAATCCTGAAGCGGATATCGTTGAGGGCGGTGGTCAACTGCCGGACGGCGCGTTTGCCGTTGATCTTCCTCGCCTCGGTCACGGCCGCCTGCGCGATTTCGAGGCTCTTCTCGTTCAGCAGCACCTCGATGAGGCCGTCGAACGCCTCCGGCGTGCGGAGCCTGCCCAGCGCCTTCACGATCTCCTTCCGTGCCTCGGCCGACGGATGCTCGGCCAGGCTGACGAGTGCAGCGGCCACGGCGGCAGGCTCGGGCGTGGAGGCTGTGATAGAATCGAAGAGCTTGCGGCCGGCGGCCAGGTTGCCGGCCTGCAATGTATCGGCCGCGCTTTTCAGCCTGGCCCGCCAGTCATCCTGCCGCGTTTTCTGCGCCACGCCCTCGGCTTCGTTCGAGGTTATCCAGCGGCCCTGGTGCAGCACAAAACCTTTCGCCTTCATCGATTCCTCTTCGGTCATCCACTTTCCGGCGTGCAGCACGTGGCCAAGCTCTTTGTGCGCATCCACGTGCTCGGGATTGGCGGCAAGAGTTTTCAGGAACTGCTCCCTCGCCTGCTTCTTGAGGCCGTTTTCCTTGCACCACATTCCAAGCGTATAATGCCCCACGCTGTCGTCGTCATCGATTGTCCCGGCGGTATTCTCGTACTGCTGAAGCGGCGACACCTTCTTCTCTATGCGCTCGATGTCGTCGCGTTTGATTGTAACAGAGCCGACGGTTGTGCGGATTCTCACGTCGGCGTCGCCTTCAGACGTGATTTGCCCTTCGATCTTGTTGCCGTTTTTGAGGTGCAGGATATCGCCCCGGCAAACCGCCGCCAGCAGCAGCGAGAGGACTATCGAAGCTATTGGTATTCTGGTCATAATCGAACCTCGTGGCGTGATCTGAACCGACTAACGAATTATATCCTTCGGTGTGGCGGAAGTCAAGGTTGCACACGAATAGATGTGGCCACGGCAACAAGACCCGCCCGGATGCCATGCTGTTTCTGTTGGAGTCCGCCGTGCCTAAGGGCACTGTGTGTTCAGCCGGTTCCTCACGAAGATGAGGTCAAGCACGTTGATCTTGCCGTCTTCATTCACGTCCGCTTTCCAGTTGTCGCCGGTGTCGGGGCTGGCGTTCAGGCGGTTCCGGATGAAAATCAGGTCCAGCACGTTCACCTTGCAGTCGCCGTTCACGTCGCCGGGCAGCCGCACATCGCCAGGTATCGTAACCGCGGCAGTATTGGAGAGTGGCGACCATCTTTCGCCGACGCTGGATGTCTTGATGCTGAAATGTATTGGTTGTCCGGCTTGGAATCTATCTTCGGCAGGGATGG